>CAZTKA010000051.1:0-22492 GCA_964614015.1 uncultured Bordetella sp. | reverse complement strand
TGGTAGCCTGGAACTGCAAGGCGTCGTACCATGTGTTGCCACGGTACGGTCCCAGATAAGGATTCACAGTGGCCCACTGCGGAATCGGGCGAAGCGCCTGCCCCACCTGCTGTGTCGCCGGGAAGCCATTATAGGGAAGCCCGAATCCTCTGGCCCGCGCCGCAGGGCTGCCGATAACTTGCGTGAGCAATTGGCGGTCGGCGGCGTTGCTGATATTGAGTCCGAACCGTGCCAACTGCCCGCCGCCCAGAGTATTCGCCGCCATGACGTCGAGCAGGGGAGCGTAAAACCACGCGCCACGGTTGCCCACGTAGCTGGCTTCGATTACCAGATTACGGACGACTTCGTGCTGGAGTCCCACGCTCCATTGCATGATGCGGCCCGGACGCGAATCGGGGTGATACATGCTAAAAGGCGACGTCGGCGGCAGCAGGCCTGCGTTGCGCGGAGGCAGCCGGCCCGGATCGAAGATCGGCCACACCACTTCGGTGTTGCCGTAGGGGTTGCCCTTGTAGAACACGTTGCCGCCTTGGAGGCCATTGGTCAGCGGAGTAATGCCGAATCCGGGCGGGTTGATCTGATAAAAATCGCCCACGCTGAAATTGTTTCCAGCAGGCGTCTGCACGACATTGTAGTTGATGCCAAACCCGGCGCGGAAGACCGTTTTCGACGTGATCTGGTAAGACGTGCTCAGGCGCGGCCCGAAGGCGAACGGATAATTCGAAGATAGCGTACATCCGCATGTCGCTTCGTAAGCGATTGCTCCATTTCGCCCGACAGTCGGGTTGAACGTGGAGAACGACGCTGAAGCATGCCGCCCGTGTTGTTCCTTCAGATATGTCTGGAAGTCGTAGCGGAGACCGTATTCTACAGTCAGCTTCCGCGTCACTTTCCAGTTGTCCTGCGCAAAGAATGCAAAGGCATGGCCGCCCAAGCGCGTAAACGTCGGCTGCGCCAGCGAAAGGCTGTCGGGAGCTCCCAGCAGGAAGCTTGCATAGTTGAAGCCGGTGGGGTTGGTAATGTTCAGCGCCTGGCCGTCGGTCCAAGGATTGCCAGACTCCTGCGCCGCGAACAAGAAGTTGCCGTTGGCGCGCCAGCGGTTGTGTGTCGGCCAGCCTTCCAGTGTCAGGTCCCCGCCAAACTTGTAAGTGTGGTTGCCCTTGACCCAGGTCATGTTCAGATTGGCGGTTGGTTTTTGTTCCCAGGTAACCGCGTCGAAGCCAACACCGACGGCTGGACTGAACCCCCCGGAAGCAGAATTGAGTCCACCTATGGTCGGAAACGCGTTCGGATAAGGGAACGCATTAATCTCACCCTGGCCTGGCAAGCCGATCTTTTTCTGATCGTACGTCGGAGCCACGTTGGGCTCCCGCTGATGGAAGTAACCCACGCCAATGTGCAGCAGCAGCGTCGGCGTAAGCGTGGCATCGAAATTAATACGGACAGTGTGATTACGGTAAGGTGTCTTCTGAGAAGAGGTCCACGGGAACTGATCAAACAGGAAGCCATTCGCATTGTTCTGGTTCTGGAACTGCATGCCCCAGTATCCCGAGATGCGCAGCTTCGAACTCAGGACTTGGTCGAACTTCATCGAAGGGATCGTGGTGTGCCGGAAGTTCTCGTAGGATGGAACATTGTAATTGCTGGTCAGGTTGTTGTTGGTCGGCAGCGGGAACAGGTCCTGAATGTTTTTTGCGACCCGGTCGATGCTGGTCAGCGGTATCTGCTGATTCGGAAACAGATCCCGGACAGGGAACCCGTTCACGATCCGGTAAGTGCTGGGATCGTAAATGCCCCCGTTGATAATCGGGTTTCCCGCCGCGTCCACGGCCGGCTGGCCGCCGATCGTGATCGGTTGGCGGAACCGGCAGACCAGGTTCGTGGTGTCGTAGTCATTGCATCCGGCCGCCGTAAAGTTCCCGGCACGATACTGCAACGTGGGCACAGTGACCAAGCTTGTGGCGATCCTCTGGTCCTCACGGAACTGCTCAAAGTTGAAAAAGAAAAAGGACCTGTCCCGACCGTTGTAGACCTTCGGAATCGCGATGGGACCGCCTATGGTGAATCCGTAGTCGTTGCGGCGCTGCGTGTTGCGGATGTGTTGGCCACTCTTGTAATCGAAGCGCCGGTTGTTTTGAGCGGTGCTTTGGTCGATCCAATCCGTGTTGGGTGTGCCAGCGTGCAAAAATTCGTTCACGAAGTAGTCGTACACCGAACCGTGAAGCTGATTCGTTCCGGATTTCATGGCGTAGTTGATCGCAGCGCCACCCGCCTTGCCGAATTCGGCGGCGAAGTTGCTCGTCTGCACAGTCATAGCCTCGATGGCGTCTACTCCGCCCTGCCCGCGATCATACGTGACGCCTCGCCACAAGGTGGGCGTGGCATCCTGGCCCTCGATCATCCAGGTCTGACTGTTCGCCGGCAGTCCGTTCACTACCAGCGTGTCGAACCCGCTGGGCTCAAAATTTACGCCCGGTAAGAGGGTGGTCATCGAAAGCGGATTACGAATATTGCCCAGCCCAGCGCCACCGGCCACCGGAAGCACCGGCAGTTGGTTGGCCATCGACGTAGCTACGCGGTAACTTACGTCGCCGCTCTCCGTTTTGAGCAACGGGGCCTGATCGGTCACTGTGATGGACTCGGTGGCCTGCCCCACTTCAAGCTGCACGTCGCGGCGCGTGGCCTGCCCTTCGACCACCGGAATGCCCGTCTGGACGAACTGCTTAAACCCAGCCACGGCTACCGTCAGCTCATACGTCCCGACCGGCACCGGGACCACGAAGTTGCCGGTTTCCGACGCGCCGACACTGATTACCGCACCCGTCGCGCTATTGCGAACCTCGACCGGGGCGTTAGGCACCACGGCGCCGGTCTGGTCCCGGACCGTGCCGGTAATCTGGCCCACATTGGCCTGCCCGAGCACACTGACAGCGGCGAGCAGAGTTAACACTACAATCCTGAACACGGAAGCCTGCTTCTCAGACATGCGATCCCCTCTAGACAGAAAATACCCGTCGAAGAATTTTGTCCCACAAGCGCCGTCTGGAGCAATAGAGAAAACCTGATAGTGCGTATCAACTCAATTGATTTGTATGGGCGACTCTTCCAAGCGCGCAGCCCCGCATGCTCTCAGAAGGTCAGACGTGCGACGATCGTGCCCTGCCGCGGGTAGGAGCCTAAACCGTTCAACGTGTTAACGACACCGTATCCACTGGTCGGGATGACCTGCCCGCGCTGCGTCGTCGTTCCGACCGGCGCAAACGGGCTCGCGGTGGATGGCGGATTGTAGAACATCCGATTCAGGATGTTCTGGAACTCGGCGCGGATGTTCAGCACATAGCGTCCTTCCGGACCCATGCGGAAATTGCGGCCGATGTTGAAGGCCTCCTGGGGACGCCGGCGCCAGCGGAATCCTTCCAGGTACGGAGCCGTAACGCCCCACTCGCCGGCAGCCGGGTTGCTCCACGCGCAAGCATCGGTTACGGCGCTAGCTGCCGTTTCACTTCCAATCCTGCACTTTCCATCCGAGCCCAGGTAGCCGGAAAGGACGCTCACAGAAGTCGGGGTCGCGGAATTGTAAGCCCGCGGATCGAAATCGCCGTTGGGATCGAATCCAGTACGGAAGAACGGAGCGCCGGGAATGTAGTTAAACGGGTTGTAGTTCGCTACGCCGGCGCCGAGCGAGCCTGCATTCGGCAGGTTGATGCGCAACTGCTGCGAAAGCTGGTTGTTCGAGTTCGGCACCGTCAAAAGGTCGCCGCTCTGATACTGCAAGACGACGCTGAGCTGCCAGTCCTTCAGCGCAACCGATGCCATGCGCATCAGCCCACGAGGATCCCCGCGGAAGCCTGGCGTCGTGTAGGTGCCGGCAATTACCGTTTTCAAAGGAGGAACAAGCTGGTTCAACTGCTTGTTGATGCCGCGGTTGAATGGATCGGTCACCTGCGGGCGTCCCAGCAGGAAGAAATCCGTATCCGAGTTGGCGCCCAAGGCCATTCCATGCGCCCAAGTCACGTTCGCCGTCAAGTCCAGATTGTGCGAGTACCGCTTGGTGGCTTGAAACTGAAGCGAGTCGTACCAACTGTTGGCACGGTTGGGTCCCAGATACGGGAGCAGTGTGTTCCACTGCGGAATTGGGCGAAGCGCCTGCCCGATTTGCTGCGTGTCCGGGAATCCGGAGTACGGCAGGCCGATGCCTCTTGCCGCCGCCGCGGGATTGTTGCGGAGGACTTGGGTCAGCAACTGCCGGTCGGACGCGCTGCGAATGTCCAGACCGTAGCGCGCCAACTGTCCGCCACCCAGGGTGTTGGCCGACATCGTGTCAAGCAGCGGCGAGTAGAACCACACCCCGCGGTTGCCGACGTAGCTGGCTTCGATCACCAAGTTGCGGATCACCTCATGCTGGATACCCACGCTCCATTGCGTAATGCGCCCAGGTCGGGAATTCGGGTGAAAGATTCTGACGTTGTTGGCTGGTGGCAGCAACCCACCGCTCCTTGCCGGCAGACGGCCCGGATCGAATACCGGCCATATCACCTCGGTATTGCCGTAGGGGTTGCCCTTATAGAATTGGTTTCCATTCTGGAAACCCTGCGGCATGGCCGTGAGGCCGTACCCTGGACCGTCGATGATGTAGTTGTCGCCGACGCTGAAGTTGTTACCGGCCGGCGTCTGCACCACATTATAGTTAATGCCTGCGCCGGCGCGGAATACGGTTCGCGATGTGATCTGGTAGGAAAGGCTCACACGCGGACCGAACGCAAATGGATAGTTTGAAGAGTGGCGGCAATTACAGGTCTGTTCATACGACAGGCCGCCCAGCCGGCCGACCGTCGGATTGAGCGTCGAGAAGGAACCATTCGCCAGTCGGCCATGCTGCTCGCGCAGGTAGGTCTGAAAGTCGTAGCGCAGTCCGTATTCGACAGTCAGCTTCCGCGTCAGCTTCCAATTATCCTGCGCGAACAGCGCCCAAGCATGCCCGCCGAGGCGGGTAAAGGTCTGCTGTGCCAATTGAACCTGAGCGGGTTGGCCCAACAGAAAGCTGGCGTACACGAAACCCGTCGGGTTAGGGATGTTGAGTGCCTGGCCATCCTCCCACGGGTTGCCGGATGGCGTCGGACCAAAGACGAAATTGCCATTGGCCCGCCACCGGTTGTGCGTCGGATAGCCCTGGAGTGTTACATCGCCGCCGAATTTGTAAGTGTGGTTGCCTTTGACCCATGTCAGACTTACATTACCCGTGGGTTTCTGTTCCCAGGCGATGGCGTCGAAGCCGACTCCGACAAGCGGGCTAAAGCCGCCCCAAGTGGGGCTGGACAGGCCGGCCTGGCCGAACACGCCGCCGATCGTCGGAAAGGCATTCGGGTAGGGAAATGCGTTGATCGCGCCAGCCCCGGGAAGCCCGATCTTGGTTTGATCGAACTGGGGGGCGACATTGGGCTCCTTCTGATGGAAGTAGCCGGCGCCAACGTGCAGAATCAATGTGGGCGTCAGTGTCTTGTCGACGTTAATACGAATGGTATGGTTGCGATACGGCGTACTCTGCGAAGAGGTCCATGGGAACTGCTCGAACAGAAACCCGTTGGCGTTGTTCTGGTTCGTGATGGTTTGGCCCCAGTAACCCGATATGCGCAGCGTCGAGCTGAGGTTGTAGTCAAGCTTAATGGACGGAATCGTCATGCGGCGCCAGTTGTCGTAAGGGGCCACATTGTAGTTGTTGACCAGGTTGTTGTTGGTTGGCAACGGGAACAGGTCTTGAATTTTCGTTGTAACTCGATCCAGCCGGCTCGCCGGAACCTGATTGCCCGGAAACTGGGTCCGAACCGGGAAGCCGTTCAGAATGCGGTAGGAGTCCGGATCATACACGCCGCCGATCACCACCGGGTTGCCCGCCGAATCCACAGCGGGCTGCCCTCCCAGTGTGATCGACTGACGGAACGTACAAGTCAGAGTGGCCGGATCGAAAGTGTTGCAGCCAGAGTTCCTGAAGTTGCCGACGCGATACTCCAGAGTTGGCATCGTGGCCAGCGTAGTGGCGACCTTCTGTGTCTCCCGGAACTGCTCGAAGTTAAAGAAGAAGAATGCCTTGTCGCGGCCGTCATATACCTTGGGGATCGAAATGGGTCCGCCGACGGTGAAACCGTAGTCGTTGCGGCGCTGCCGATTGCGGATATGCTCACCGCTCTTGTAGTCGTAGCGCCGGTTGTTGGCCGCATTACTCTGGTCGATCCAGTCTGTGTTGGGCGTTCCAGCATGCAGAAACTCGTTGACGTAGTAGTCGTACGCCGAGCCGTGAAACTGATTCGTGCCGGACTTCATCGTAAAGTTGATGGCCGCCCCGCCCGCTTTCCCGAACTCGGCCGAGAAGTTGCTGGTCTGCATCGTCATAGCCTCAATGGCATCGACGCCACCCTGGCCGCGGTTGGACGTAACGCCGCGCCAAAGCGTAGGGGTGGCGTCTTGACCCTCGATCGTCCAGGTCTGGCTGTTGGCTGCCAGTCCGTTGACCACGAAGGTCTGGAACCCGGCCGTGTTGAGCTGGACGCCCGGCAGCACGACCGCCATCGCGAGTGGACTGCGGATGGCGCCGAGGCCGGCAGGGCCGCCGATCTGCAGAACCGGTAGTTGGTTGGCCGTTGACGAGGCTACCCGGTAGCTCACGTCACCGCCTTCCGTCTTCAGCAGCGGCGCGACGTCCGTAACCGTCACCGACTCGGTTGCCTGTCCAATTTCGAGTTGGACGTCACGCCGCGTAGCCTGCCCTTCAACCACCGGAATGCCCGTCTGGACAAATTTCTTGAAGCCCGTGACCGAGACCGTCAGCTCATAAGTGCCCACCGGGACCGAAACCGAGAAGTTCCCGGTAGCCGAGGCACCCGCGCTGAACAGGGCCCCGGTAGCGATATTGCGGATCTCAACCGGAGCATTCGGCACGACCGCTCCGCTCTGATCCAGCACGGTGCCCGTGATAGAGCCGACGTTAGCCTGTCCGAATAACGTGGAACAGCAAGCCAGGCACAACAAACCGAGTGCTGAGATTCGTCTGAAATTCATGAATACCCCCTGCTTCACAGTCCCCGTGCGAAGCGCTCATGGCATTTTGCGTCAAGTGAGCACGTGAACGCAATCAAGACCCGCTGATAGGGTGTATCAGAAATCTTGATAAATTACCTCTGAACTGCGTCCTGCCTTCCGGGTTTGCATGCTTTGCATGCAAGGATCCAGGCTCCGGCGCACTAAAAGAAAAAAACTGGAGGCTTCGCATGCCCCGGCAACCATTCGCGTCTCCCGCGCCCATTCCCGTCTCCTTGGATTGCATGCAATTCTGTGCTATGCTCGTTCCCAGCCTGGTCGGAGAATGACCAACATCGACCTCAAGCTGCTGGCCATCGTGAGCGAGTTGAACCGGACGCGCAGCGTCTCGCAAACCGCCGATAACCTGAACCTCAGCCAGTCCGCGGTCAGCATGAGCCTGGCCAAGCTCCGGCGCCACTTCAACGATCCGCTGTTTGTACGCACTTCGACCGGCATGGAGCCCACCCCGCATGCCACCGAGTTGATCCGGTTGCTGCAACGCGCCGGCGACTTGCTGCACGCCGCGCTGGGGCACCACGTGGTCTTCAACCCCCGCACCAGCGAGCGCAGCTTCACGATTCATTCCACCGATATCGCCCAAGTCACGCTGATGCCCAAGTTGATGAAGCGGCTGGCCGAGTCCGCTCCCGGCGTGCAGATCGTGCTGCGGCGGATCTCCGAGGCGACGCCGGGTCTGCTGGAATCCGGGGAAGCGGACCTGGCGATCGGATTCATCCCCCCCATGGGCGCGGGCTTCTGCCAGCAGCGCCTGTTCAAGGAACGCTTCGTGTGCGCACTGCGCCGCGATCATCCCAGAATCGGCAACACGCTTAGCCTGGAGGAGTTCGAAAACGAGACGCACCTGGCCATCGCCACCTGCGGGACCGGCCACGGCATCGTAGAGCGGTCGCTCGAATCCAGCGGCATCCGGCGTAAGATCGGCCTTACCGTTCCGAGTTTCCTGGGCATCGCCAGCATCATCACGACGCTCGACTACCTGGTCACGCTGCCCGAACAGCTCGCGCGGCACTTGGCCACCACGGCGAAGGTGAAGTTGTTGCCTCTGCCAGTCGACGTGCCAGCCTATTACATCATGCAACACTGGCATGAACGTTACACGCATGATCCGGCTAGCCGGTGGATGCGTGCGACCATCTCGGATTTGTTTTCGACCGCGCGCGTTAACACGGCCTCCAACATCGGTGATATCATCGGACCTCAGCAGGTCCGCGGAGCTGCACTGCACTAGGCAATTCGTTTCTCAGGAGAAAGCATGGAATACCCCCTCACTGGCTACCATCACATCACGGCGTGCGTCGGCGGCGCTCAGGAAGACGTCGAGTTCTTCACCCAGATCGTCGGCCTGCGCATGGCCAAGCAAACCGTCCTGATGGATGGTTCCATCCCGATCTATCACCTGTACTATTCGAACGCCAATCTCGAGCCAGGTTCGGTGATGACGACGTTCCCCTATAGCCGCAAGCCGGGACGCCCCGGTTCCGGCCAGGTCCAAGCGACGACATTTACCGTCCCCAAGGGATCGCTGCCCTTCTGGGCGGAACACTTCGACCGCCACAACATCGAGCACAGCCCGGTGCTGGAGCGCTTCGGCCAGTCCTTCATCCGCTTCAAGCATCCGGCCGGCTTGTTTTACGAAGTGCTCGAGGAACCCACCGACAAGCGCGAGCCCTGGCAAACCCCGGAGATCAAGAAAGACACCGCCGTGCGCGGTTTCTACGGCACGATCCTGTCGGTGCGCGAGGCGCCGGAAACGGAGCGCTTCTTCACCGAAGCTCTCGGCTTTCGCAAGACCGGGGAAGAAGGCCCCTACATCCGCTTCGAAACCGGATCGGGCGGCGTGAACAAAACCGTCACGCTGGTGGTCGAGCCGGAGAAGGCGGCCGGAAGCTGGACCTTCGGCGCGGGCACGGTCCATCACATCGCGCTGTGGGGTGCCGACGACGCGGCGCTCACCCGGCAGAAGGAGATCTACGAAGAGCTCGGCTACACGGATGCCTCCGAGATCAAAGACCGCTTCTACTTCCATTCGATGTACTGCCGCTGCCCGGGCGGTATTCTGATAGAGAGCTGCTGCAATGTTCCAGGCGGCTTTGAGAAGGACGAGCCCAGAGAGAAACTCGGCACGACGTTGCACCTGCCGCCGTGGTGGGAGCACCGGAAAGAGGAGATCCTGTCACAGCTCGAGCCGATCACCGTTCCGGAAACCGCCACGGCTCAGTAGGGAGGACTCGTCATCATGCGGATCTTGCTTCGCCCACTCGTGTTCTGCCTGGGCCTTGCCCCGCTGTCTGTACAGGCCCACCATTCCTTTGCCGCCGAGTACGACGCCAACCAGCCGATCACGATCAAGGGCACGATCAATAAGGTGGATTGGGTGAACCCTCATTCCTGGATTCATGTGGATGTCACCGATGAGAAGGGCAACGTCACAACGTGGCGCTGCGAGACGGCTCCGCCGAACGGCCTGTTCCGGCGGGGCTGGACGCGCAACAGCCTGCCCAAGGGCACTGAGGTGACCGTGGACGGATTCCGCGCCAAGGACGGTTCGCCGACCATGAACGCGCGCTCGGTGTTGACCGCCGATGGCAAGCGCATGTTCACCGGATCGGCCAACGACGGCGCTCCCGTGCGCGAAGGAGATCCGCAGAGGTGAGGTTCGTGTGGGCCGCTGCCGCCGGGCTGATGCTTGCGGCGTTTCCGGCCGTGAGCCAGCAGAAGGGATCCGCCTACAAGGCGCCGCGCACCAAGGACGGCCATCCGAATCTGCAAGGAATCTGGAGCGCACGCAACACGGCTTGGGGGTCGCTGGAGGCGCACGGCGCATCCTACGGCATCCGCGCGGGCCATAGCGTGATCGTCGATCCGCCGGACGGCAAGATCCCCTACACCGAACCGGCGCGCAAGCAGCGGGACGAAAACTTCAAGAACCGCGAGCAGGCGGATCCGCTTAACAAGTGCTTCCTGCCGGGCGTGCCGCGCCTGATGTACTTGCCGTATCCCTTCCAGATCTTCCAGACCAAAGACTACATCGCGATCGCCTCCGAGTTCGCCCACGCCACGCGCACCATTTACCTGGGCAACAAAGGCCACTATGCCGACGCCGCCTTCTGGATGGGTGACTCGCGCGGGCGCTGGGAAGGCGAGACGCTCGTCGTGGACGTGGCGAATTTCAACGCGGAAACCTGGCTCGACATGTCCGGGAATTTCCACGGCGAAAAGATGCGCGTCATCGAGCACTTCACGCGCGTCGCGCCCGATGAACTGCGTTACGAAGCAACCATCACCGATCCGGAGGTTTTCGCGCGGCCGTGGACCATCCGCATGCCGCTGTACTTGCATCGCGAGCCGGACGCGCAACTGTTCGAGTACGAATGCCACGTGTATCTGGAAGACACCGGCAGGAAGGTGTACAAATGAGCAACCATTACGGCAGTTGGCTGGTGCTGGCCGCCGCCGTGATCGCCGGGACGCTCGCGATGCAAATTCCCCTCGCCGGTCAGGGTGGAGCGGGCAAGGGCAACGGCGGAGCCGTCAAGGGGAAAGCGGCTCCGAAAACCGGACCGGTGAGGCGTTTCGCTGACGGCATACCCGACATCCAAGGCTACTGGGAGACACGCGTGTTCTTCACGGCATTCGACCTCGAGGAGCACAAGGAAGCCACGTTTGAGATTCCCGCCGGCCCCGGCGTCGTGGTCGATCCTCCGGATGGCAAGATCCCCTATCAGCCGTGGGCGGCGGCCAAAAAAAAGGACATCTTCGACAATCACCTGGCCGATGACCCGCAAGCGCACTGCTTCCTTTCCGGCGTTCCCCGACAGATTTATACGCCCTTCGGATTCCAGATCCTGCAGCCGGAAGGCGCCGTCGTTTTCTTTTTCGAGGCCTTTCACGCCTACCGCCTGATTCACCTGGACGGCCGCTTCCATCCGGATCAGTCGATCAAGATGTTCCAGGGCGACTCTCGCGGCCATTGGGAAGGCGACACGCTCGTCGTGGATACCGCGAACCTGAACGGCCGCACCTGGTTCGACATGGCCGGCAACTTCCAGAGCGATCGGTTGCGCGTAGTGGAGCGCTTTACGCCCACCGACGAGAACACGATCCAGTATGAGGCGACCATGAACGATCCCCAGGTCTACACCCGGCCCTGGAAGATTGCCTTTCCCATCGGCCGCAACCTGGAGCCGGACTACGAAATCCTCGAGTACGCCTGCGTCGAGGGCGAGCAGGACCTGCAGCACTACACCGAAAGCGTCGGCGGCGCCAGGAAAGACAGCAAGTAAGGCGGGCCGCAGCCGCCGGGAACCTTTGTCCGCGAGCCGGCTTGACAACTATTCAACAGAGCGATTGAATACTTGAATAGATGGCGGTCCCGCGCGAATTCAAAGCAGAACTCTTCGAGCACTTCGCCCGGATCGGCAGGGCCCTGGCGAGCGGGCGCCGCCTGGAGTTGCTGGAGCTTCTGGCGCAGCGCAAACGCACCGTGGAAGACCTGGCGCGCCTGGCGGGCATGTCGGTCGCGAACACGTCGCAGCATCTGCAAGTTCTCCGGGCCGCCCGGCTGGTCGAAGTCCGCAAGACCGGCTTGCACGTCACCTACCGGCTTGCTGACGAGAGTGTGTTTACGTTGTGGAAAGCGCTCCGGGAGCTAGGCGAGCGCCGTCTGCCCGACGTGCATCACCTGGTCCGCATGTACCTGGCGCATCGCGACTCGCTGGAGGCGGTGACGATCGAAGGCTTGAAGCGCAGGCTGCGGCAAGGCGGCACCTTCGTCCTGGACGTACGGCCCGCCGAGGAGTACGCCGCGGGACACATCGCGGGCGCACGCTCGATACCGCTGCCGGAACTCGAAGCGCGTCTCAAGGAATTGCCGAAAAGACAGGAGATTGTGGCTTACTGCAGGGGTCCGTACTGCGTGCTCGCCGACGAAGCCGTGGCTCTGCTCCGCTTGCACGGACGGCGGGCGTTCCGCTTCGAGCAGGGGTTCCCCGAATGGAAGTCCAGCGGTCTTCCGGTGGAGCGAGTGGAGGCACCTGATGGCGTCAAAAACTGTTGTGATCCTCGGCGGAGGCATCGGGGGCATCGTCGCCGCCAACCGGCTGCGAAGACAGTTGACAGCCGAACACAAGGTTGTCCTGATCGAACGGAACGCCGAGCATGCTTTCGCGCCTTCCTTTCTGTGGCTCATGACCGGCGACCGCACCTCCGGCCAGATTCGCCGTCCGCTGCAGTCCCTCGTGGACCCGCGCGTCGAGGTGAGACTCAGCCCCGTGAAGACCATTGACGTGCAAGGCAGGAAAGTTGGAACCGGTCTCGGCGAACTGCCCTTCGATTACCTGATCATCGCCCTGGGAGCAGAGCTCGCCCCGGAATCGATTCCGGGCCTAGCGCAAGCCTCCGAGACCTTCTTCACCGCCGGCGGCGCAGCCCAGTTGCACGAACGGCTCAAAAGTTTCGCGGGCGGCCGCATCGCGTTGGTGGTCGCTGCGACGCCCTACAAGTGCCCTGCGGCACCGCATGAAGGAGCCATGTTGATCGCGGACTACTTCCACAAGCGAGGTCTTCAGGATAAGGTCGAGATTCACTTGTTCACTCCGGAGGCCCAACCCATGCCGGTGGCGGGTCCGCAGCTCGGCCAAGCAGTGGAGCAACTCTTACAGTCCAAGGGCGTCGAGTTTCATCCTCTCCATTCGTTGAAGAGAATCGACGCAGGAGCCAAGACCGTTGAATTTCAACAAATAACGAGTGGGCCGTTCGACCTCATCGTGGCGGTTCCGCCTCACCAGGCGCCGCAGCTACTGCGGCAAACCACTCTGGTGAATGCCGCCGGTTGGGTTCCGGCAAACCCGCAGACGCTGGAGACATCCGCCGAGCGTGTGTTCGCGATCGGCGACGTAACGGCGGTGCCGATCCCGGGGCGATGGAAAGCGGATGTGCCGCTGCTGCTTCCCAAGGCGGGCGTCTTCGCTCACGCGCAGGCGGAAGTCGTCGCGGAACGGATCGCCAGCGAGATCGAGGGCCGCAAACCCGCGGCTAGCTTCGGCGGCAGGGGTTACTGTATGCTTGAAGCCGGCGGGGGCATCGCGGGATTCGCCGCGGGCAATTTTTATGCGCAACCTGCGCCCGAAGTCAAATTGCAGCAAGCGGGCCGTACCTGGCACATGGGGAAAGTGCTGTTTGAAAAATGGTGGCTTTCCAGTCCCGGGTGGAAACGCGAAATCTACGGCGCGCTGCTCCGGGCGGGCGGCAGACTGTACGGGATCCCTGTATCGCTTTGAAGCGGTGCAACGGCAGGAGAGGCCAGTCCTCGGGACCGCCCGCGCCCCTGTCGATGAACTCGCGTGCCCGGCGCGTTATCCGTATCTGGCAGGGCAAATCTGGCAGCAGCATACTGCGGAGGAACAGCAAGGAACTATGCACTACTTATTCATCCTGAACGATCCGCCTTACGGCACCGAGCGCAGCTATAACGGATTACGGCTCGCGATTGCGTTGACGAAATCGGGAGGGACAACGGCGTCTGTCTTTCTGCTCGGTGACGCGGCCGCCTGCGCCGTTGCGGGACAAAAGACGCCGGACGGGTACTACAACCTGGAGCGGATGCTCAAGATCCTGAAGTCCAAGGGGGCTCATATCGGCGTGTGCGGTACTTGCATGGATGGCCGGGGCATCAAAGCGGAAATGCTGGCGGAAGGCGCACATCGCAGCACGATGGATGAGCTCGCCGCATGGACGGCGGCAGCCGATCAGGTGCTTGTCTTCTGACAACGTGAAGCGAGATCAACATTACGACGTCATCGCATTCGGCGCGCATCCCGACGATCTGGAAGTCGTCATGGGTGGCACGGCGGTTAAGCTCGTCCGAAAGGGCTTGTCCGTCCTCTTCGTCGATCTCTGCGAGGGAGAACCGGCGCGGCACGCGCCACGTGGAGAACGCCATAAGCAGGCACTTGCCGCGGCTGAGGTTCTCGGAGTCGATCGCGAAACCCTCACGCTGCAAGACCGGTTCATCAGCGACACCGTGGAAGCCAGGATCCAGGTTGCCCGGCTGCTGCGGGAATACCGGCCGCGCATGGTGTTTACGACCCTGGGCTCGGGCGTACACCCCGACCACAAGGCCGTGACCGAAATCGTGATCCATGGCGTGTTTTACGCGCGCCTCCCGAAATGGAACGAAATCCCGGCCGGAGCAGGGCTGAAAGAAACGAGTCCACATGAGATCGGGCGGCTTTTCTTCGGGCACTGCCGGATGGAGCCGGCTTGGGACCGATTCGATTTCGCGGTGGATGTCAGCGACGTGTACGACGTGAAGCTGGCCGCGATTCGCGCCTACGAATCCGTGTTCAGGGGCGACCAGGCAAGCCTGATTGACAAGTACGACGCCGAAGACCGCTACATCGGCAGCCTCACCGGCGTGCAGTACGCCGAGCCGTTTCGGGCCCGCAGCCCTTTGCTCGTGGATGATCCGGCAGCGTTTCGAACTTCGCGCTTCGGATGAACGACGCGTCCAAAAAACTGGAGCGGACGCGCGTGCGTGGATTCGGCGGGGCGTTTTGGGTGGTCAAAGCACAGAAGGCCGGTTGAGGATCGCTCAATCGCGACAGCACACGCTCACTTATACGCCGCGATGCCAGTCACGCGCTCCCCGATCACCAGCGCATGGATGTGGTCCGTTCCCTCGTAGGTCTTGACCGTTTCCAGGTTGCACATGTGGCGCATGATCGGATACTCGTCCACAATTCCGTTGGCTCCGAGCAGGTCGCGAGCCGTGCGGGCGCAATCGAGCGCCATGGTGACGTTGTTGCGCTTCAGCATGGAGATGTGGGCCGGGTCGGCCTGGCCGCGGTCCTTCAGCCGCCCCACATGCAGCGCCAGCAGTTGCGCCTTGGTGATCTCGGTGATCATGCCGGCCAGCTTTTCCTGCACCAGTTGATGGCTGGCGATCGGCCGCCCGTCGAACTGCGTGCGCGCGATGCTGTAGGCGCGCGCGGTTTCGTAGCAATCCATCGCCGCGCCGATCGTGCCCCAGCCAATGCCGTAGCGCGCCTGGGTCAGGCAACTGAGGGCGGCCTTGAGGCCCTTGGCTTTGGGCAGCATCGCGGTCTCGCTCAGGCGGCAATCTGTAAAGGCAAGGCTCGAGGTGACCGAGGCCCGCATCGACAGTTTCCCGTGAATGTCAGCGGCCGTGAAGCCCGGCGTGCCACGTTCCACCAGGAATCCGCGAATGCCATCTTCGGTTCGCGCCCACACGACGGCAACATCGGCGATCGAACCGTTGGTGATCCAGGTCTTCTCGCCGTTGAGCACCCAGCGATCGCCCGCGCGCCGGGCCTGAGTCAGCATGCCCGCGGGATTCGATCCGAAGCCGGGTTCGGTCAATCCGAAGCATCCGATCGCCTCGCCGGCCTGCAAGCGCGGCAGCCAGCGCTGCTTCTGTTCCTCGCTGCCGTAGGTCAGGATGGGGTACATCACCAGCGCGCCCTGCACGCTCGCGAAGCTGCGCAAGCCCGAGTCGGCGCGCTCCAGTTCCTGCATGATCAACCCGTACTCGACGTTGTTCATGCCCGCGCAGCCGTAGCCTTCCAGATTCGCTCCCAGAAAGCCGAGCCGCGCCATCTCCAGGATCAACTCCATGGGGAAGCGGCCTTCGCGGTAGCAATCCCGGATCAGAGCAAGGGCGCGGTCATCGACGAACTGGCGGGCGGTCTGGCGAACCAGCAGCTCCTGCTCGTTGAGCTGGGAATCGATGAGTAAGTAATCGACGCCGGGGAATCGGGGCACCTAGAAATTCTAGCGCCAAATAAAGCCGGACATGCCGTGCGCCTCGATGAATTTGGCGTATTCCGGTATGGGCGGAACTGGCGTAAGGCGTTCGCTATTGTTCGATATCCCTTCGGCGATTCCCCAGACGCGAAGGTGCGCGACAAACGCTTGCCGTGCCGCACTAACTATATGGAATCCGATCATGCCGCATTTCATGCACGAGACAGCGCTCGTGGAGACTCCGCACATCGGCCGGGGCACCCGGATTTGGGCCTATGCGCACATACTGCCGGGGGCAAGAGTTGGCTGCGACTGCAACATCTGCGACCACACGTTTATCGAGAACGACGTCGTGCTGGGCGACCGCGTCACGATCAAGTGCGGGGTGCAGTTGTGGGACGGCCTGCGCGTGGAAGACGATGTTTTCATCGGGCCGAACGCGACCTTCACCAACGACCGCTACCCCCGCAGCAAGCGTCATCTGAGCGAGTACCCGCGCACGGTGATCCGGCGCGGCGCCTCGATCGGGGCCAACGCGACCATCGCTCCGGGGATCGAAATCGGCGAGCACGCCATGGTGGGCGCGGGCGCGGTGGTGACGCACAATGTTCCGCCGCATTCGAAGGTCGTGGGCAATCCGGCGCGCATCATGGGTTACGTGGATGCCGTACCAGAAGCGGCTCCGGCGGAACAGGTCCATCCGGGCCGCGGCGTGACGGCCCTCGGCGAAGCCACGATTCATCGTCTGCCCACGGTAGTGGACCTGCGCGGCAGCCTGGTGTTTGGCGAGGCGATGCGCGACGTGCCGTTTGAGGTGAAGCGCTACTTCTTGGTGTTCGATGTTCCAAGCGAACACATCCGCGGCGAACACGCCCACCGCACGCTGCATCAGTTCCTGGTATGCGTGGCCGGGCGCTGCCATGTGGTGACCGATGATGGCGTCTCGCGCCATGAGGTGGTGCTCGATTCGCCGGCCAAGGGCGTGCACATTCCGCCCATGGTGTGGGCGACGCAATACAAGTTTTCGCGCGATGCGGTGCTCCTGGTGCTGGCTTCGGAATATTACGATGCCTCCGAGTACATCCGCGATTATCAGGAGTACCTGGCCTTGCGGCGGGCGAAACTTCCGGCGCTGGCGGGTGCGGCATGAGCGCTCCGGCAATTCTGGCGAATGATTTCCGCCGGCAGTGGGCCGACGCCGGCGGCGACGTGCTCGCAGCGGTTGCGCGCGTGGGCGCGAGCGGCTGGTACATCCTCGGCGACGAGGTGCGGCTGTTCGAGCAAGAGCTGGCGCACTATTGGGGCGTCAACCACGCCGCCGGCGTGGCCAGCGGACTGGATGCCATCGAGATCGCGCTGCGGATTCTCGGCTGCCGCCCCGGCGATCGTGTGCTCACCACGCCGCTGTCGGCGTTTGCGACCACACTCGCCATCGTGAAAGTGGGCGCGGTGCCCGTATTCTGTGATACCGACGAACGCGGCCTGATCGATCTGGCGCGCTGCCGGCAGTTGTTGTCGCGGCGGGGAGAGATTCGATACTTCGTCCCGGTGCATCTCTTCGGGCACGCGCTGGACCTGGACGCGCTCGCCCGCCTCCGCGCGGAGTTCGACCTGCGCATCGTCGAAGACTGCGCACAATCGACAGGCGCCCGCTTTCGCGGCCGCGCCACGGGGACAGCCGGCCAGATCGCCGCTACCAGTTTCTATCCGACCAAGAACCTCGGCGCGATGGGCGACGGGGGCGCAATTCTGACCAATGACCCGAATTTCGCCGCACAGGCGCGTGTCCTGCGCGTTTACGGCGAAACGGCCCGCTACCAGCATGACCAGTTGGGATACAACAGCAGGCTGGATGAAATCCAAGCAGCCTTGTTGCGCCAAGCCTGTCTGCCCCGGCTCGAAGGCTGGCTCGCGCGGCGGCGAGCGATCGCGGCGGTCTATCGCTCAAGCATCCGGCGCCCGGATGTTACCGTGCCGGAGCCACCCCAATACTCGGATTCGAGCTGGCATCTGTTCCCGGTTTTTGTCGCACCAGCCCAGCGGCCCTCCTTCTTGCGCCATCTGCGGAAGGCGGGGATCAGCGCGGGCATTCATTATCCGGCCGCGATTCCCGACCAGCCTGCGCTCGAAGCGGCCCGCTTCGAGCTGGCGGACGGTTGCGAAACGGCCCGCCGGATCGCGGCTTCCGAAGTAAGCCTGCCGGTCCATCCGTATCTCGCCGACGACGAGGTTCGGAGAGTGGTCGAGGCCGTCCAGGCCTGGCAGCCGGCTTCGGCGGCCCCCGCTGCGGCGTAACTGCCGGTCGGCCATTGACATAAGTCCCGCCACGCGCTACGATAACCGCCGTGCAGGTATGTTTGAGTTGCCTGCGGGAGGTGTCTCCGGATGAGACTGAAATTCTTGATTCGTTCCACCGCCGTTGCTTTGTTCATGGGGGCCGCGCCCGCCTTGGCCCACCACTCTTTCGCGGCGCAATATGACTCGCAGCAAATGATGACTCTGACCGGAACTATCAAGACCGTGGAGTGGACCAATCCGCACGTCTATGTCCATTTGGAGGTTCAGGATCCCAGTGGCAAAATCTCGACGTGGGCCCTGGAAGGTTATCCGCCGAACACACTGAAACGGACCGGGTTCGAGAAGAAGATCCTGGTGGTCGGCGATACAATTACGGTCACGGCCTACAAGGCCAAGGACGGTTCGAACACCGGCGCCGGCCGCGAGGTCACCTTCAAGGACGGCACGAAGAAGTTCCTCGGCCCCATCGGCCGGTAGTTTTCCAAGGAGACCAGCCATGAAGCGAAGCACTGTTGTGGCCGCGATCGCGGCATGCGCGCTGATCGTATTCCTCCCGGCGGCCGGACAAGGCCAGGGCAAGGGCGGCGGTAAGGGCAAGGCCGTGGCCAAGGGCCCGAACCCGAATGTCGTGCATGCGCCGATTCCGCGCGCCTCCGATGGCAAGCCCGACCTCACGGGCACCTGGCAGAGCGGCGGCGTTTCCATCAACGGCGAGCCGGGCGCGCCTCCGTTGCATCCGCTCCCGCCCATTGACGATCACCCGATCCGCCGCGAGCCTCTGGTCTATAAACCGGCCTATGAGGCCAAGCGCAAGACCATCGATCCGGCGCTCGACGATCCGACGCTGTATTGCCTGCTGCCCGGCGTACCGCGCATCTCGACGATGCCCATGCCGCTTGAGATCGTGCAGACTCCGAAGCAGATCACGATTCTGTACGAGGCGTTCCGCGCCTGGCGGCGGATTCCGCTGCGCGACGACCTCAAACATCCCGACGACCTGGTGCCCACCTGGATGGGGGACTCGGTGGGCCGCTGGGAAGGCGACACGCTGGTGGTCGATACGATCGGATTCAACGACAAGACCTGGCTCGCGGGCGGCGCCTCCATCCACTCCGAAGAGCTGCATGTGGTGGAGCGCTACACGCTGAACGATGACAACTCGCTCACGTTGCAAGTGATGGTCGAGGATCCGGTGGCGCTCGAAAAACCCTACTACACAGGGGCGATCTTCCGGCGGCCGATCAACGTACGCGTCGAGGAATACGAGTGCATTGAAAACAATCCCGATCCGGAGCATATCCGGAAAGCGCTCGGCAAATAGAGGCGGGCGCCATCAAGGTCGCGCTCGGCCGCTGACGGCCCGCGGACGCCGGACGTGAATCCGCCAGACACGGCCGAACTCGCGGAACGCCAGCGGTTTCCGGCCGCTCGCCAGGATGCGGATGAGCGTGAAGCCTGCCCAGGCAAAATAAATCATCGCCACGGGTCCGGCCCAGTCCGCGTGGGCGAAGGGGATCGCGAAGAAGACCAGCATGACCGCCGCCTCCCACCATGCCAGCTTCATGTTCAGGAGGAACAGCACACCCACCACGGCCTGGCCGAGCGTGAGAAGCAGCTCCAGTTTTTGATGCTCATCGAGCACGATCGGTTCGGCGCGGCCGAGGCTCATCGCGTACACGACCGCCAGCATGGCGGGCAGCAACGTCCACTGGTTGATGTTGCTGGAGACCATGTTCATCAGCGCCATGGGCGCGCGCTGCACGGTGCGGGCCCAGTAGAACGTCGAGGCCATTTCGGGGAACTCGGAAACCAGCGGCGCGACCCATTGCACGAAGACGAACGCCGGAATCCCGATCAGCGTGGAGAGAGCCAGCAGGCTGGACAGAAACGGCTCCGCCGACGTGTAGATCAGCAGGCCGCCCGCCGCGAACAGCACTGTGATGAAGGCGATGCGGCGGGGCCGGGGCGCCGTCACAATCCTGCGCGGTACCGCTTCCAGATCCTCGACGGTTTCCGGATCCTCGGGAGGCATGCGGCTGAGCACCAGCAGATAGGCCACATAGATCAGCACGAGCGCCACGGCATCGTATACCGAAAGCGTTCCCTTGTAGGCGATGAGGCCGGCGTAGGCCAGCGGAGCGATCAGCCCAACCACTTCGACGCAATGATGATCCTCGAGTACGATGGCGCGCAGCGGGCCTTGGCCGCGTTTCCGGTGGAATGTCGCGGCCGTCAGGTAGATCACGGGCCAGCCAAATCCGGTCAGCAGGCGTAATGCGCCCGTGAGGTTGGCCAGCAACAAGGGAACCTGCTGTTTCCAGGCCAGGACTGCTTCGACGGCGAATTCCGGCAAGGTTTGCAGCCACGCGAGGATGGCCAGCGCAAACCCCTGCGCGATAAAGAACTGGGCGGATTCCGCGGCCCAGGCGATCATCACGGCGGCCAGCAGGATCGCCGGAGCGGTCCACAGCACCGCAGCGGGATGCACAGGCTCCAGTGGGATGGCAAAGAAAAGAAACAGGAGAAACAGGGGAGGTTTCGGTGTGGCCAATAGATCCCATGGTACAACGAACGTATATGCCCAGTTTTCGCGTCAGCACGCCGCAGCGTGCCTATGACGCCATCGTGGAGCGAGGGTCGCTGGCCCGTGCCGCCGAGTTTATCCCCCAGAATGCCGGAACGGCGTTCGTCGTCACGACGGCCGACGTATGGCAGTTGCACGGCGCCGCGCTGGCGCGGGCGCTCTCCGGACACGACTGCCGCGTTCTGTTTTTCCCCGGCGGCGAGCCGAACAAGCGCTTGTCTTCGGTGGAGGCTCTGGCCGAGCAAATGGTCGAAGCCGGAGGAGACCGGTCCAGCGTGGTCATCGCGTTCGGCGGCGGCATCGTCGGTGATCTGGCCGGATTCCTCGCCGCGATCTTCATGCGCGGCGTTCCCGTGATTCAGATTCCGACAACTTTGCTGGCGCAGGTGGACGCGGCCGTGGGCGGCAAGACCGGCGCGAATCTGGTTTCGGGGAAGAATCTGATCGGCAGTTTCCACCAGCCGCTGGCTGTTCTGATCGATCCGGATGTGCTGCGCACGCTTCCGGAGCGCGAATATCGCGCGGGCCTGTACGAAGTCATCAAGTGCGGCATTATTCGCGACGCGGCTCTTTTCGACGTGCTCGACCGCTGTACTCCGGCGGTGCTTTCGCAGGAGCCCGCGACGCTGGAGCGCATCATCGCCGGAGCCGTGCGCATTAAAGCGGAGGTCGTAACCGCGGATGAACGCGAGGGCGACCTGCGGCGCATTCTGAACTTCGGGCACACCTTCGGGCACGCGCTCGAAGCCGAGACGCGGTATGAACGCCTTCTACACGGCGAGGCTGTGGCGTGGGGCATGCACGCGGCCACGCACCTGGCCGAGAAGACCGGGAGGCTCGGCTCCGATGACGCCTCCTCGATTCACCGCGTGATCCGTTCCTACGGGCCGATCCCTTCGCTGGAGGGGATTGCAGCCGCGCGCCTGGCAGCCCGGCTCCGCAGCGACAAGAAGACCGTGCGGGGCAAGGTGCATTTCATCCTGCCGGTGCGCATCGGCGATGTGGCGATCGTCTCCGGCGTCGATGAGCGGCTGGTGCTGGAAGCCATCGAAGCGGCGCTATGAGCACCGGCGGCGCCACGCCTCGCGGGGCCACCAATGAGCAGGAAGCCGCCCGCTGGGTGCGCGACATGTTCGGCCGCATTGCCGGACGTTATGACCTGCTGAACCACGTGCTGTCTTTCAATATCGACCGCACCTGGCGCAGCCGCACTGTGCAGCGCGTGGCCACAATTCTGGAGCGTCCGAACGCGCGCGTGTTGGACATGTGTTGCGGCACCGGCGATCTGATGCTCGCTCTTGAGGCCCGGCGAATGCGTGCTGCCGCGGCTTCGGGCGGCAAGGTTTTCGGCAGTGATTTCTGCCACCCCATGCTGATCGAAGCTCGCCGCAAGGCCGCTCTGCGCGGCGCGCCCGCGCCGCTGTTCGAAGCCGATTCCCTCGCGCTCCCCCTGGGCGGCGCATCGCTTGATCTGATCACAGTCGCGTTCGGATTTCGCAATCTTGCGAACTACGAGCGCGGCCTCGAGGAGATGCTGCGCGTGTTGAAACCGGGCGGAGTCGCCGCGATCCTGGAATTCTCCCAGCCTCCAAACCGCGCGTTCGGCAGGATCTACTCCTTCTTCTCCGGGACGGTGTTGCCGTGGGTCGGCGGGCTAGTGTCCGGCTCACGCGATGCGTACGCGTATTTGCCGGAATCGGTGCGCCTGTTCCCCGGCGCCGGGGAACTGGCCGGGCTGATGCGGCGCGCGGG
>CAZTKA010000050.1:0-22504 GCA_964614015.1 uncultured Bordetella sp. | reverse complement strand
ATGGGCTGGTGGTCCACACGCCGGACCGCCAGACGTAAGTGCCCGGCGTCGTCATCGTCGGGGGAGGGCAGGGCGGATTCCAGACCGCCGTCTCGCTTCGCGCCGAGGGGTACAGCGGTTCCATCACGATCATCGGCGCAGAGCGGCACCTGCCCTACCAGCGCCCGCCGTTGTCGAAAGGCATCCTGCTCGGCAAGCAGGAGGAGCGCCACGCGATCCTGCGCCCGGCGGAATTTTATGTTGCGCGGCGCATCGACCTGCTCACTGGCGAACGCGTGATCCGTATTGACCGCGAGCGGCACAGAGTCGAACTCGCCTCGGGCAGCGCCGTGCCGTATGAAACGCTGGTTCTGGCGACGGGAGCGCGGAATCGCACGCTCCCGTTGGAGAATGTTCTCTATCTGCGCACGCTGGAGGAGGCCCATGCACTGCGCGGGCGGATCCTCACGGCACGTGAGATCGTGATCATCGGCGGAGGATTCATCGGGCTGGAAGCCGCCGCCGCGGCGCGCATGCTCGGCAAGCAGGTCACCGTGCTCGAAGCCGCCCCGCGGCTGATGGCGCGCGCCGTCGCGCCCGTGGTTTCTGAATATTTCCGCCAGCAACACGCAGCGCACGGAGTAAAGATCCGCCTGAACGCCGCGCCGCTCAAGGCGCGGCCCGAAGCGGACCTGGTTGTGGCGGGAATCGGCGTCGTGCCCAACGACGAACTTGCGCGCGATGCGGGCTTGCCCACGGGCAACGGTATCTCGGTCGACGAATTCCTGCGCACGCCGGATGCCGCCATTTTCGCGATCGGCGATTGCGCCGAGCACCCGAATCCTTTCGCGGGAGGGCGCGTGCGCCTGGAATCGGTGCAGAACGCTGTCGATCAGGCCGCCAGTGTCGCCCGCACGATCGCCGGAAACCCGCTGTCCTACGCTTCACTGCCGTGGTTTTGGACGGATCAGTTCGATATCCGGCTCCAGATGGCGGGCCTGGCGCAAGGCTTCGACCAGGTGATCACGCGCGGCGCGCCCGAGAGCCGCAAATTTTCGGTGTTCTATTACCGCGGCGGCGAGCTATGCGCGGTCGACTCGATTAACCGCCCGGCCGAGCACTTCGCCGCCCGTAAAATCATTGCGGCCCGTGCGAGCATTACGCCCGCGCAGGCCGCCGATGAGGGTTTCGATTTGACGCAGGCGGTCAGTTGACCGAGTTGCAGGCGCAGCCCGAGTACACTTCATCCAGCGCGCCGTTTAGCGCATCGAGTACGCGGTCGGCTACTTCCGCGGCCTTCTCCGCCGTCAGCGGATGACGTTCGAGCAGTTTTTCCCACTCGGCGGCGTGCTCCACGTCGGCCTCTTCATGCACACGGAAGTAGCGCAGTGTGTCGTCGCTCTGCACGCCGTAGTGCGCCTTCAGGCCGGCGATCTTCGTGTTGGAAACGGCCGGGATCTGTTTTTCGTAGCAGTACAGCGCCGCGGCTGCGACGGCCGTGCTCTCGCGGGCCAGCTCGCGGAACGTGCCGGTCAGTTTCTGGAACGCCGGACCCGCCTGATGACGCAGGACCGCGTCGGGCGACTCGCCCAGTCCCTTTGCGAAGTCGAGCCACAGCTCGGGGTGCGATGGCGTGCCAGCCTCTTCATCGGCCAGATTGCGGGCGATCACGCGGCGCGAATCCAGGTCCTGGCAGCGGGCATGCATTTCGCTCAGGTAGGCCGGGAACTCGCGCACATGCGCGAAGTACTGGCGCGAATAGGCCCGCAGATCGCCGAGCGTCAGCTCGCCCTTGCTCCAGGCCTGGTAAAAAGCGTTCTTCAAAAGGTGTTTGGTTTCGATCTTTTCGTTCAAAATCTCGATAGTCGAGGGCATAGGTTTGATATTCTACCACGGTGGCCTCGCGCGAAACAGTGCAGCCGTTTGCCCGGTGGCGGCCATGGGTGCCCAGCGCGGTGATGATGGTGTGCTCCTGGTTGTCCTACGTGGACCGCCAGATGCTCGCGGTGCTCTCACCGACCATCCTGGCCGACACCGGGATGAGCGCGGAGGATTACGCGTGGGTGGTCGCGGCGTTTTCTTATGCGTACATGTTGTCGAATCCGCTGTGGGGTTCGGCGCTCGATTACGTGGGGCTGCGCGCCGGGATGTTGGCGGCGGTAGCGCTATGGACGTTCGCCAGCGCTTCGCACGCGGTGATGGACGGTCTCCTGGGATTCGCTTTGGCGCGGGCGTTGCTGGGGCTGGGCGAAGGCGCGACGTTTCCAGGGGGGTTCCGCGCCGCGCTCGATTCGCTGCCCCTCGCGAAGCAGGCGCGTGGGGTGGCGCTCTCCTATAGCGGCGGATCACTGGGTGCGATCGTCACGCCGCTGATCGTCGTTCCGATTTCCCTCGCCTACGGCTGGCGCGCCGCGTTTTGGTTCACCGGCGCGCTTGGCGCGGCGTGGCTCGCGTTGTGGTGGTGGACGGCGCGGCCGCCGTACTTGCATCCGCCCGAACGCAAGCCCGAGCACTTCGTGATCCCGAATCTGTTCGAGCGCCGCTTTTGGGCGCTGGTCTCCGCCTACGCCGTGGGCGCATTCGCACTCGGCCCGATTCTCTATCTTGCGCCGCTGTATTTGAACCGGGCGCTCGGGATTTCACAACAGGAACTGGGGCGGATTCTGTGGATCCCGCCGCTCGGCTGGGAGGCCGGGTACTTTTTCTGGGGTTGGATATCAGACCGCTACGGCGTCGAGCGGAGCCCGCTCCGGCAATATGTGCTGCTGACGGCCTTGAGCCTGCCGCTGGCGGCGGTGACGCTGGCGGAGTCCACGGCGATCGTCATGCTGCTCTTCTTCCTGGCGATGTTCAATGCCGGAGGCTTCATCGTGGTAGGGCTGCGCAGCGGGGCGGGCATGTATCTGGCGGGGCAGAGGGCGATGGTGGCGGGCATGGCGGCGGGATCGTGGTCGGCGCTGGTGGCCCTGATATTGCCGGAGCTGGGCGAATGGTTCGACCGGGGGCTGTATACGCGGACGTTCGTGGCTGTAAGCTCGATGCCAGTGCTCGGGACGCTGGCGTGGTGGGGGATCACGAACTGGACGATCGTGAAAGGAGGTCGCCCATGCCTGCCCGTGAGACTGCGCATCGGCAACGAACGCTAAAGGGCTGCCCGCGCGTGCATCGATTCATAATCCCTGCGGTACGGCCGGCGCGTCGAGGCGATCAGAATCAGCATCAGGCTCGCGCACACCGCGATCGTGACCGCCACGGCGAGGCCCAGTTTCTGGTCGTCCTGGAACACGTTCGTCGTCAGGTAGCCGGGCACGTAGCTGCCGATGGGCAGGCCGCCGATGTTCAACAGGAACAGATACAATGCGGTTACTTGGCCGCGCAACTGGTTCGGCACGATGTGCTGCAGCGACACTCCGGCCGCGCCCATCGGCAGAGCCAACATCAACAGGCCGGGAGCCGCCAGGGCCAAGGCCATTCCCGGCGTCGCCGCCAGCATCGCTGAGGACAGAAAGACGAGGACTCCGGCCGCGCTCGGGATCGCAATCCGCAAGCCGGCGTCGATGATCCCGCGCCTCTGCCACCGGTTGCAAATCAGGCCGCCCAGGTAGAGTCCGGCGCAGCCGCAGGAAATTGTCAGAAACCCGAGGGCGCGCGTGGTCTGTCCCGGCTGCCATTGATGGGCGCGCAGGAAATGCTCGACAGCCCAAGCCATGAAGCCGTAGTTGGCTCCTGCCTGGCAGGCGAAGGCGAGCGAGACTCCGGCAATGGACCTCCAGCGTTTCAGGATCTCCGCGACAGATTCCGCTACATTCGGTTTGTGCGCATGGCCGTCGGCAGCGCGTTGCACGCCCGACCGAACCGGTTCGCGCACGGTGAACACCAGCATCGCGAACGCCATGCCCGGAATTCCGAGCAGCAGGAATACGAAGCGCCATCCCGCGATCTCGCCCAGCACCGGCACACCAATGGTGCCGGCGACGGCTTCGCGCACCGCGCCACCAATGATCAGCGCGAGGCTGGCGCCGGCCAGATTGCCGACATAGAAAATGTTCGCGGCGAGCCCCAAGCGCTGGCGCGGAAAATAATCGGCCAGGATGGAAAACGCCGCGGGGCCGAGCGTCGCTTCGCCGATGCCCACGCCTACGCGCCCGATGAACAGCCAGTTGTAGCTCGGGGCCAGGGCGCACACGGCGGTAAAAAAGCTCCACACGACGATGCCGAAGACAATCAGATTGCGCCGATTGGCGTGATCCACCACGCGGCCTAGCGGCAGACCCATCAGCGTGTAGAAAATCGCGAAGCCCAGTCCCTGCAACAGACCGAACTGCGCGTCAGTGATCTGGAATTCGCCGCGGATCGGGCCGACGAAGACATTGAGGATCTGCCGGTCGATATAGGATAGCGTGTAACACAGCGTGAGCACGCCCACGACGTACCAGGCATAAGCGGTGACGGATGCCGCCGGGGCGGCGGTTGCGGCCATCGGCCGGGCAGGAGTCATGCGGGTTTCTCCATCGAACCACTATAGACCAACCGTATACTGCTTACGTGATCCTCCGGATTCCGAAGTCGTCGCTGGTGCTGCTGGTCGGCGCCTCCGGGGCTGGGAAGTCGACCTTCGCCCGAAGGCATTTCCGCGCCACCGAGGTCGTCTCCTCCGACCGCTGCCGCGCGATGGTCAGCGACGATGAAAACGACCAGTCGGCCTCGCGCGAAGCCTTCGAGATTCTGCGGTTGATCGTGTCACGGCGCCTGGCCCGCAAGAGGCTGACCGTGGTGGATGCGACCAACGTGCAGACGCGCGCCCGCCATGAGCTGCGCAGGATCGCTGACCGGTACGGCGCGCCGCGGGTGGCCATTGTCTTCGATCTTCCGGAGAAAATCTGTCTGGCGCATCACGGCAAGCGAGCGCGGCGCGTCCCCGCCAGCGTGATTCGCAAGCAGGTCGCCCATTTGAAAGAATTGCTGTTCAGATTGCCGCAAGAAGGCTTCGCGCTGATCCACGTGCTGGACTCACGCGCTGTTGTGGACGCAGTGCAAATCCGGCGCATTCGCTAAGATCGAGGTATGCGCACACTCGCGGCCGTTCCGGCCCTGCTCATCGCCTTGCAACCCGCGGCGTTTCCCCGCGAGCCGGTGCGCGCCCGTCACGGCATGGTCGTGGCCGAGGAGCCTTTGGCTGCCGACGTGGGGGTCGCGGTTCTCCGCAGCGGCGGAAACGCGGTGGATGCCGCCATCGCCGTTGGTTTCGCGCTGGCCGTCACGCATCCCTTTGCCGGCAACATCGGAGGCGGCGGATTCATGTTGATCCGTTTCGCCGACGGCCGCTCGACGTTCATTGATTTTCGCGAACGCGCTCCGGGCAAGGCCGCGCGCGACATGTATCTGGACGCCTCGGGGAACCCCACGAAAGAAAGCTACGAGGGCTGGCGCAGCTCGGGCGTGCCTGGCACGGTGCGCGGCCTGGAACTGGCGCACGCGAAATACGGCAGCAGGAAATGGGCGGATCTGCTGGCGCCCGCTATCGATCTCGCGCAGCACGGATTCCCGGTGAGTTACGCCGCCGCCGAGTCCTTCCGCGCGGAGGGCAAGTCGCTCGCCGCATCGCCGGAATCCAAACGGATCTTCCTCAACAACGGAGCCTACTTCAAGCCTGGCGAGATCCTGCGCCAGCCCGAGCTTTCGCGCACGCTTGCGCGCATCGCCCGCAATGGCGCCCCCGAGTTCTACCAAGGCGAGACGGCCCGCATTTTTGCCGAAGAGATGGCGCGCCACGGCGGGCTCATCACCGAAGCCGACCTCAGGGACTACAAGGCCCTCGAGCGCAAGCCGCTCGAGGGCGAGTATCGAGGCTATCACATCTTGAGCGCGCCGCCGCCGAGCTCGGGCGGCATCGGCCTATTGCAGATGCTCGGGATGCTGGAAGGCTCGGGCTATGAGCGGAGCGGGGCGGGCTCGGCCGCGTCGATCCACTATGTGGCCGAAGTCATGCGCCGCTTTTTCGCGGACCGCAGCCAGTATCTGGGCGATCCGGATGCAACGCCGGTGCCCGTAGCCTCGTTGCTCGATCCGGCGTACATCCGCCAGCGGCGCGCGACGATCGATCCGGCCCGTGCGACGCCGAGCGCGATGGTGCTGCCGGGTCTGGAGCGCCGCGAGTCCGCCGAAACGACGCACTACAACGTGGTCGACGCGCAGGGCAACGCCGTCGCGGTCACCTACACGATCAACCTCTCCTATGGGAACGGCATCACGGTGCCGCGGCTGGGATTTCTGTTGAACAACGAAATGGACGATTTTTCGGCCAAGCCCGGCGTGCCCAACGCCTTCGGGCTGCTGCAAGGCAAGGCCAACGCGATCGCTCCGGGCAAGCGGCCGCTGTCGGCGATGACGCCGACCATGATCACGCGCGACGGGAACTTCTTCATGGCGCTGGGCGCGCCGGGCGGCCCGCGCATCATCACGGCGGTGTTACAGGTCATCCTGAACGTGATCGATTTCGGCATGAACGTGCAGGATGCGGTCGACGCTCCCCGTTTCCATCATCAGTGGCAGCCCGACACCCTGCGCCTGGAGCGCGCGATCTCGCCCGACACCGCGGCGTTGTTGCGCGACCGCGGGCATACGCTCGATTATTCGCCGGGCGTGGTGCTGGCGCGCGTCGAGGCGATCCTCAAGAACGGCGCATGGCTCGAAGGCGCAAGCGATCCCCGGGCGGCAGGCAAGGCCGCAGGGTATTAAAGGACCATTCTCGCCCCACGTCGCTTCGTATCGCACTACACTAAAAGTTCTCCATGCAACGCGCCCTTTCGACGCATTTATTCGTGAATCACCGCCTGACCACGGTCTGGCTCGACCGGATCTGGGACGCCGGCATCCCGCTGGTAGAGATTTTCTGCGCCCGCCAGCACGTGGATTACCGTGACCGCGCGCAGATCCGGGAGCTCGGCCATTGGTTCCGCGATAGTGAGCTCAAGGTCAATTCGCTCCATTCGCCCATGTACACCGACGAAGTGTGGGGCCGTTCCGGCCCGCATTCGGTGATCACCATCACGGAACCCGAGAAAATCAAACGCATCCAGATGGCCGACGAAATCAAGCGCGCCATTGCAATCGCGGAGGTGTTCCCGTTCCGCTACTTCGTCCAACATCTGGGCGTGAGCGGGGAGGAGTTTGATGAACGCAAGGCCGACGCCGCCTTCTCCGTACTCGAGGACATCACGCTGTTCGCCCGCCAACGGGGCGTCGAAGTGCTGCTCGAGAACACGCCCAATGGATTTTCCAGCGCCGAGCGCCTGCTTACGTTCTTCGAGCTCACCCACATGGACTTGAACGTCTGCTTCGACGTCGGCCACGCCAACTTGAACGAAGGCGTCGAGACTGCCTACCGCATGCTGAAACCGCGCATCCGTTCGACGCACATTCACGACAACAACGGCCAGCAGGATCAACATCTGTTTCCGCTGATGAACTCTGCCGGCACCATCGACTGGCCGCGCGCGATGGACCTGTTGCGCTCGGCCCCGGACCAGTATCCGCTGCTGCTCGAGCTGCGCGAGGTGGAAGGCATGGACCAGCCCATCAAGGCCGCGACGTCGCTGTTCGAACGGTTGGAAGGATTGCCCTCGAGCCATGCCTGACCAAAGGGCGCCGGAGAACGCCGCACCCAGAATCACGGTTCGCGACGCGGGACGCCATGCCGGCGAGCGCGTTGAGCTTGCCGGATGGATCTACAATCTCCGCCGGGGCGGCAAAATCTGCTTCCCGCAACTGCGCGACGGCACCGGGATCATGCAGTGCGTCGCCGTGAAAAGCGCGCTGCCCGAGGAGCTGTTCGAAACCATCAAGGACCTGACGCAGGAATCCTCGGTGATCATCCGCGGCAAGGTGCGCGCGGAGGCCCGCGCCCCAGGCGGTTACGAACTCGACGTGGACGACGCCACGGTGGTGCAGCGCGTGCCGGAATCGCAGCCGTATCCGATCACGCCCAAGCAGCACGGCATTGATTTTCTGATGGACCACCGCCACCTCTGGCTCCGCAGCCGCCGCCAGCATGCGGCGCTGCTGGTGCGCCACGAGGTGATCAAGGCGATCCGCGACTATTTCGATTCCAACGGCTTCGTGCTGGTCGACACGCCGATCTTTACGCCGGCCGCCTGCGAGGGCACCTCGACGCTGTTTGAGGTCGATTACTTTGAGGACGAAAAAGTCTATTTGACGCAATCCGGGCAACTGTACGGCGAAGCCACGGCCGCGGCGTTCGGCAAGACATACTGTTTCGGCCCAGTTTTCCGGGCGGAAAAATCCAAGACGCGGCGGCATCTCACCGAATTCTGGATGGTGGAGCCCGAGATGTCCTACGCCGATCTTGAAGACGTGAAACGCGTGGGCGAGGAACTGGTGCTGTTCGTCATTGCGCGCGTGTTGGAGAATTGCAAAGAAGAGCTGAAAGTCCTCGAGCGTGATACCTCCAGGCTCGAAGCCGTGCGCTCACCCTTCTATCGCATGAGTTACGACGATGCGGTGAAGAAACTGCAAGCCAAGGGCAGCGAAATCCAGTGGGGTATCGATTTCGGCAACACGGACGAAACCTTGCTCACCGACGACTTGGACCGCCCGGTGATGGTCGACCGCTACCCGGCGCGAGTGAAGGCTTTCTACTTCGCGCCCGCGCCCGAGCGGCCCGATTGCGCCCTGGGCGTCGATTTCATCGCGCCGGAGGGCTACGGCGAGATCATCGGCGGCGGGCAGCGCATCCACCATCTGGACTTGCTGCTCCGGCGCATCGATGAACACCAGCTCCCGCGCGCGGCGTTCGAATGGTATTTGGATCTGCGCCGCTACGGCACAGTTCCGCACGCGGGCTTCGGCATGGGCGTGGAGCGGTTCGTCGCCTGGATGTGCGGCTTGGAGCACGTGCGCGAGACCATCGCCTTTCCGCGCATGCTCTACCGGACCCGGCCTTGAGAAGATGATCCAATGAGCAACCCCTGGTCCCCTCCAGTCGAACGTGCACGCCAGGCAGCGGGGCGCGAGCTTGAATGGAAACACTTGAGCGCGCCCCGCGCTGCGTGCTCCGAACTCGATGCACGGATCGCCGGGCCCATGAAGGAGCCCGCGTAGGATGCGTCAGTCCCACATCGCCGTGATCGGCGCGCCCATGGATCTCGGCGCGGGCCGCCGCGGTGTGGACATGGGCCCGTCCGCGCTGCGCATCGCCCGCCTGCGCGACCGGCTCACCGAGCTGGGGTACGAGGTCGAAGATCTGGGCAACGTTATGGTCGATCAGCCCGAGAGCGCTCCCGGGGGATCGCCCAAGGCGCGTTACCTGCCACAGATCGCGCACACCTGCGCCCGGCTCGCCGAGATGGTCGAAGGCGTGTTGCGGCGGGATCGCGCGCCGCTTGTTCTCGGCGGCGACCACTCTGTGGCCATGGGTACCATCGCCGGCTTGAGCCGGTATTACTATCAGCGACAGCGCCGCTTGGGTCTGATCTGGATCGACGCGCATGCCGACATGAACACGCCGGATTCCAGTCCCAGCGGCAACGTTCACGGGATGCCGCTGGCCTGCATCATCGGCAACGGCCCGGAGGAACTGACCGGATTAGCCGGACCGCTGCCGATGATCGAACCGGCGAATGTGGCCATCGTCGGCCTGCGCAGCGTCGATGAAATCGAGCGCCTGAACGTGCGCGGTGCAGGCGTGCACCCCTTTACCATGCGCGATATCGACGAGCGCGGCATGACGGCCGTGATGCAGCAAGCCATCCACGTGGCCTCCTCCGGGACCACTGGCTTTCATGTCTCGCTTGACATGGACGCCGTCGATCCTTCCGAAGCGCCCGGCGTTGGGACGCCGGTTCCCGGCGGGCTCACCTATCGCGAAGCCCACCTCGCGATGGAGTTGATCGGCGATAGCGGTTTGATGACCTCCGTGGAAGTGGTCGAAGTAAACCCGGTGATGGACATCGCCAACCGGACGGCGCTGCTGGCCGTCGAATTGATGATGTCGGCTCTTGGAAAGAGGATTCTGTAAATGCTGCGCGTCGCAGTTTTGTACGGAGGCCGCAGCGGCGAGCATGAGATTTCGCTGCGCTCCGCCGAGTCCGTCATCGCCGGACTCGATCCGGCCAAGTACGAAGTCAAGAAGATTTTCATCACTCCCGCAGGACACTGGCAGCCTGCGCCGATTCTGCCGGAACCGGGGGCGAATCCGGGCATCGATGTGGTCTTTCCGGTCCTGCACGGCACCTTCGGCGAAGACGGCACCGTGCAGGGACTGCTCGAACTGGCCGGTCTTCCCTACGTCGGGCCTGGCGTGCTGGCGTCCGCTGTGGCGATGGACAAAGACGTGTTCAAGCGGTTGATGGTGGAACGTGGCCTGCCTGTGGCTGAATTTTTCACCGTGCAGCGCGGCCGCTACCGCATGGAAGAACTCCGCCACAGACTGGAGTACCCCGTGTTTGTAAAGCCCGCCAACCTGGGATCCTCGGTCGGCATTACTAAGGTGGCCGATCCGGGCTGCCTGGAAGCCGCGATCACGCTGGCCGCGGAATACGACACCAAGATCGTGGTCGAACGGGGAGTTGCAGGCCGCGAATTCGAGTGCGCTGTCATGGGCAATGCATCGCCGCTCGCGGCCGTGCCGTGCGAAGTGGTCCCCTCGCGCGAGTTTTACGACTATGAGGACAAATACTTGCTTGGGGACGCCAAGACGATTCTACCCGCCCCTGTAAGCGGCGCCATGACGGCGGAGATCCGGCGCCTGGCGGTCGAGGCCTACGCCGCCACGGGCTGCGAAGGCATGGCCAGGGTCGACTTCCTGTGGGAGGCCGTGACCGGCAGACTGTTCATCAACGAGATCAACACCATCCCAGGCTTTACCTCCATCAGCATGTATCCGAAAATGTGGGAGGCGGCCGGCATCCCTTTCCGCGATCTGCTCGACCGGCTGATTCAATTCGGGCTCGAGCGCCACGCCGCCAGGAGCCAGACCAGATTCAGGAGATAGAGGCGAATGAACGCGAAGCAACGCAAATGCGTGACCGTATTCTTCGCATGTCTTTGCGTTTTTCCGCGGCCCGCTCTCGCCGACGACGCCTCCGAAATCGCCCCCGAGATCAGAAAGATCCTCGACGCCTTTACGTCTCTCGACCGCGAGGCCGCCAGCCCCGTGGATGCCAGAACCGCCTTCTATCAGGGCGCGATTCCGGCCATGCTGCGCACGCTCGATCCGCACTCGATTTTCTTCGACCCTGATCAATTCCAGCAGCTCCAGCAGATGCAGGAAAGCGAGCGCCAGGGCTTCGGCACCATCGTCAGCATCCTGCCGGGACGGGTGCTGGTGTTGCAAGTTCTGGAAGGCGCGCCAGCCTCGCGCGCGGGCCTGGCGGCCGGCGATGAGATCCTCGCCATCAACGGCCTCGAGCTGGCCTACTACAACGTCGAGCAGCTCACGCAACTGCTCCAGGAATCGCGCCAGAAACAGGTGACGCTGCACGTGCGCCACCCCGGCGGCTCCAGCGTGGACGTGGTCACCATGTCGCCCGACCTGCTCGAAGTGCCTTCGGTCGACCGCGCCTTCGCCATCGCACCCGATGTCGGCTACGTGCGCGTGGCCAACTTCGAACAGGCAACGGGACAGTTGGTCCGCCGCGAAATCGAGGAGTTCGGAGGCGAGTATCTGAAAGGCCTGATTCTCGATCTGCGCGGCAATCCCGGTGGCGTGGTGGCGGCCGCAATCGAGACCGCTTCTTTGTTTCTCGCGCCTGACCAACTCGTGTTCTCCATCCAGGGGCGCAACCGCGAAACCGAGGACGTCTACGTGCCAAAATCCTCGCGGCCGTATACGTTCCCTGTGGCGGTATTGCTGAACGGCAAAAGCGCCAGCGCTTCGGAGATCGTGGCGGGTGCGTTGCAGGACCACGACCGCGCGGTCGTGCTCGGTGAGCCGAGCTACGGCAAGGGCCTCGTGCAGCAGGTGTATCCGCTCTCGGCCGGCACGGGAGCCGCATTGACCGTCGCGTTCTATTATACGCCCAGCGGGCGTTCCATCCAGAAGCCGCTTTCCGGCGTACAACTGGGCGCGTCGACGCTCATGCGCAAAGGCCCGTACCGTTCCGATTCCGGCCGCACGCTGATGGGCGGAGGGGGCATTCAGCCGGATCACGTGATTCTGCCAGCGCCGCAATCCCAGCTTCAGGCTGTGATCGACGGCAGCGGCCTGCTCACCAGCTTTGCCGGTCAATATCTGCGGACGCACCCCGTCAAGGAGGGGTTCGAAATTACCAGCGAAATGCTGGACGATTTGCGTGTTTTCCTCGCGCTGAACCGCGTGCAGCCGGGCCCAGCCGAATGGACCGCGCACCGGCCGTGGATCTTGGAGCGTCTCCGCCAGGAGATCGTCACGCTCGCGTTTGGAGTCGCCCGCGGCGAGGAATTGGAATTGCGGCGCGACCCGGTTGTGCAGGCGGCGCTCAAGTGGCTGAGCGGCGGCGGCTTTTGAGCATCTGCAACGCCAACGGCGTCAGGCTCACGGCGATCACGGCCAGCACGGCCATTTCGAAATGGCGGCGGATCCATTCGATCGAGCCGAGGTAATATCCCGCCAAGGTCATCGAAATCACCCAGCTCAGTCCGCCGAAAACGTTGAAGGATGCGAAGCGCCGGTAGCGCATGCGTCCCACCCCTGCCATGAACGGCGCAAAGGTGCGAATAATGGGCACGAATTTCGCGTAAATCAAGGTCTTGCCGCCGTGGCGCGCGTAAAACTGCTGGGTGCGCGTCACGTACTCTTGCTTAAAAAGGCGCGAATCCGGCCGCGCGAATATACGCGGACCCGTGCGGTAACCGAGCAAATAGCCGCATTGATCGCCCGCGATGGAGGCCACCACGAGCACCGCGCAGATCTGGGTGATCTCGAGTTGCCCCACGCCGCACAACACGCCCACTGTGAATAGCAGCGAGTCGCCGGGCAAAAACAATCCGGCCAGCAGCCCGGATTCGGAAAACACAATGCCGGCCAGCAGCAGATTCCCCCACCAGCCCACTTGCCGGAGCAGCGCTGCCAATCCCTCGGGATCCGTGAGGCTCCTCCAGGCTTGTAGGAGAGTCTCAAAGAGCGAACCGGTCATGTGACACCGGCCATGCGAAGGGCCCCGCCCGGCACTGCGCGCTTGGAAGCGGGCAGCCGCCGGAAAAGCGGCTGCGGACAGGATTGGCGGCCCCACCCCTGTCCGGACATCACTGCCGGTACAGCGCCATGGTCCGCTGGATCTCTTCCTGGTGCTTCTTGACTTTGCCGTCGTTGGTCAGCTTGGTGAGGATGCTGTCCATCAACAAGGCGTTTCGCTGCTGCGCCTTGGTCCGTTTGAGCGTTTCGAGCAGTTCCGGGCGTTCGGCATTGAGATTCGCCATGTCGGCCTCCGTCTTGGCGATGGATTTCGCCACCACCTGACGGCCCTGGATCGGCAAGGGCCCGATGATCGTGCCGACAGGCTTGGTAAAGGCATCTTCCAGGTACACGGCAGGGCCGATTCCCGACACCGTGTCGTTGCGCGTGAAACTCTCCGTCGTCGTGAGTTTGGTGTTCATGGTCCGCGCGACAGCGGCGATATCCTCACCGCGATTGATCCGGTTGGCGGCCTCGATGGCCTTCTGTTCGGCCAACTGTTCGGCGCGGTCGTTCAACAGTTTGTCGCGGATCTCAGCGCGCACTTCCTCGAACTCCGAAGGCCGGCCGGGGATGCGCCGGTCGAGCACCGCAACCACCAGCCGCTCGCCCGGCATAGCTAGAGCCTCCGTGACGCCACCGGGCTGGACCCCCACCAGGGCGTTGTCGATCTCCGGGCTGACGCCGAGAGTCGGAATCGGCTGGCCGGATACGGTTTCCTGCACGGTGATCAGCTCGGCGCCCACGCGCTTGGCGATGTCCGCAGCCGCGGCAGGATCCTTGACCAACTCTGCGCGCATCTCATCGGCTTTCTTTTGCATCAAGTCCGTGGCGCGCTGCGCTCGCAGTTCCTTTTCCAAATCCGGCCGCACCTTCTCGAACGGTTCGACGCGGGCCGCTTCCTTCTCCAGAGCCTGAATGATGTGGTAGCCGTACTCGGTCGTCACGACGCCGCTGATCTCCTTAGGTTGCAGCGCAAAGGCGGCAGTTTCGAACGCCGCCACCATCTGCCCGCGGCCGAAGAATCCCAGATCGCCGCCTTCGCTGGCATTGGAGTCATTGGAATACTTTTTCGCCAGTTCTGCGAAATCCGCTCCGGCCTTGGCCTGCTTGGCGAGGTCCTCGGCCTTGGCCAGCAGCGCCTTCTTTTCCTCATCCGATTTGCCCTGCGTGGAAAGCAAGATATGCCGGGCGCGCATCCTCTCCGGGACGCGGAAGTTGTCCAGCGCTCCGTTATAAGCGGCGCGCAGTTCGGCCTCGGTCAACGGAATGCCGGCGGTGACCTTCTCCTGCTCCAACACCAGGACGCGGAACCCGTACTTTTCCGGCTGCCGGTAATTGTTCTTCTCGGCCTCGTATTTCTTGCGAACGTCTTCGTCGGTGAGTTTTACCTGGCTCCGCACATCCGCCGAGGAGAAGGAAAGGAACTGGACGCTCGCCTTTTCATGCCTCTTGCGGTATTCCACTTCAACTTCGGAGGGTGACACGACGGCGCTTTCCATGATCACGTCCTGCAGCTTGCGCAGCAGAAGCTGTTCGCGGATCTGATCGATGATCATCTGCGCCGTATAGCCCTGCGCCGCCAGCGCCGCATCGAAGGCCTGCCGGTTCAGTTTGCCGTCCTGGAAATACTGAGAGAAGTTCAGCGCAACGCCAGCGCGCACTTCGTCATCACTCACGGTTAGCCCCATCTGTTCGGCCTGATACACGGCCGCGCGGCTCTGGATCATTTGATCAAGAAACTGCGGGAAATAGATCTCCATCATCTCTTTCGGAATGTTGCCTTGTATGCTCCGCTGGAACAGCGCCTGCGCATCCGCGGCGTAAATGCGCTGGTTGCCGATCTCAACCAGCACGGGATTCGCCGGTGTCCCGGTCTGCGTGTCGTAGTTCGGAATCAGGTACGTCACCAGCGACAACGAGACCAGTACAAGCACGGCCCCGAGTAGGTAACGGACCATCTTGTCCCGGCTGCGGAACAGGTTAAACATAGGGGTTTCTCCAATGACTGTGCTCTCTCCGCTGTGGCGTCTGCGGCGTTGCGGGAGCAGGCGGACTTTTCTCGCTCTTCAGTATATCGCAGGCGCCGGGGGGCCTCCGGAACAGGTCCCAACTCAACTGGATGTGCCTGTAAACAGGGCGCTTTGCTGCCATAGAAAGTTTCAATCCGGTGCATCAAAAACTTCGAACGCGAAACGCGCCAGAAGTTCTTATACTTAGGAATCTTCAACGCCCGCGGGCGCTACAGAAAAGGAGCAGTCTAGAGATCATGTCATTTCTTCGCATAAGCAGTTCTTCCCGCGAAGCAACTGCCGGCATCAGGCCGGCACGCTGGATCCGTGGCACTCAGCTTCTGATGCTGATGCTGATGCTTTTCAGCTTGGGGACCGCAGTCGCCCAAGATATCCCGCAAGCCATCGCCGAGCGTCTGGACAAGGCGGATAAGGCCGCCGCCAGCGCGCAATTCGCCGGCGATAACGCTTGGATGATGGTCTGCGCCGCGCTCGTGCTCATGATGACCGGCCCAGGCCTGGCGCTGTTCTATGCAGGCCTTGTACGCCGCAAGAACGTCCTGGGGACTTTCATGCACAGCTTCGTTTTGATGGTGCTGGTTACTCTGATCTGGGCCGTCATCGGATACAGCCTCGCCTTCGGCGAGGGCACTCCATTTGTGGGAGGTATGGGACACCTGTTTCTGAACGGAGTGGGCGCCGATCCGAATCCGGCGTACGCGGGAACCATTTCGCACCTGACCTTTATGGTGTATCAATTGATGTTCGCCATCATCACGCCGGCCCTGATCTCGGGCGCCTTCGCCGAGCGCATGAAGTTCTCCGGCATGCTGCTTTTCATGACGTTGTGGCTGTTGGTTGTCTATGCTCCCATGGCGCACATGGTGTGGGGCGCGGGCGGCTACCTCGGCGCGCTGAACAACGACGGGATTCCGTCGTTTGATTTCGCTGGCGGGACGGTGGTACACATTACCAGCGGCGTATCCGCGTTGATGTGCGCGTTATACATGGGAAAGCGGCAGGGCTATCCGAGTGAATCCATGCGGCCGCATAATCTCGTGCTCAGCGCCGTGGGGGCCTGCCTGCTGTGGGTCGGCTGGTTCGGATTCAACGCGGGCAGCGCGCTGAACGCCTCCGGTCTTGCGGCGAGCGCCTTCGTGGCCACGCATTTCGGCGCGGCGGCGGCGGCGGCCGGCTGGCTGGTGGCCGAATGGATCGCGAACGGCAAGCCTAGCATGCTGGGTGGGATTTCCGGCGCCGTGGCCGGACTGGTTGCGATCACGCCGGCCTCGGGATTCGTGAAGCCCATGCCGGCGATCATCATTGGTCTGGTGGCGGGTGTGGCGTGCTATCTGATGGTGGCCAAGGTGAAGCAAATGTGCGGCTATGACGACTCACTCGACGCGTTCGGCGTGCATGGCATCGGCGGCACCGTCGGTGCAATCCTCACCGGCGTCTTCGCCACCAAAGCGGTCAACCCGCTGCGCGGCGACGGAGCCATGGGCCTGGTCGATGGCAACGGCGGGCAGGTGGTGAACCAGATCATCGCGTCCGCCATCGCCTGGGGCCTGGCCATCGTAGGTACGTTGATTATTCTGAAGGTGGTTGACATGATTACGGGCGTGCGCGTCGACACGGCCCAGGAAATCGAAGGCCTGGACCTGAGCCAGCACGGTGAGGAAGGTTACAATTTCGAGGGGTAACCAGTGGCGTTCCCACGCAAGGAGACTTTACTATGAAAATGATTGAAGCCATCATTCAGCCCCACAAGCTCGAGGACGCCAAGGAAGCATTGAAGGCGATCGGCGTGGACGGCATGACGATCACGGATGTCCGCGGCCACGGCCGGCAGAAAGGCCACACCGAAGTGTATCGCGGCATGGAATACAAAGTGGACCTGTTGCCGAAAGTGAAACTGGAACTGGTCGTGGCGGACGCGCGCGCCGAAGAGGTGATCCGCACCTTGACCGCCGCCGCCCGCACCGGCAAGATCGGCGACGGCAAGATCTTCGTTTACGACGTTGCCGACGCCATTCGCATCCGCAACGATGATAGGGGGGAAGCTGCCTTGTGAGTGAAACGGGCGCCAACACGCCCGCCGTCCAATCCGTTCAACAACAATTAGAGGCCCGCGCGTTCGCGGTGGACGAGCGCGTCCGGGCCTCTTATGCGCGTTATGTGGCCTCCTGCTGCCCGGCGGGTGTGGCCGTGGTTGCCGTGGGCGGCTTTGGCCGGCGGGAATTGTTTCCCTTTTCCGATATCGACCTGCTGTTGCTGGCCGAATCCGATCGGATGGTGCCGTCCCGCGACGTCATCCGTCACTTCCTACAGGAGCTGTGGGACGCCGGTTTGCGTCCCAGCCATTCTGTGCATTCCCTGGCGGAATGCGTCTCCGAGCATCCCGGCAACGGCGAATTCAGCATCAGCCTGCTGGATCACCGCTTTCTCGCCGGCGATCAGGCCCTGTATGAGATCCTCGCGCAAAGATTCGCACAATTCCGCATGCGCCGGGGTCCTTCCCTCGCCCGGCAACTGGTCGCCATGACCGAGGCGCGCCGCGCCAAATTCCAAAACACGATCTATCATCTGGAGCCGAACGTGAAGGAAACGCCTGGAGCCTTGCGCGACTTACAAACCGTCCGCTGGCTGCATCAGCTGAATCCGCACTCCACGCCTCCCGATTTGGCGGACGCCTTCGCGTTCCTGGCCGGCATCCGGCACTACTTGCATGAGACCAGCGGCCGCGACCAGAATCTTCTCAGCTTTGAAGCTCAGGAAGCATTGAGCGCGCATCCGGCCGCGCTTATGCGCGATTACTTCCGGCAGGCCCGCATCGTCGATCAGGCCGTGCGCCGGCTCATGGAAATCGCCACCGCCAAGGCGAGCCCCTTGCTTGGGCGTTTCCATGACTGGCGCTCGCGGCTGTCCACCGCGGATTTCACCGTTTCGCGCGAGCGGCTGCTGCTGCGCGGCCACAAGCCTCCCGCCGACCTGAGCGTCTTCGAGTTCGCCGCACGGCACGGCCTGCGTCTGGCGCCCGACACCGTTGAGCGCCTGCGCGACTTCGTTCCGCAAGCTTCCTGGACGGATTGGAAGCGCCTGCTGAACCTGCCCAAGCCCTCCGCGGGCTTGCGCGCCATGCAGGAGTCCGGCGTGCTCAGCACTGCTCTGCCGGAATGGCGCAATATCGAGTGCCTGGTGGTGCGTGATTTCTACCATCGCTACACCGTCGACGAGCACACGCTGGTGGCCATCGAGCAGTTGGAATACGTCCAGGACGGCCGCTTTGTGGAGTTGTTTCAGGGGATCGAAGATCCCGCCCTGGTCCGCTTCGCGCTACTGATGCACGACATCGGCAAAGGTTCGGGCCGCGATCACACCGAAGTTTCCATCGAGATCGCGCATGTGGTTCTCGAGCGCCTGGCCGCGCCCGAGGCGGACCGCGAAACCATCCTCTTTCTGGTGGCCCATCACCTGGATCTTTCCGAAATCATGACGTCCCGCGACGTCCACGACGGCGCGACCGCCACCTCCCTGGCGCGCCGCATCGGAACGCTCGAGCGCCTGAAGCTTCTGACGATGCTCACCTATGCCGACATCAGCGCCGTGAATCCGCACGCCATGAGTCCCTGGCGCCTGGAGCAACTGTGGCTTACTTATATGACGGCCTACGAAGAGCTGACGCGTGAACTGGCCACGGAGCGCATCCACGACGCCGCCGGCCAAACACCGGAAGTCGCGGCGTTTCTGGAGGGCCTGCCGACGCGCTACTTGCGGACGCATTCACCTGAGGAAATCGAGGCGCACTTCAAGCTGTCGCGCCAGCTTGCTTCGCGGCCCGTGGCCGTGGAAGTCCTGCATGAGCGCGGTCTCTACCGCCTCACGCTTCTCACCCGCGACCGCCCGAGATTGTTCACCTCCGTTGCCGGCGCCATTTCGAGCTTCGGCCTGGACATCGTCAAAGCCGAGGCGTTCTCCAACGCGGCCGGAATCGTCGTCGATACCTTCACCTTCTCCGATCCGCACAACACGCTGGAGTTGAATCCTTCCGAGGTCGGGCGCTTGCGCGTGCTCGTGCGCCGCGTCATCGAAGGGACCGAGGATATCGAGCGCCTGTTACGCGGCCGGCCCAAGCCCGTGCTCTCCACGCGTATGAAGTTCCCGGCCCGGGTCGCCTTCAAGGACGATCCGGCGGCCGCGGCGACCTTGATCGAAATCGCGGCGGCCGACCGCCCCGGTCTGCTGCATGATCTGTCCCTGGTGTTTTCCGAGGCCGGCTGCAACATCGAGCTGGTCCTGATCAGCACCGAGGCTTACAAGGCCCTGGACGTGTTCTATGTCACCCATCAGGGGCGCAAGCTCACTCCGGAGATGCAGGGCATGCTGCGTTCCGGGTTGCTCGCGGCCGCTTCATGAACTGGAACCTGTGGTGGATCTTCACCACGGCCAGTGTGGTCCTCGACATGGTTCCGGGTCCTGCGGTCCTGCTGGTGATCGGAACGTCGCTGCGCCACGGCGCGCGTCCCGCGGCCCGGACGATTGTGGGCATCCTGTCCACGAATGCCTTCTATTTCGCGATTTCGGCGACCAGCCTGGGCGCTTTGTGGGTGGCCTTCTATGAAGCGTTTTTCGTCGTGAAATGGCTGGGCGCGGCCTATCTCGTGTATCTGGGCCTGCGCGCGCTGCTGGCCCGCGAGAGCGTTCTGGACAAGTCCGCCTCAGCCTCTTCGGGCCGCTTGTACATGGATGGAATCGCCACGCAAATCGCCAATCCCAAGGCGCTGGTCTACTTTGCGGCGTTTGTTCCGTTGTTCATCGACCCCGCGTATCCGGCGGCGCCGCAACTGGCGATTCTCGGGGCGACCAGCACGTTCTTCGAGTTTTTCGTGCTGCTGGCTTACGCCTCGCTCGCCGGCCGGGCGAGCGTTTTCCTGCGGCGTCCGCATCATGGGGCCTGGGTCAACCGCATCGCCGGAGGCGTGCTGGCCGCCGCGGGCGCGGGCATGGCGCTGGTGCAGCGCTAACCGCTGTTTCAGGCGAAAGCCTCCTAGGGTTTCTTGGACTGCTCCGGCAGCGGCGCGACGCCCTTCAATACCTCGTTGAACAGGGCCGCTTTTTTCTTCGACGGAGGCGCCTGCTCGTGACGGTAATCGTGATCGTTATAGCAGCTCTGGCAGCGCACTTTGGCGGCCGACCCGTTCATCAGCGAAACGATCGCGTGATTGGTGATGCGTCGGCACTTGACGCAATAGTCGTCGATCACGTCTCCGAGCCGGAGGGACATCGTGTTTGCAGTATATATCAACTGCGCGGCGGGCACATCGTCATTGGCCACCTTCAATTGACACAGCCTCCCCGCGGCTGTAACATCTTAGACGACCTGGAGTTTAAGCCCGAGGAGGTCCCAAGATGCGGCGAGTGATCCTGCTCTTGCTGGCGAGTGCGATCGCGCTGGCGCAGTCGGCGCCCAAAGCCGGCTACAAGCCGCCTCGCCTTCCCTGGGGCGACCCCGACCTGCAAGGCATCTGGCCGGGCACCGACCTGATCAACGTGCCCCTGCAACGGCCCGAAAATTTTGGAACCCGGCTGTACCTGACCGATGAAGAATACGCGCAGCGCGCCGCGCAATTGGATCAGCGCTCGAAGGCCGGCCAGGCTCCGGCGCGGCCCGATCAGCCGGTGTCCATCAATCCCCCGGGCTACTGGCTGGATTTCGGGAAAGCCACGCGCTTGACTTCGCTGATCGTTGATCCGGCCGACGGCCGCATGCCGGCGTACACCGCGGCGGCACTCGAAAAACGCGCCGCGCGTAACGCGGCGCGGCAGGGTCGCGGGCCAAACGAATCCTTCACGGATCAGAGCATTTATGACCGCTGCATCAGCCGCGGTGTGCTCGGCTCGATTCTGCCGGTGATTTACAACAACGGTAACCAGATTCATCAGGCTCCGGGCTACGTCGTGATTCGCTATGAGATGATCCACGAAGCACGCATCATTCCGCTGGATGGCCGGCCGTTCGTGGGCGGCGGCTTTCGATCCTACATGGGCGACGGCCGCGGGCACTGGGAAGGCGACACGCTCGTGGTCGAGACGCGCAATTTTCTGGGTGACCGCAACGGGCTCGGCGGCAACGGCGGCGGCGATCCGCACAGCGCGGACATGGTCCTGGTCGAGCGCTGGACCCGCGTGGCGCCCGATGAAATGTACTACGAAGCGACCGTGAACGATCCGAAGACGTGGGTCGCTCCGTTCAAGATCGCCATGCCCCTGCGCGCCGATCCACAATACGAGTTGTTCGAGTACGCCTGCCACGAAGGCAATTACGCGATGTTCAACATGCTGCAAGGCGCTCGCGCCGACGAAGCCGCGGCTGCTGCTGCCAGGAACTAATCTCCCGGAAGGAACCTCATTTCATGAACCGATTCACGCTACTCTGCACCTTCCTCGCCTTGGCCGCTCTCGCGCTGGGCGCCATTCAGGAACCGGTCAGGACCGACGCCGGTCAAGTGACGGGCATTGCGGGCCGAGATGCCAGCGTCCGTGTCTTCAAAGGCATTCCGTACGCCGCTCCGCCGACGGGGGAGAACCGCTGGAAGCCGCCGCAGCCGGCCGCCAAATGGGAAGGCGTGAAGGCCGCCGATCAGTTCGGCCCCAACTGTCTGGCGGGCGGCGGTGGCGGGCGCGGCGGCGCGAAAGGTGGAGCGAAGGGCGGCGGCAAAGGGCCCGCCGGCCCGGCGCCCGGCGAAGACTGCCTGTATCTGAATGTTTGGACCGCGGCTGCATCCGCCAATGAGCGGCGCCCCGTTTTCGTGTGGAGTTACGGCGGCGCGTTCACGGGCGGCTCCGGTTCGGAGCCGCGCTATGACGGAGAGTCCTTGGCCAAGAAGGGCTTGGTCGTGGTGACCTACAACTACCGGCTCGGGATGTTCGGCTTCCTGGCGCATCCGGAGCTCACCAGAGAGTCCGGCAAGAACGCCTCCGGCAATTACGGACTGATGGATCTGGCCGCCGCACTGCGCTGGGTGCAGAAGAACATCGCGGCCTTTGGCGGTGACCCGAACCGTGTGACCATCGCCGGCGAATCCGCCGGAGCGATGCTGGTGGCGGCGATGGTCGGCTCGCCCGAGGGCAAAGGACTGTTCCACCGCGCCATCGCCCAGAGCGGCAGTTTCATGGGTACGCAGATCAGCAAGATGCGTACGCGCCAGCAGGCGGAAGAGGCCGGAGCGCGCGCGGCCGGCTCGAACACCATCGCGCAGTTGCGCGCGATGTCCACGGAGCAACTGGTCCAGAACCTGACCGGCGTCCAGGCCGGCGTTATCGTCGATGGTCTGTGGGTGAC
>CAZTKA010000049.1:22252-22590 GCA_964614015.1 uncultured Bordetella sp. | reverse complement strand
CCAGTCCCGCGGCGCCGTTCGTACGGGGTCACTTTAGAAAGCAACCTATTTGCGGTACTTAGAAATAAATCTAGAGTTTCCAATAGGTTGTGTTGTTTACAGTTGACACTCAGTTGCAATATGGATAAACTAAATTCTTCTATGCACCCACTGGCAATCTTGCTTTTCACGATCGCCCTATCCAGTCAGGCCGCCGACCTCAGCGTTCGCGTGACCGACATCAGCGGAGCGCCCTTGGCGAATGCCACCGTTCTGATCCGAAGCGAGGGCGGTGGCCCTGAGCGAAGCGCCCAGCCCGATGGCCGCGGCGGCTACGTCTTCAACGGGCTGGAACCCGG
>CAZTKA010000049.1:7697-22242 GCA_964614015.1 uncultured Bordetella sp. | reverse complement strand
CGCGTGCGCGTGGACGCGACTCAGACGCTTGACATCGCGCTCGCGCCAGTCTCCCTTTCCCAGCAGGTATTCGTTTCCGCGACCCAGCTTGCGGGCTCGCCGGATTCTCTCAGCCAGATCCCAGGCGTGGTCGACGTGCTCGACCGCGCCACCCTCCGGGCCGCCCGCGTATTTAGCTTCGATGAGGCGCTACGCAAGCTGCCTGGCATTCAAGCCCGTGGCGAGGAAGGTTTTGGCTTGCGTCCGAATATCGGCATTCGTGGCCTCAATCCCACCCGTTCGAATAAGATTTTGCTGCTCGAAGATGGCGTTCCATTGTCGTACGCACCTTATGGCGACAATGCCTCCTACTATCATCCGCCGGTGGACCGTTTTGACAGCATCGAGGTGGTGAAGGGTTCCGGCCAGATTCTGTACGGGCCGATGACCGTGGGCGGAGTCGTGAACTACCTTACGCCGGCGCCGCCTTCCCAGCCGGCCGGATCTCTCACGCTCACCGGCGGCAATCGCGACTACCTCAATGGCCACGGGCGCTGGGGCACCACCGCCCGCAATACCGGCCTGCTGTTTGATGCCATGCGCAAGCAAGGCGAGGGCTCGCGCGACAATGTCCGCACGGGCCTGAACGACTACACCGTGAAAACCATCAGCAACATCGGAGAGAAACAAACCCTGGGAATCAAGGCGAATTACTACGGCGAAGATTCCCGCCTCACCTACTCCGGACTCCGCGAGGCTGAATCGGTTTCGGCCCCGCGTCAAAATCCCTTCCGGAACGATAATTTCGATGGCAATCGCTACGGACTCGCCATCACCCATACGGCCGTGTTCAACGGTTCCACGTCGCTGATCACGAATCTCTACGGCGCACGCTTCAGCCGCGATTGGTGGCGGCAATCCAGCAACTCCGCCCAGCGCCCGAACACATCGTCGAACCCCGCCTGCGGCGGCATGGCCAACCTGAACACCACGTGTGGAAACGAAGGCCGCCTGCGCGACTATTTCACCTGGGGCATCGATCCCCGCCTTCACGTCACGCACCGCCTGTTCGGATTTCGCAATGACACCGACTTCGGCTTCCGCGCCCACTTTGAAGACCAGGAGCGCATCCAGCAGAATGGAACCTCGCCCCAGGCGCGCGCGGGAACCGTGGTGGAAAATAACGAACGCCGCAACCAGGCCTATGCAACGTTCCTGCAAAACCGCTGGGCCGGTGAAAAGTGGTCCCTCACCGCTGGCCTGCGCCTGGAGCATGTCCGCTATCAGCGCAAAAACCGTTTGGCCGGCGTTTCGGGATCGACGTCCCTGACGCAAGCCATCCCCGGAGTGGGTTTCTCCTACCATCCGGTCTCGGGCCTCTCTCTGTTTACCGGCATTCATCGCGGTTTCGCCCCGCCGCGCACCGAAGACATCATTAGCAACACCACCGGCGCCAGCATCGAGTTGGATCCGGAGCTGAGCTGGAACTACGAAGCCGGCGGCCGCGCGCGCATCAACCGCTTCTGGTCCGCGGATCTGGCGTTTTTCCGGATGAAGTTCTCCAACCAGGTCATCCCCGCAAGCGTCGCCGGAGGCATCGGAGCCGTGCTGACCAACGGCGGGCGCACGCTGCACCAGGGCCTCGAGCTCGGCTCGCGTTTCGATAGCGGACCGCTGTTCAGCTCGCGCCACAGCATGGCGCTGCGCCTCGCCTACACCTATCTGCCCGTGGCCCGCTTTGAAGGGACTCGCCTGAGCGCGGTGCCCGGCTTCTCGAACGTCTCCGTGAGCGGACACCGCCTGCCTTACGCGCCTCGCCATCTGGCCGAGGCGACCGTCACGTGGTCGCACGCCTCCGGTTGGAACGCCCTGGCGGAAGTCGTCGGCACGGGCCGCCAGTTCGGCGACGATCTCAACACCATCGGCGGCACTCCCGATGGCCAGCGGGGCTTGATCCCCGGCTTTACGATCTTCAATCTGGCCCTGAATTACCCGGTTCCGCGCTGGCGCACGACGATCTTCATCACTACAAAAAATGTCGGCGACCGCTTGTACATCGCGGACCGCTCCCGCGGCCTGCTGCCCGGAACCCCGCGCCTGATTCAGGCCGGATTCCGCTACGACTTCTGAGCGCAGAGCGCGAGGCGCGCTCGGAGCTTCTGCTCCGCCGCCTCGCCAGCCCCCGGTTATGCCGGGGGTTTCTGCGGTAGCCCGCTAGGCCTCGCACCACAGCCGCCCTGAGCAGTGGCCCGGATCAGCCTCCGTCTTTACACGGCAGGATGCCTCTTCAACAACCCCCGGGCGATAATCAGCCGCTGTAATTCATTCGTCCCTCCGCCGATCACGACCAGTGGAGCATCGCGGTAGTACCGCTCCACCGGAAAATCGGTCGAGTACCCGTTGGCCCCCAGAATCCTCATCGCCTCGAAGGACACCTCGGCCGCCGTTTCCGAAGCGAACAATTTCGCCATGCCCATCTCGACGTCACAGCGCTCGCCGCGATCCCGCTTCGCCGCCGCCTCGTAAATCAGCAGCCGCGACGCCTCGATCTTGGTCGCCATATCGGCGAGCTTCAACTGGATCGCCTGATGCTCCGCGATCGGCTTGCCGAACGCCGTCCGCTTCTTGGCGTATTGAATCGCCGCGGCGAAGGCCGCCCGCGCGATCCCCAACCCGCGCGCCGCCACGTTCAACCGTTCGGATTCCAGCCCCGTCATCACCTGCGCGAAGCCCCGCCCTTCCTCGCCCCCGATCAAGTTCTCCACAGGGACGGGGAAATCGGCGAAATGCAGCTCGCAGGTCTCGACGCTCTTATAGCCGAGCTTGTCGATATCGCGCCCCACCGTCAGTCCCGGCGCTCCCTTCTCGATCACGAACGCGCTCATGCCTTTGTGCGGCGGCTGCGCGCCCGGGTCCGTCTTCGCCAGCAGCAGGAACGCCCGCCCGTGGCGCCCGTTGGTGATCCACATCTTCGACCCGTTCACGCGATACACGCCGCCATCGCGCCTGGCCGTGGTGCGAATGCTCTGGAGATCCGTCCCGGCTTCGGGCTCGGTGAGGCAGATGCCGCCCCGCGGATCGCCCTCGGCCAGCCGGGGCAGAAAGCGCCGCTTCTGATCTTCGGTCCCGAAGCGCGCCAGCACGTCGCACAGCACCGAATGGCTGCCCACGACGCCCGCCAGGCCCAGCCAGCCCCGCGACAGCTCTTCGAATACCATCGCCAGCGTGGTGGAATCGGCGCCCGCGCCGCCGAACTCCTCCGGCACGTTCAGCCCGAACAACCCCATCTCGCGCATCTGGGCGACGAGCGCATGCGGATACTCGTTGCGATGCTCCATCGCCGAGGCCGCCGGCATCACCTCGCGCTCGACGAAATCGCGCACCGTCTTGACGATCAATTCCCGCTCTTGGCTCATCTCGCTTCGCAGTACGGCTGGATCTCCAGACCCAGCATCGGTTGAAGATACCACTGCTGTGCCCAACTGCGCTTTCTTCCGCGGCGGCCGACCCACGCCTTTCTCCAATCTTGGCCCCGAATTTCTTCGCGTCTTGGCGTCCTTGCGCGAACTCTTTCACGCCCGTTCCCCGGTCGCGCTACGGAAAACGAAACGAAAGAGAGAAAAACGGCCAAATCTGCTAGCATGAGGGTTTACCCCCTCCGTCATGATTCGCAGTTTCCGGGGCGTTGCCCCCAGGATCGCTGTCTCCGCATATGTGGACGCCGGCGCGCACCTGATCGGCCATGTGATTATCGGCGAGCGCTCCAGCGTCTGGCCCGCTTGCGTCCTGCGCGGCGACAACGAACCCATCACCATCGGCGACGACACGAACATCCAGGACGGCACCATCATGCACACCGATCCCGGATTCCCCACCACGCTCGGCAGCCGCGTCACCGTCGGCCACGGTTGTATTTTGCACGGATGCATGGTTGAAGACGACGCCTTGATCGGCATCGGCGCGATCGTCCTGAATGGCGCCCGCATCGGCCGCGGAGCCGTCGTCGCCGCCGGGGCATTGGTGCCCGAGGGCACACAAGTCCAGGCCAACACGCTGGTCATGGGCACGCCCGCCAAACCTCGCCGCGAGGTGACCGACGAAGAAAAGCAGCGCTTCCGCAAGGGCGTAGCCAGTTACGTCGCCCGCGCCGCCGCTTATAAGACGGATGCCAAGGAACAAGGATGAGCGTTACGGAAGACAGGAACGCGGCCCACATTCACGCCGTCCGCGGCACGCGCGACATCCTGCCGCCCGAGAGCGCCACCTGGAACCACGTGGAAGCCGTGGCGCGCGACGTCTTCCGCGTCTACAACTATCACGAAATCCGCACGCCCATCTTCGAAGAAACCGCGCTGTTCGCCCGCGGCGTGGGCCAGGATACCGACATCGTCGGCAAGGAAATGTACACCTGGGAGGACCGCGACGGCACGTCCCTCACCTTGCGCCCGGAGGCCACCGCCTCCGTCCTGCGCGCCTATATCGAGCACCGCCTGGACCAGCTCCCCGGCGTCAAGAAGCTCTACTACATCGGCCCGATGTTCCGCCGCGAACGCCCCCAGAAAGGCCGCTTCCGCCAGTTCTACCAGATCGGCGCGGAAGCCATCGGTTCCGAATCGCCCCTGGTCGACGCCGAAGTGATCGAAATGGTGGTCGAGCTGCTGCGCCGCTCCGGCCTGAGCGGTTTTCAACTGATCCTCAATTCCGTCGGCTGCGCCGGCTGCCGCCCCGGATTCCTCACCACGCTGCGCCAGAGGCTGGCCGCCGCCGCACCCAACATGTGCGAGGATTGCCAGCGCCGCACGGTCACCAATCCGCTGCGCGTGCTCGATTGCAAGGCGCCCGGTGATCAGCCCGTCATTGAGGCTCTGCCCTCAATCCTCGATCACCTGTGCGCTGCCTGCTCCGGACATTTCGCGGCGGTGCAAGCGCACCTCGAACAACGCGCCATCGCCTACGAAGTCCGCCCGCGCCTGGTCCGCGGCCTCGATTATTACATGCGCACGACCTTCGAGATCATTCACGGATCCCTGGGCGCGCAGAATTCGGTGCTCGGCGGCGGGCGCTACGATGGCCTGGCCGAATCCCTCGGCTCGAAAGTCCCCGCGCCGGGCATCGGTTTCTCCATCGGCGAAGACCGTCTGGTCATGAGCGTCAACCACACGCCCGAAGCCTCCGTCGACGTCTTCCTCGCCGCCATGGGCCAGGCGGCCGAACGCCACGCGGGCGAACTGGCCGCCAGCCTCCGCGCCGGAGGAATTTCCGTCGAACGCTCGGTCGACCGCAAACTCAAACGCGCCCTCGAAGTCGCCAACAAAACCGGCGCGCGCTATGCCTTGATCATCGGAGACGACGAGCTCGCCTCCGGAACGTACTCCTTGAAAAACATGGCGACGGGCGAGCAGATGAAGCTCACGCGCTCCGAGCTCGCCACGCGCATCAAACAGAATTGAATCCCATGGAACAAGTACCTCTCGACTTGCTGGGCGAGCTGCGCCGCACGCATACCTGCGGCCAACTGCGCCTCTCCGACGCCGGCAAGCGCGTCGTCCTGATGGGCTGGGTGCACCGCCGCCGCGACCTGGGCGGCGTGCTCTTCCTCCACCTGCGGGACCGCGACGGCGTCACGCAGATCGTTTTCCGCGCCGACGGCGATCCCGAGGTTCACGCCAAGGCCGATTTGCTTGGCTCCGAATACGTGATCGCGGTTGAAGGCTTGGTGGACCGGCGCTCCCCCGATACCGTCAACCCCGCCATCGAAACCGGCCAAGTCGAGGTGGTCTGCGAAAAACTCCACATCCTGAACACCTCCCGCACGCCTCCCTTCCCCATGGAGGAAACCGTCGATGTCAAAGAGGACGTGCGCCTCAAGTACCGCTACGTCGACTTGCGGCGCCCCCGCATGCAGCGCAACATCATTCTGCGCTCGAAGATTTCTTTCGCCGTCCGCCAGGTGCTCACCGGAATGGGCTTCCTCGAAATCGAGACCCCCTTCATGACCCGCTCGACGCCCGAGGGAGCCCGCGATTACCTGGTCCCCAGCCGCGTCAACCCGGGCATGTTCTACGCGCTGCCCCAATCGCCCCAGATCTTCAAACAGCTTCTGATGGTCTCCGGCTTCGACAAATACTTCCAGATCGTGCGCTGCTTCCGCGACGAGGACCTGCGCGCCGACCGCCAGCCCGAATTCACCCAAATCGACCTGGAAATGTCCTTCCCGCAGCCGGCCCAGATCTTCGACGTGATCGAACCCTTGATCGTCGCCGCCTGTAAAGTCGCCGGCTGCCACGTCACGGCGCCCTTCCCGCGCCTCAGCTACGACCAGGCCATGCGCTCCTACGGCATCGACAAGCCCGATCTGCGCATCCCGCCCTTTTACTGCGTCGAAGACCTGTTCGCGGGCGAGGGACTCACCGCCGAAGGTCTGCCGCTGGTCGCGATCCGCATCCCAAGAGTCGGCGCCGTGAGCCGCAAGGAGCGCGACGATCTGAAAGCCTTCGGCCAGGAGCGCGGCCTGCGCGTCTTCGACGATCTGAAGCGCCTCGATCGCGACTTCCCCACCCGGATGGCCAAAGTGCGCGAGCGTATCGGCGCGCAGGAAGACGACTTGCTGCTGCTCGCCGGCTGGGGTGGTGCGCCCAAGGGCCAGCGCCCCGAATACACAATGCTTGCCGCCTGCGGCCAATTGCGCTTGCAGGCCGCGCAGCGCTACGCCCCGAAACACAGGGCGTTCGAGGGTTCCGACTTCCGCTTTCTGTGGGTGCTCGATTTCCCCATGTTTGAGTGGGACGAAGAAGAGAACCGCTGGAACGCGGCGCACCACCCCTTCACCTCCGTGCACGACGAGGACATCGACAAGCTGGAAACCGATCCTGCGCACTGCCGCGCCAAGTCGTACGACCTCGTGTTGAACGGCACCGAGCTCGGCTCGGGCTCGATTCGTATTCACCGCCAGGACGTGCAGTCCAAGGTGTTTTCGGCGCTGAGCTTCACGAAGGAAGAAGCGCGGAAGCGCTTCGGCTTCCTGCTCGAAGCGCTCGAATACGGCGCGCCCCCGCACGGCGGCATCGCGCTGGGCCTCGACCGCCTGGTGATGATCCTCGCCGGCGAAACCTCGATCCGGGACGTGATCCCCTTCCCCAAGACGGCGAAGGCGACCGACATCATGTGCGACGCCCCCAGCGAAGTGCCCGAACGGCAGCTTCGCGAGCTCGGCATCAGTTTGCGCACGCCGCCGCGCCCCTAGGCGCGCCGCTCACGCTCCTGTCCCCGGGTCCGGAACGCGTCCCCGGTTCCGCTGGTCTACTGCCCGATCTCAGCCTTCAGTGTGACCGTGGCGGATACATCCACCGTTCCTGCCTCGACCGGCGTGGCCGTCAGTGCGGTGACGCCTTCTGCCCGGGCGTAGACCGGGCCGGAGCTGAACTCCTCGGCGGAAAGAACGCGCACGACCCGCACGCCGAGCGCCGCGGCGATCGCCTCCGCGTTGGCTCTCGCCTCCACCGCGGCTTCTCGCAGCGCCCGCGCCCGCGCCGCCTGTGGATTCTTCAACCCGAACTGAAGCCTCTGGATGTTGTTCGCTCCCGCTTGCAAGCCCGCGTCGATCACCTTTCCCACTTGCGTCAAATCGCTGAGCGTGACCTCCACGATATTGGTCGCCGTGTAGCCGGAAATCGCCGGAGGCTCCCCCGGCTTGGGAGACCGGTAATTCGGTGCGAGCGAATAACGCGTCGTCTTCAATTCGTCGCCGGCCTGAATCAGCTTCCGGATCTCCGCCAGCACCGCGTCCGTTTGTCTGGCATTCTGCGCGCCCGCCGCGGCCGCGCTCGAGCCCCGCGTGACTACCCCGATCTCGATGGTGGCCTGGTCGGGTTTTACGGACACTGTTGCTTGTCCCGTCGCCTGGACATAGAAACGCTCGGGCGCCGGCGGCTGCTGCGCCACCAGCGGCGCGCATGCGGCCAACGGAAGGAGGAATCGTCTGGTGATGCCCATGACACCTTCATCATACTGAACGAAGCCATGCATGCTGTCCGGCCGCTGGCTTCGCCTCCCTTCCCACTTCTCTACTCCTCTTCCTCCGCCGCTCCCACTCCCGCCGCCTTCGCCGCCGCGATGATCTTCTCAGCCTCGGGGCCCGGCACGTAATCGTAGTGATCGAACTCCATGGTGAATGACGCGCGGCCCTGCGTCATCGACGTCAGGTCGTTCTGGTAGCTCAACATCTCCGCCATCGGCACCTGCGCCTTGATGATCTGCGTGCCGCCCTTGGTGTCCATGCCCAAAATCCGTCCGCGCCGGCCGTTCATGTCGCCCATCAGGTCGCCTGCGTATTCCACCGGGGCCTGCACCTCCACGTTCATGATCGGCTCCAGCAGCGCCGGCTTGGCCACCTCCATCGCCGCCTTGAACGCCTTGCGCGCGGCCAGCTTGAAGGACATTTCCGACGAGTCCACGTCGTGATACGAACCGTCATAGACCACCACTTTGAAATCCACCACCGGATAGCCGGCCAGGTAACCCTTCTCGGCGGCTTCGATGATTCCTTTTTCGATCGCTGGAATGAAGTTCTTCGGAATCGCGCCGCCGAACACCTCGTTCTCAAACACGAACTTTTCGCCGCGCGGCAGCGGCTCCATCCGGATCCAGCAATCGCCGAACTGGCCGTGCCCGCCGGTCTGCTTCTTGTGGCGCCCCTGGACGTCCGCCTTGCCGCGAATCGTTTCGCGGTACGGAATCTTGGGAGCCTTCAGCTCCACGTCCACGTTGTACCGCTTCTTCAACTTGCTCACCACCACTTCGACGTGCTGCTGGCCACTGCCGGCAAGCAGAAACTCCTTGGTCTGGGGATCGCGATAGAAACGCAGCGAAGGGTCTTCTTCCAGAATCTTGTGCACCGCATTGCCCATGCGGTCTTCGTCCTGGCGCGTCTTGGCGGAAATGGCGTAGGCGATTGACGGCTCTGGCAGTCGCACCGCCGGATAGACAATCTGGGACGCCTTGTCGCACAGCGTGTCGCCCGTCAGCGTGTCCTTCAGCTTCGCCACGGCGCCGATGTCGCCCGCGTGCAGCTCCGTCACCGGATCGATCGTCTTTCCCAGCACGCCACCGATGTGCGACAAGCGCTCCGCGCCGCCGTTGCGCACGTTCACCAGGCTGGCGTCGTTCTTCACCACGCCGGAGATCACCTTGAAATACGTGACGCGTCCTGCGAACGGATCGGCCGACGTCTTGAACACGAACGCCGACACCGGAGCCGAGTCGGTCACCGCCCGCTCGATTTCTTCGCCGCCGTTGGTCCCCGTCCACGGACCGCGCTCACCCGGGTTTGGAAAGTAATCTTCGATAAAGCCGAGGATCACGCTCGATCCAACGTTGTGCAAGGCCGAAGCGCAGAGCACCGGAAAGATCCGGCGTGCCAGTACGGCCTCCCGCAAGCCGGTTTGGATATGCTCCGGCGGCAGCGTGCCTTTTTCGAAAAATTCCTCCATCAGCGCATCGTTGCCTTCGGCCACCATCTCCACCAGCGCCTCATGCGCGGTCTTTGCGGCCTCAGCCATGCTCGCCGGAATATCGCCTTCCTTGCCCTTGCCATCGCCGTCGTTGGCGAACGTGTACGCCTTCATGCGCACCAGGTCCACCAGGCCGTTGAAGTCGCGTTCGGAGCCGATCGGCAGGTGCACCGGCACCGCGCTCCGGCCGAAAAACTGTTGGACACTCTCGAGCGACCGCTCGAAGCTAGCCCGGTCGCGGTCCAATTTGTTGATCACCAGCGCGCGCGGCAGCTTGAAGTCGTCGCAGTAGCTCCAGACTTTCTCGGTCTGCACTTCCACGCCCGCCACGCCGTCCACCACCACCAGCGCCGCATCGGCCGCCACCAGCGACGCCTTCGTGTCCAGGATGAACATGTTGAAACCGGGCGTATCCAGCAGATTGATCTTCTTCTTGTTCCATTCGATGGCCGCAAGAGAAGTGGATATGGTGATCTTGCGCGCGATTTCTTCCTCGTCGTAATCCGTGAGCGTGTTGCCCTCGTCCACGCGGGTCAGCCGGTTGGTGGCTCCCGTCGTGAACAGGAGGCCTGCGGCCAGCGAGGTTTTTCCGCAGTGGCCGTGTCCGGCCAGAGCGACGTTCCGGATATCGTTGGTTTGGTAAACTTTCACAGGCGGGAAATTCTCCTTAACCTTCCCTCAAACGGGTTCGCAAACAGTGGATCTTATCACAGCCAGCGCCCATTCCGTCTCCGCTTCCGTGATCACATACGGCGGCAGAAAGTAAACGACGTTGCCGAGCGGCCGCAGCAACAGGCCGCGCTCCAGGAATTGCGCAGCGAGCCGCGGCCCCATTTCATGCAAGTAACCGCCATCTTCGGCCTGCAACTCGACCGCGCCCATGCCGCCGATCACACGCACATCTTTCACCTGCGGCAGCCCGCGCAGCGGCTCGAGCCCGTCGCGCAGTTGCCGCTCCAGGCGCGCGACGCGAGCCATCACCGGCTCTTCGGCAAAGATCTCCAGACTCGCCAGCGCCACCGCGCACGCCAGAGGATTCGCCGTGTAGGAGTGCCCGTGGAAGAAAGTCTTCCTGCGGTCTTCGCTCCAGAAGGCCTGATGGATTTTTTCAGTCACAAGCGTCGCGCCCAGCGGAAGGTATCCTGCCGTCAATGCTTTGGAGATACACAAGAGGTCCGGCGTGATTCCGGCGTGCTCACAGGCGAACATTTTGCCCGTGCGGCCGAATCCGGTGAAAACTTCGTCGGCGATCAGCAGCGTTCCATGCTCGTCGCACAGGCGGCGGACCTCAGCGACGAACTCCGCCGGCCACAGAGTCATACCTCCAGCTCCTTGTAAAATCGGCTCTAAGATCACTCCGGCGATTTCGTTTTGACGTTCGCGCAGCAAGAGTACTAAGGTCCCGATGTCCGAAAAGTGTTCCACGTGGAACACCAGTTTCTCGAATGCGCTGGTGAAAACCGACCGCGCGCTGACCGCCATCGCGCCGAACGTGTCGCCGTGATAGCCGTGCGCCAGCGCGAGCAACAGCCGGCGCTCCTGCCCCTGATTCCGCCAATACTGAATCGCCATCTTCAGCGCGGCTTCCACCGCCGTCGACCCGTTGTCGGAATAAAACACGCGCGCCAATCCGCGCGGTGTGATGGCGAGTAAACGCTCGGCTAGCTCCACGGCGGGCCGGTGGGTGCACCCCGCGAATATCACGTGCTCGAGCTCGGCAGCCTGTTTCGCCAGCGCCGCGTTCAACTTCGGATGCGAGTGCCCGTGAATGTTTACCCACCAGGAAGAAATGCCGTCGAGAATCCTGCGTCCGTCTTCGGTGTACAGATACACGCCCTCGGCGCGCACCACGGGCAACGGCGGAGGAGCGGTCCGCATCTGTGTGTACGGATGCCACAACACCCGGCGATCGCGGGCGATCAGGCTCACGAGGCCCGCCGTTGCAGCGCTTCGCGCGTGAGGGGATCGAACCACGGCATGGTCTCGACGGTCACGTTTCCAAACCGTTCCACCGCATCGCGATTTTCCGGATGCGGCGGCCCCACCATCACGACGCGGCCGATGGCGAGCCCGCGCGCCCGCAGCGCCGCGAGCGTCAGCAGCGTGTGATTGATGGTTCCGAGCGTGCTGCGCGCCACCACAATCACCGGCAGCGCGAGCAGCGTCATCACGTCGATCATCTTCTCGCGGTCATTCACCGGAACCAGCACCCCGCCCGCTCCTTCGACAATCCAGTCCCCCCCGGCCGGCGCTTGCGCCAGAATCTCGCTGAGCTGAATGCGCACGCCCGAACGCTCGGCCGCCAGATGCGGCGAAACGGGATCGGGCAAGCGCACGCCGCGGTCCCACACCTGGCACCCGGCGAGCCTGCGCACTTCGGCGGAATCGCTTTCCGGGCCGGTCTGGATGGGTTTCCAGTAACCATAGCCTGTGCGCAGCGCGAGCGCGGCGCTGACGACAGTTTTGCCCACGCCGGTATCGGTCCCGGTTACAAAGCAGCCGCGCATTCCAGTTCCAAGGCTTGTTGGAGAACCGCGGCGAAGCGGTCGAGAATCTCTTCGGTCAGGTTGGCGTTGATGGAGATGCGCAGCCGGGCGGTCCCCTCGGGCACCGCAGGCGGGCGGATCGCGCGCACATCGAAGCCGTCGGCCTGTACGCGCCCGGCTACAGCAATGGCGCGGCGGTTGTCGCCGATGACGTAGGAGAGAACCGGCGAATCGCTCGCGGGCATGCCGAGCCGCGCGCGCAAATACCGGGCCAGGCGGCGCACGCGCGCGCGGCGCTGCGGCTCGGCGGCGACGATGTCCAACGCCGCGTCGATCGCGGCGGCCACGGCGGGCGGAGCTGCGGTCGAGAAAATAAACGGCCGCGCGCGCTGCAACAGATATTCGATGGCCCACCCGGGTCCGGCGACGAACGCGCCTGCGACGCCCAGCGCTTTGCCCGCCGTGTTGATCGAGAGGAACACGCGATCGCCGATTCCGAGCTCCTCGATCCAGCCCGATCCGCGTTCGCCGAAGATGCCGACAGCATGCGCCTCGTCAACAATCAAAGCGCCGCGCGCGGCGGCAAGCGGCGCGAAATCGCCATCCATGCTGAATAGCGACTCCGTTACGACGAAGTCCGCCGCCGGAGGCGTCGCTCCGTGCGGATACACGATTCGCCTTGCGCGCGAAAGGCGCAGGCCGTCAATGATGCTGGCATGGTTGGCGGCATCGGAGGCAACAACGTCGCCCTCCTCGCAAAACGTGGTCAGTACGGCAAGATTCGCCAGGTATCCGCTTGAAAAATACAGCGCGCGTTCCGTGCCTTTGAAGGCCGCGAATCTGCGCTCGATCGCTTCGAAACATTCGCGCTCGCCGCGCAGCAGGCGCGAGCCGGTGCTGCCGCAGCCGAACTCGCGGACAGCCGCCGCCATGCGCTCTTGCATATAGGGATGCGCCGCGAGGCCAAGGTAATCGTTCGAGCACAGATCGATGCCGCGAGGCGGACGCGGCCAACGGCGCAGACCCGCCTGCTCGATTTCCGCGAGGCGCGCGCGAACGCGCCACTCCAAGGATTCAGACGGAGGCATGGGACAGTCTCAGGCCGAGCTTGTCAAACAGCGCGCGGTCCGCATCCGCTCCCGGGTTCCGCGTCGTGAGGAGTTTTTCGCCCAAAAACACCGAGTTCGCCCCGGCCAGGAAACACAACGCCTGCGCTTCGTCGGAGAGCGAGAGCCGCCCCGCGCTCAAGCGCACGATGGAGCGCGGCATCAGGATGCGCGCCGTCGCGATCATGCGCACCAGCTCCAGCGGATCCTCGGACGTGCGGTCTCCCAGTGGCGTGCCCTCGACCGGCACCAGGAGATTGACCGGCACGCTCTCCGGATGCGGATCGAGGTTCGCGAGCTCGCGCAACAGGCCGTAGCGCGCGGCGCGATTTTCGCCCATGCCGATGATCCCTCCGCAGCAGACTTTCACGCCCGAGCGCCGCACGCGCGCGAGCGTCTCGAGTCGCTCCTCATAATCGCGCGTGGTGATGATGCTTCCGTAAAACTCCGGAGACGTATCGAGGTTGTGATTGTAAGCGGTCAAGCCCGCCCCGGCGAGCGCGTCGGCCTGTTCCTGCGTGAGCATGCCGAGCGTGCAACAGGCTTCCAGGCCGAGGGCGCGCACGCCGCGCACCATGGCGAGCACGCGCTCGAACCGGCCGTCTTGGGGAACATCGCGCCAGGCCGCGCCCATGCAGAAGCGCGTGGCGCCGTGCTCCCGCGCCGCGCGCGCGGCGGCGAGCGTCTCATCGACGCTCAGCAGATCCTGACGTGTGACGCCCGTATCGTAGCGCGCTGATTGCGGGCAGTAAGCGCAATCCTCCGGGCAGCCTCCGGTTTTGATGCTGAGCAGCATGCAGCCCTGCACTTCATTGGGCGCCTGGTGGGCGCGATGCACGGTAGCGGCGCGGAACACCAGCTCGGTGAGCGGCGCGGTGTAGAGGGATTCGATTTCCTGAAGCGACCAGTCGTGCCGGAGCATGCAAGCTATTATTTTACAGGCACGACGGCACGCCATTTCGCTCCGGAGAAGCCGGGTGCTCGGTCTCATCGAAGGCCAGCCGCGGGCAGCCCGGACACGCTGGGCCGTCACGCAATTTTCACTCAGCGGAAACCTCCGTTTAACCCGTTCGACATCAGGCAGTAACGCCAGCCATACACACTGGGTTTCAACCATAATGACGTGGGTTGTGAAAGGAAGGCAGATGTTCATAAATACGATTCGCATGTTTCTCGGGCTATGGGCGGCCGCAGGACTGTTGCTTGCACAGGCTGGCCCGAGCGGTGGCATATCCGGAACCGTCACCGATCCCTCCAAGCTCTCGATTCCGAACGCAGGCGTCGTCATCCGCAACGTGGAGACGGAGCTGACGCGCGAGGTCAAGACCAATGAGGACGGCTACTGGGAAGCCCGCTTTTTGCCCACCGGACGATATGAAGTGGCAATCACCGCGGACGGCTTTCAAAAACTGATCCTGCAGGATGTGATGATCGAAGCTTCCGTCGTCACCAGCGTACCCGCCCA
>CAZTKA010000049.1:0-7687 GCA_964614015.1 uncultured Bordetella sp. | reverse complement strand
CAGGCACGGACTACACCATCGGCTTCAACTCAGCCGTGACGGTGGTGGCCGACGTTCCGCTAGTGGCTCCAGCCACCGTCACCGTGTCGCGCCAGCTCGACATGCGGGAACTGTTGCAGGTTCCGACCTCGACGCGCAGCTTCACCCACCTGCTTTCGGCCGAACCCGGCGTGAGCGCGGATCTCCCGCCGGCCCTGGTCAACGGAAACGGCAACATTTCTCCGTCGGTGAACGGTCTGCGGACCACCTCCAACAGCGTGCAGTTTAATGGGATCGACGCCACGAACCTTTCTAACAATCAAGGCACGCTGACGGACAATATTTCGCCTTCGCCCGAGACGCTGGAGGAAGTGAAACTCCAGACTTCGATGTACGACGCCTCGGTCGGGCGCTCCGGCGGCGGCAATTTCCAGTTGGTCACTCGCAGCGGAACCAACGACATCCACGGCACTCTGTATGGCTTCTTTCAGAATGAGGCTCTGAACGCCAACGACTATTTCTACAACCGCGATGGCATCGAGAGGCCACGCGCCAGGCGCCGGGAAACGGGAGCGACCATCGGCGGCCCGGCCGTCAAGGACAAGCTCTTTTTTTTCGGCGGGTATCAGAACACCTACGCCGGCACGGCTTTTGTTCCCAGCGCGCAGAGTCTCTCGCACTTGCCCGACGCGCTCAGCCTGATTCAGGGCGAACGGACCGCACAGTCGCTTTACGACGCCTTCAAACAGGCGAACCCCAATTTTACACTGACTGGTCCGGCGGAAATCAGCCCGATCGCGCTGAAGATCTTCCAACTGCGCAATCCCGCCACCGGCGACTATGTGATTCCGTCGCCGGCCGGCAAAACCTCCATCAGCACAATGAAAGATGGCGCCGGCAATCCCTTGACGCTGGTTCGGCAGGTGGAAACGGCGACCTTTAAGCAGAACCAATTCACGACCAAGTTGGACTCCCAGCTTTCGGCGGCGAACCGTTTGTCAGGCACATTTTTCTGGGCAAACTTTCCGGGGTACGATCCCTTTCCGGATCCGACCAGCCTGACGTCGCCATTCACGTTGGAGCGTGGCGACAAGGCGCGCACCTTCGCCCTCAGCGACATTCACGCCTTCGGCGCGGCACTGACCAACGAGGCGCGCTTCGGCTTTCACTTCCTGAACAACTCGCGGCGGCTCGAACCGGCTTTCGACACCCTAACCAACGAAGCCCTGGGCGTGACAAATCCGGCTTCGCAGTTCGACAACAGCATCGCCACTCGCCGCATGGGACACTACATTTTCCGCGGACCACGCATTTCCTTCGGTGGACCGAACGACTCCTATAACAAGCGCGACCAGCGGTCCTACACGTTCTCCGATACGTTGTCCTGGTTCAAGGGACGGCACAGCCTGCGCATGGGCGTGGAGTTCAAACGGCACATGTATGCCTCCAACCTGCCGGAAGAGCAGGCCACGGAGTTCGAGAAATTCGCCAGCTTCGACCAGTTGATGCGAGGCCTCGCGCAAGAGGCCGACACGCAGTACGGCATCACTTCGAAGACGTTCCGGATGACCGACGCCGGCTGGTTCATCGCCGACGACTATAAGATCACCAGCAAGCTGACGTTGAATCTGGGTCTGCGCTGGGATTGGTTCGGCTGGCCGGTGGAGCAGAACGGCTTGTTCGGCAATTTCGACTTCGCCGCCCTGACCAACACCGAGGATCCGACACCGGCGTTCATGGTTCCATCCAACTTCAAGCCAACCGGCATTCAAGCCATCGACGGAGCGGCGGCCGCCAGCATCAAAGCGAAAAACAAGCACACCCTCAACGGGCAGGATTTGAATAATTTCCAGCCCCGCCTGGGTTTCGCGTGGTCGCCCAACGGCAAGACGGTGGTGCGCGGCGGGTACGGCGTCTTCTTCGACCGCCCGTCTGCCTCCTTCATGAACACGGTCTTTTCCAACTATCCGTTCCTGCGGGAAGTGGAAGTCACCTATCCGTCCGGAGCGGTTCCCATCGCCAGCGCGTTTTCCAAGCAGAACACGCAGCTCCCGTTCAACCGTTATCTGCCGAACCGTGTGGTGTTCATCGGCAGCGCGTCCAGCGGCAATTACCAGGTCCGGGACGGCTCGGGCGTAACGCAAGGCGCGGACGGAACACCGAATCCGATCGACCCCTCCACCGGCCAGCCCGTGCTCGGCAACGTTGCTGAGACCTTCGAGTTCCGCGCTGTGGACCGCAATCTCAGGACCCCCTACGTGCAGAACTGGAACTTCTCGATCCAACAGCAGTTCAGCGACAATATGATGTTCGAGATCCGCTATATCGGCACCAAGGGCACCAAACTGTTGCAGTCGGTTGCGTTGAACCAGGGCTACGATCTGAACGATTCCTCGACGCCGGATTACATCTACAAACGGCTCAACGATGCCTACACGGCGGCAGGCTCTCCGCGCGGAACGCTGCCGAACACCGGCACGGAGCGCGAGCGCGGCTTAGGGAAGGCGTTTGGATTCCTGAATCCGTCCACCGGCAAGATCGACTACAACTTTGGCCGCAGCGTGCCGAATTCCAGCACGAGCGTGATGATTCCGTTCGAAGCGCGCGCGCCGATCATGGGCTTCAACATTCCGGAGGCGCTGGTCCTGCAAAACGGCGTCAACTCCAGCTACCACAGCGCGCAGGCGGCGGTGAATCGCCGCTTCGCGCAGGGATTCCAGTTCCGCCTTGCCTACACGTTTTCGAAGGCGATCGACACGATGTCCATCGATCCGGGTTCGACGGCGGGTGGAGGACGCTCCGACGTTCCCAACACCGGTTTCGTAATGCAAGGAGACCAGCGCAACTTGAGCGCCAACCGCGCACTCTCTGACTTCGACCGCCGGCACCGGTTCTCCTTGAGCTACTCCTGGGAACTTCCGACGGGAGCAAGCACATCGCGCTTCGTGCGCGGCTGGACGCTTTCGGGCTTTGTCCAGGCCCAGAGCGGTGCACCATTCTCCATCTGGTTCCCCGAGCCTGAAGCGAACACAACCGCACAGTTAGCCTCTTTGGGCAACGGCTCCGGCGGCTATTTCCGGCTGGGATTTGGCCGCCCCAACCTGGCTCCTGGCAAGACGCTGGCGGACCTGAGGCGGCAGGGCAGCGATCCGACGCTAAAGTACTTCGACTCCTCGGCGCTGTCTTCGCCGGGCGGAGGCTTCGGCAACCTGGGACGCAATGTGCTGACCGGGCCGCGCCAACTCCGCTGGGACATGGCCTTGTCGAAAGAAACGAAGTTCAATGAACGCCTATCGCTCGAGGTTCGCGCCGAGGCGTTCAACTTCCTCAACACGGTGAACTTTGGAATGCCGGTCGGGGATCTGTCCGATTCACAGTTCGGCCAGATCACCGATACGGTTGGTGGTCCGCGGACCATCCAGTTCGGCGCTCGCGTCCGGTTCTAAAATCGGGCCGCTGCGCCATCGCTCTCGGAGGACTCGACCAGCGCTTCGGGCCCGAGACTTTCGGAAAAGAATCCGGAAGCATCGTGGCCTGCGCGCTGCGAGACGTAGTGCAGGAGCTCGTGGGCAGCCACGCGGCCCAGGGCCCGCCCCAGATCGGCTGGCGGAGAGTTGGGCGGCAGCAGCTTCGCCACCGGATCGACGTAAATCTCAATGACAGGCAGAATGCGCCCCTTGCTGGTCCGCGCAAGGCCCAGAGCCTGCGGATACCGGCTCGGGGGCGCGAATTTCAGGGTCATCACTACCGCACCGCTGTTTGGCCGGATCGAATCAGAGCTGAAGCGGACCTCAGTCAGCCGTCCCGCCGCTCCCCGCGACATCTCCGATAGAAACAGGGCTCGTAAGAACCGGTCCAGGCGGACCTGTTCGTCGACCCAGATGGATAGCTGCCGGTCGGCGGGGCGTGCGGGAATCACAGCCGCCGCGAGCAACAGCAGGAGGAGCGCCTTTGTCTTCATGGGACGGTCCAAGTGTCCTCCAAATGTAACAGGATTGCAATGGGGTATTCCCCCTACCGGACTTGGCGACCGCGATCCGTTTGTCCGGGGAGGTTTTGGTCGCGCTTCCGCGGTCGGCGACACTGCCGGAATCCGGGATTCCCCTCGCGTGATAACATGGGTGTACTAAATGGCTGAAATTCTCCCATCGATCCTTTCCGCCGACTTCGCACGCCTGGGCGAGGAAGTTGCCGCGCTCGAAGCGGCTGGGTGCCGCATGCTGCATGTCGACGTGATGGACGGCCACTTCGTGCCCAACATCACCATCGGTCCGCCGGTGGTCGCCTCATTGCGAAAGGCCACGCGGGCAATTCTCGATACGCACCTCATGATCGAGGACGCGGACACGTACGCTCCGCTGTTCATCCAGGCCGGATCGGACCACGTGACGGTACATCAAGAAGCCTGCCGGCATCTGGACCGCACGCTTAAGATGATCCGGGCCGAGGGCGCCAAGGCCGGCGTGGCGATCAATCCCGCTACGCCCGTGGGGACGCTGGATGAGGTGTTGGACTTGGTGGATCTGGTGATCGTCATGAGCGTGAATCCTGGATTCGGCGGCCAGAAGTTTATCCCAGGCTCGGTTGAGAAGGTCAAGCGGTTGGCGCGCACACGGAAGGAACGTGGATTGCGGTTCGCCATCGAGATCGACGGCGGCGTGACGAAGGAAAACGTTTCGTTGCTGGCGGATGCGGGGGTGGACTGGCTGGTGGCGGGGTCGAGCGTATTTCACAGTGTGAGCCCGGCGGACTCTTTCCGCGAGATGAGCCGGATGGCCCGCGAGAGTGCTACAGTGAGAGTTTAGACAAGGGGTTGCGCATGCTTCGTTTCATGATGGTGATCGTGGCGTTGGTCGCCATGAGCGCCTGCGGCTTCCGCCACCGGAAATATGAGAATCCGATCGTCTCCGAGACCGAGCAGCCCGACAAAATTCTGTTCGACAAGGCCATCAAGGACCTGGAAAAGGGCCGCTACGAAATCGCGCGCATCACGCTGAACACGCTGATCAACACGTACGAATCGAGCGAATATCTGGCCAAGAGCAAGCTGGCGATCGCCGACGCCTGGTACCGCGAAGGCGGCTTGCGCGGATACAGCCAGGCCGAGGCCGAATACAAAGATTTCATTTTGTTCTATCCGACCATGGAGGAAGCGGCCGAATCGCAGCAGAGAATCTGCGACATTCACATCAAGCAGATGGAGAAGCCGGACCGCGATCCCAAACAGGCTCTGCTGGCCGAGCAGGAATGCAAGCAACTGCTGTTGCAGTTCCCCAATTCCGTGTTCGCGGCCGAGGCGGCGCAGAAGCTGCGCAACATTCAGGAAGTGTTGGCCGAAGGCGAGTTCCGGACGGGCATGTTCTATGCCAACCGGGGATCGAACAACGCAGCGGCAAACCGCCTGGGAGGCGTGGCGGATCAGTATCCGCTGTACAGCCGCGCCGATGAAGCGCTATGGCGGGAGGGGCTGGCGCTGGAGCGTCTGGGGCCGCAGTTCCGCGCGCAAGCCGCCGATAGTTACACGCGCATCGTGCGGGATTATCCGCTGAGCAAATTTGCCGAAGACGCCAAGGCGAGGCTGAAGGACCTGGAGATGCCCATCCCGGACGCCGATCCAGCGGCGCTCGCGCTCATGAAGTTTAATCTGGAAAACCGCGTGGAGCCGGGGATTTTCCATCGCGCCTTCGGATTCATGCGGCGCGGGCCGGAGACCTGGACGGCTGCGAAAGCAGGCGATCCGCAGATGAATCCGCCCGCCAAGAATGTTCCTCCGCTGGTTCCGCCTCCGGGCGCCACCACGGGCTTTCAGGGTGACGTGACGGTAGCGCCGGTGACGAACTCTTCGGCGCTCGATCAGAATCCGGACGCGCGGCAACCGGCGCCCGCCAAGCCCAAGCCCTGACCGAGGAATGGGGAGCATCCTGCTGGCCGACGACAGCGCCCATGCGCGGCGCATGGGCGAGACGATTTTGCGCGAAGAAGGTTTTGGCGTACGCTGCGTCTCGGAAGCGGACGGCATTGCAGCCGCGATCGCTGAAAGCGCGCCGGATGTCGTGATTCTCGATGCGTCCCTGCCGGGCGGGGGCCTCGAGCTGTGCCGCGACCTGAAGGCGCGGCATCCAGGGTTGCGTGTGATCCTGACGGCGGGGTTGCTGGAACCGCTGGATGAAGAACAGGCGCGGCGGGCCGGTTGTGACGGCGTGCTGCGCAAGCCGTTCGAGGCTTCCGTCATGGCAGCGCGGGTGCGGGCACTGACCTCGGCGCCCGACCGCGAGCGCGTGCGCGCCGCCGTGGAAGGGGCGCTTCGGGAGGCTCTGCCCGGATTGGTCCGTGAACTCACCGAAAAAGTTCTGTCAGCCTTGGAGCGCTGACCGGTTTTATGCCTGAGAATACGTTCGACATTGTTTCGAAGCTTGAGATGCCGGAGGTGGTCAACGCCATCCAGCAAGCGATGAAGGAAATCCAGCAGCGCTACGACCTGAAGGATTCGAAATCCTCGATCGAATTGCAAGAAAAGGAGCACAAGATCCTGCTGGCCAGCCAGGACGAATTCAAGCTGAAGGCGGTCACCGAAGTGCTGGAGAGCAAGCTGGTGAGGCGCAAAGTGCCACTGAAAGCACTGAGTTACGGAGCGATCACGCCGGCCGCCGGATCGACAGTGCGGCGCGAGATCACGCTACAGCAAGGGATCCCGATCGAGAAGGCGCGCCAGATCGTCAAAGCCGTCAAGGAAAGCAAGAAAAAGGTGCAGGCGTCGATTCAGGGCGACCTGGTGCGCGTGGCGGGCAAGGACCGGGACACGCTGCAGGAAGTGATCGCGCTGCTGCGCGCCGCCGATTTCGGCATCGACATGCAGTTCACCAATTACCGGTCGAATTGAGTGGCCCGAAAAATTGAATCCCTGTTTCTCGCCGGCCCAGCAGGGCGGCTAGAGGCTTTGCTGGAAGAGCCCGAAACGGGGGAGCCGGGCCAGGCCGCGCTGGTTTGCCATCCGCATCCGCAACACGGCGGGACCATGCTCAACAAGGTGGTATACCGCGTGGCCCGGGCGCTGCGGCGCAGCGGCGCGGCCGTGCTGCGTTTCAACTATCGCGGCGTGAACCTGAGCGAAGGCGCCTATGCGCATGGAGAGGGCGAACTGGAGGATGCGCGCGCGGCGCTTGCGTATTTGCGGGGCCGCTACCCGCGGCTTCCGGTGACGCTGGCCGGCTTCTCCTTCGGCTCGCCGATTGTGCTCCGGCTGGGCTGCGAAGGCGGCGTGCGGCGCGTCATCGCCGTTGGTTTTCCGACCATGCACGCAAACGCCTCTTATTTGCACAACTGTCCCGTGCCGCGCGTTTTCGTGCAGAGCACGCGGGACCAGTTCGGCCCGGTGGCTGAGTTGGAGTCTGTATTTGCAGCGTTGAGCCCGCCCAAGCAATTGGTGCTGGTTGAGGCGGAGGACCACTTTTTCTCCGGGGGCCTGGAGCGGCTGGAGGAAGCGGTGGCGGGGTTGGGATAAACACGAAGAGCCCGGGTCGCCCCGGGCTCTTCGCGGCAAACTTGAAACGCCTTAGCTGCGGCGGTAGCGGCGGATCGCGCCGACTCCCAACAGGGCGATGCCCAACATGCTCAACGTCGCGGGTTCGGGAACGGCCGCAATTTGCAGATTGTCGAGCGTGTAGTGCTCGACGCCGTAAGGCCGGCTGAACGGATCTTCCAAGTTGTT
>CAZTKA010000048.1:0-22660 GCA_964614015.1 uncultured Bordetella sp. | reverse complement strand
GCCGAGCGTCTTGACCGCGGATTCTCGCGGACTTTCTGCGAAGGCGTCGAGCTCAAACCCGCCGACCCGACAGAAAACGGCCAGAGCACGGGGTTCCTGCTCACTTACAATCGATTTTCGTTTCTGGATCTGGGCGACCTGACCTGGAACTTCGAAATGGAGCTCGCCTGCCCGGTGAATAAGATCGGCGAAGTGAGCCTGTTCCAGGCCACGCATCACGGGTTTTCGAACGGACAATCCGGCAATCCGGCGCTGATCAATTCTCTGCGGCCGCAGGTGGTGGTGGTGAACAACGGAGCGCGCAAGGGCTTCAGCAACGCGGGCTACGAGGCGATCGCGAAGATCCCCGGCATCGAGGGAATCTGGCAGGCCCACCGCGGCGAGACCAACGACGCCGGTCACAACACGCAGGAAGACAGGATCGCGAATCTCTCCGGCGCTCCGGGCGAGGATAAGGGATACTGGATCAAGGCGTCCGTCGCGGCGGACGGCCGGTTCACAGTCACCAACGGCCGCAACAATTTCAGCACAACCTATACGGCACGATAGGGAGCGTGAATATGCGCAAAGACGGTGTCAGCAACTCGACGCGGCGCGATTTTCTCCGCGCCGGCATGTGTGGCCTTTCCGCAGCCGCCGGCACGGCGCTGCGCTTCGGCATCTTCGGGAAAGCTGCCGCGGCGCTCGCCGCCGAGGGCGACTCGAACGGCAAGATCCTTGTCGTGCTCGAACTCTCCGGCGGCAACGACGGCCTGAACACGGTCATCCCCTACGGCGACGATGCGTATTACAGGCACCGGCCCAGGATCGGCATCGCGAAGAAAGATGTGCGGCCGATCGACGAACACTTCGGATTCAACCGCGGCATGGCCGGCTTCGAGCGCCTGTACAAGGACGGCAACCTGGCCATCGTGCACGGCTGCGGCTACGACAATCCGTCGTTCTCGCACTTCACCTCGATGGCCTACTGGCACACGGCCGCGCCCAACAGCGGCGAGCAGTACGGCTGGGTCGGAAGGCTGGCCGATGAGATGGCGCCCGATGCGCCCGCGAATTTCCTGGTGAATATCGACGCGCGCCAGTCGCTCGCCGTGCGCAGCCGCAAACACGTGCCCGTGGTCTTCGACGATCCCAACCGATTCTCGCGCGAGAGCTTCTTCACCCAGCGCGAGGTGTTGAACGCAGCGCCCGAAAAGGCCGGCGGGGATAACGCGGCGCGGTCGTTCCTGCTGGACATCGCCAGGAGCGCACAGGAGGCTTCCGCGCTGGTGCAGCAGGCGTGGTCGAGGTATCGCTCCCCCGTCGACTACGGCATCACCGGCCTCGACCTGCCGAAGGTGGTCGCGCTCATCGACGCGGGTTTGCCGGCGCGGATATACTATGTCGCCTACCGCAACAACGCTTTCGACACACACGTCTTCCAGAATGATGTGCACCAGCGCCTGCTGACTTACGCCTCCGATGCGGTCTCGGCGTTTCTCCGCGATCTCAAACGCATCGGCCGCGCAGACGATGTCGTGCTGATGGCGTTTTCCGAATTCGGCCGGCGCGTGCCGGAAAACGTCAGCCTCGGCACCGACCACGGCGCGGCCAACGTCATGTTCATGGCGGGAACGAAAGTAAAGGGCGGCCACTACGGCCAGATCCCGAGCCTGACGAAACTCGACGCCGGCGACAACCTGATCCACACCACCGATTTCCGCCGTGTCTACGCGACGGCGATTTCCGGATGGCTCGGCCACAAGGGCACGCCGCAGTTGCTGAACGGCACGTTTGAGCCGTTCCCGATGTTCGCCTGAAGGAGGCCGCATGACTCGCTCATTGGTCCTGATGGCTGTCGCAGCAATCGCCTCCGCGCAACCCGCTTGGCAAGACGACCTGACGCCCATCGGCCCCGCCGACTGGAACTATGACCGCGCCGCGCACCTGCTCGAACGCGCCGGATTCGGCGGAACACCCGAAGAGATCACCGCGCTGAGCAGGATGACGCCGCAGCAAGCCGTCGCGCGCTTGGTCCGTTTCACCGGCGCCGACGCGAGCGGCCTGCCGGCTTTCGAAGAATCCGGCACGTGGGACCCGGGCCTGGAACCCTTCCCGCCCAGCCGCCCGGCGGTCACCGAGCAAGCAAAGGCCACCGGCGAGGCGCTCGGCATCAAGGTGAAGCCCGCAGGCAACCGCCGCTTGCAGCCCATCGTCGACAAATTCTTCTATTGGCTGCGCGCGAGCGCGCTTGAAACCAACCGCGTGGCCTATTGGTGGGCGAACCGCATGGTCGCGAGCCCGCAGCCCTTGCGCGAAAAAATGGCTCTATTCTGGCACGGCCACTTCGCCGTCAACGAGGCCAAGGTGCGCGATTACCGCAAGCTGCTGTTGCAATTGCAGCTCTTTCAGGCGCAAGGCACGGGCAATTTCCGCCAGTTGATGATCGCCGTGGCCCAGGACCCCGCCATGCTCGAATTCCTGGACGCCGGCGTGAATGTCAAGGGCGCGCCCAACGAGAACTTCGCACGCGAAATCATGGAGCTGTTCACCATGGGCGTCGGCAACTACACCGAGGCCGACATCCGCGAGGCCGCGCGCGCCTTCACCGGCTGGAATTTCAACAACCTCACCTTCGTGGTGAACAAGGACCAGCACGATGACGGCGAGAAAAAGTTCCTGGGCCGCACCGGCCGCTTCGACGGCGTCGACATCATCAACATCATCCTGGACCAGCCCGTGACGGCCGAGTACATCGCGTCGAAGATCTACCGCTTCTTCGTGCGGCAGGAAGTCTCGCCCGGGCTGCGCGCACGGCTCGGCGCCCGGCTGCGCGATGGGAACTACGAGATCGCTCCCCTGTTGGAAACCATTTTCCTTTCGCGCGACTTTTATAGCCCGGCTTCGGTCGGCACGCACATCAAGAGTCCGGTGGAGCTGGCCGTGTCCACGTACCGCAAGCTCGGCCTGGCCAGTGTGCCCGGCGTTCCCGATTTCAATGCGGCCACCGGCGCGCTAGGCCAGCGTTTGTTCGCTCCGCCGACCGTGGCGGGATGGGCGGGCGACCGGAGCTGGATCACGCCGGGCCTGCTGCTCGAGCGCGGCAACTTCGCGCGCGACGTGCTGTTCCCCGACATCAATTTCATTCCTCCGGACCGCGTCAACGGCAGCCCGGAAATCCGCAGCGTGGCGGACCGCATCCGCCAGGGCATGGATATTTCGACCGCCACGAATCCGGATTCAAAGACAGGAGAGCTCGCCGAATCCAACCTGCTCGCCGACCGCGATGAGGACTTCAACACGCGCTACGGCAGCTTCCGCGGCTGGCAACTGGCGATCGAGAAGGTCAAGCCGATCCCCCGCGATGCAGCCCGCCTGGATCTCAGCAACATGGTCCTGGATGCCGGCGCGCGCAACACCGCGCAAGCCGTCGACTACCTGCTTCGCCGCTTCCTGCGCGTCGCCCCGAGCGACAACGTGCGCAAGATGCTGATCGCGTTCCTCGACCAGGAGCTCGAGACTTCCGATCTCGACCGCGCGCGCACGTATCTGGAAGAGCCGCTGCGTCTGGTGCTGCATCTGATCCTGAGCCAGCCCGAGTATCAACTGGGGTAGTGCCAGGGCTGCGGCGAACACCCCGCCCGCGGCGGCAAGCGCATCCCACGCAACTGCCGGGTTGGGTTAGAATCCTCCCATGCGGACCTTGCTCCTCAGCTTCAGCGCCGCTGTCCTGGCGGCCGCCAGCCTGTTCGGCCAGGCCAAGGGCAAACAATCCGCGCCCGCCTGCGGCCGCGCGTGTCTGGAAGCCTTCGTCGACCGTTACCTGGACGCCATGATCGCGCACGATCCCGCCCAAGCCCCCTTCGCCCGCGGCGCGCGCTTCACCGAGAACGGCCAGCGCCTGGAGCTTGGCGACGGCCTGTGGAACACGATGACCGGCAAGGGCGCCTACCGCCTTTTCGTGACCGACGTCGAAGCGCAGCAGGTGGCGTTTCTCGGCAGCATCCAGGAAATGGGCGCGGGAGCCATGATCGGTCTCCGCCTGCGCATCCGCAACAACCAGATCACCGAGGCCGAGCACTTCGTGGTGCGCAGCCCCAGCGCCGCCGCGGGCTTCGAGCGCATCGGATACAAGTGGGACACACCGGTGGCGCCCGCCGAGCGCATGTCGCGCCAAGACCTTGTCCGCGTCGCCAACAGTTACTTCACCGGCATGCAGAAGAACGACGGAAAAGGCGAGTACCTGTTCACCGACGGCTGCAACCGCATCGAGAACGGCAGCCTGACCACGAATCAGCCGACGCCGCCCGGCCAGCAACGCCCCGATCCGAAGACCGCCACCAGCTACTCCGGCCAGTGGAGCTGCCTGGAGCAGTTCAAGAGCGGCCTGATCCACTTCGTCACGCGCATTCGCGACCGCCGCTACGTGGCCGTCGATCCGGAGCGCGGCCTGGTGTTCGCCTTCGCTTTCTTCGATCATTCCGCCGGCGACACGCGCAATTTCGAAACGCCCGACGGGCGCAAGATCAGCGCAGGCCCGCAGCAACCCTGGACCTGGCAGATCGTTGAACTGTTCCAGATCAAAAAAGGCAAGATTCATCAGATCGAGGCGATCCTGGAGCGCTCGCCCTATGGGATGAACTCGGGCTGGTCGAGTTGGGAGGACGGCTTGAGCGATCGCGCCCGGGACGTGGCAAAGCAATGATTGGAACCTTACTGGTCGTGGCGCTGCTGGCGCAGGCGCCCGTCATCGACAACCAGCGCGTGCGCGTGTATCACAACCAACCGGTTCCGGCGGGCAACCTGGACGCCGTCCGCGTCACCGTGGACGGCGCCGCGGCGAGCGCGGCGTTCATCCCCAGGGGCGCGGCCAAGCCCGCGCAGCCCGCGACGCTGACCATCGAACTCAAAGACGCGGCCATTCCGCCCTTCACCAATACGACGCAGTATCCCAACGCCTTCCCGCGCCCGGGGATCAAGAAGCTGCTCGAGAACGACCGCGTGATCGTGTGGGACTACGCCTGGACGCTGAACAGCCCGACCGGCATGCACAACCACGACAAAGACGTTGTCGTGATGTTCCTCGAAGACGGCGACCTGGTTTCGACCACACCGGACGGGACGAAGACCGTAAACCAGTACAAACCGGGCACAATCCGCTTCAACGCGCGAGACCGCGTGCATTTCGAAACGCTCACGCGCGGCAACCAGCGCGCCATCATCGTGGAGTTGAAATGACCCGCAAGTTTCTGACGCTGATCGTGCTGTCAGGCGCCGCCGCCTGGGGCCAGGCTTGCGACCGGAGGTGCCTGGAAACCTTCGTCGACCTCTACATGGAGGCGCTGATCGCGCACAACCCGGCCAAGGTCCCACTGAGCCCGCGCGTCAGGAACACCGAAGACGGCGTGCGTCTGGAGCCCGGCGACGGCTTCTGGCGCAGCGCGCGCGGCAAGGGAACCTACCGCCTGTTTGTCACCGATACCGAAACCGGGCAAGTGGGCTTCCTGGGCACGATGCGCGAGGATCCCGCCAATCCCGTGATCATCGCGCTGCGGCTGAAGGTGCAGAACCGGCAGATCACGGAGATCGAGAATATCGTGGTGCGCGACGCGAACCTGGCGGCGCGCCTGGAAAACCGCGGCCGCCCGGACCCGCTGTACATTGAAGCGATTCCCGCGGCGCAGCGGGCCTCGCGCGCCGACTTGATCCGTGTGGGCAATGCGTATCTCTCGGGCCTGGAGCGCAACGATGGCAAGGGCAACTACCCGGTCGCGGCCGATTGCGTGCGGGTGCACAACGGCGTGCAGACGTCGAACAATCCGAATGCGCTCGCGGAGTTCAATCCGCCGCCGGCGCCTGGACGCGGCGCGGCGAAGGGGAAGGCGCCCGCGCCTTCGCCGCCTCCGCAAGCGATGTTGGATTTGCTGAACAAGGGTTGTCTTGATCAGTTGCGCTCCGGCTACTGGAACTACATCCTCCGCGTGCGCGACCGCCGCTTTACGGCGGTGGATCGCGAAAGGGGTCTGGTCTTCGCCATCGTGACGTTCGATGAGCCCTCGGGAAAATACCGGACCTTCAAGATGGCGGATGGCAGGGAGGTGACGGCGGGCCCGGCGCGTCCGGAGAGCCAGGTTGCCTTTCTCGCGTTCCGGCTCGAGGGCGGCCTCATCCGCCGCGAGGAGGCCGTGCAGCTCACCGTGCCTTACGGCATGATTCCGGGCTGGTCGAGCTACGAAGACGGGATGTCGAGCCGCGCGCAGGATATTCGCTGATTCCGCCGGTTCGACCGATCACGGCGATGTGCCCTGGAGCGCCTGAGATCAGCGGCGCCCGAGCGCTCGCCTTTTGGCGATTGCCGAACAGCCCCCCGACGCGCAAACATAGAAGTAGAGAAACCATGGTGCGCTACCTGTTGTCCGCCGCCGCCGTGTTCGCGGCAGTTGCCGTCTTGCTGAACGCCCAGTCCGAGCGCGAGCGCCAAGATCCCGTCGCACAGTTAGAGCGGCGCATCGCCAGGGGCGAGGCCAAGATCGAGTACCGCGACGATGGGCACGGCTACCTTACGAGCCTGCTTGAAAACCTGGACCTCCCGGTCGACTCGCAGATCCTGGTGTTCTCCAAAACCAGCCTGCAACAGGCCAAGATCAGCCAGAAAACGCCGCGCGCGATTTACTTCAATGACAACGTTTCGCTGGGCACGGTGCAGGACGGGGAACTGTTCGAGATCGCCGCGGTCGATCCGGTGGAGGGCGTCAACTTTTACTCGCTGAACACCCGGAAAGTCGACAACCCCACCTTTGACGACCAGAGTTCGCTGTGCATCCTGTGCCACGGCGCGGTGAACCGGTGGGCTCCGGGCATTCTGGTCGCCACGGTGTATCCGAACGCCGAGGGCGCGCCGTTCTTCATGGGCGGAGGCCAATTGTTCCGCACGACGGACCACCGCACGCCGTTCGAGGAGCGCTGGGGCGGCTGGTACGTCACGGGCACGCACGGTTCCATGAAGCACCTCGGCAACACCTGGGCTCCCGATCCGTATCACCCGATCGAGGTGATCACCGAGGGCACGCAGAACGTGACGGATCTCTCTTCCAAGTTCGATGTGTCGAAGTACCTGACGCCGGCCAGCGACCTGGTCGCGCTGATGACCTTTGAGCATCAGACGCACTTCACGAATTTGCTGACGCAGCTCAGCGCGCAGTACCGTTTTCTGAATTCGCGCGAGCTTCCCGCCTCACGCACGCCCACACAGGCCGATATCGACGCCACCATTGAGGAAATCATCCGTTACATGCTGTTTGAAGACGAGGTCAAGCTGACGAGTCCCATCCGGGGCGTCTCGAGCTTCACGCAGACGTTCCCGCGGCGCGGGCCGCGCGATTCCAAAGGCCGCTCCTTGCGCGATTTCGATTTGCAGACGCGTTTGTTCCGCTACCCGCTGAGCTACATGATCTACAGCGAACTGTTCGACGCCATGAAGCCGGAGGCTCGCGAGCGCGTCTATCGCGGCCTGTACGGCAAACTGAAGGGCACCGAAGCGGCCGAGATCCTGCGCGAGACCAAGCCCGGCCTGCCGGACTACTGGCGCTGAACATGGCCGAAGGGCACGCGAGCTCTAAGCAGTTTGGAACTGTGACGGATGCCGCTTCCTCCGGCTGCCTCCGGCGCTGACGCGCCCGCGCCGGCGGCGCTACACTGATCCCATGCGCTTTGCAATCTTTCTTGCCGTGGCCTTTTCCGCCGCCGCCCAGCCCGTTACCGATGCCGTACTCGCCGATCCCGATCCGGGCGACTGGATCATGTGGCGCCGCACGCTGAATAACTGGGGCTACAGCCCGCTGAATCAGATCACGCCGGCCAACGCCGGCAAACTCAAAATGATCTGGACGCGCGGCCTTGGCCCGGGCGTGCAGGAGGGCACGCCGCTGGTGCGCGGCGGCGTGATGTATTTCCCCAACCCGCTCGATTACATCCAGGCGTTCGACGCCGCCACTGGCGACATCAAGTGGGAATACAAGCGGAGGCACCCGGAAGATCTGGGGCGCTTCATTCCGTTCCCCTCCATCAACCGGAACCTGGCCATGTATGGGAACACGATCATCGACACCAGCGCCGACGATTTCGTCTTCGCGCTCGATTCGGCCACGGGGAAACTGGTGTGGGAGACGCGCATCCTCGATTACCGCGAGGATCCGGCGCAGGAAACGGCGGGCCCGATCATCGCCAATGGCAAGATTTTCTCGACGCGCGGCTGCGAGGTGAAGTTCACGCCGAACGCCTGCGTGGTCACCGCGCACGACGCCGAGACGGGCAAGGAGCTGTGGCGTTTCCGGACCATCCCGCGTCCGGGCGAGCCCGGCGATGAAACCTGGGGCGGCATACCCGAGGCGGCGCGCCGCCATGTCGGCGCCTGGATGGTTCCGAGTTACGATCCGGAATTGAATCTGCTGATCTTCGGGACGTCGGTTACCGCGCCCGCGCCCAAGTACCGCCTGGCGGGCAACGACCAGCAGTATCTCTATCACAACTCGACCATCGCGCTGAACGCGGATACGGGTACGCTGGTCTGGTATTTCCAGCACGTGGTGGATCACTGGGATCTGGATCATCCCTTTGAACGGCTCCTGGTCGACACCGCAGTCGCGCCCGACCCGGCCGAAGTGACGTGGATCAATCCGCGCATCCAGCGCGGCGAGCGACGCAAGGTGGTTACGGGCATCCCCGGCAAGACCGGGATCGTCTACACGCTCGACCGCGCCACAGGCGAGTTTCTGTGGGCGCGGCCGACGGTGTACCAGAACGTAGTCGCGAACATTGACGGCGCCTCCGGCAAAGTCATGGTGAATCCGGACACGCTGTTCACAAGGGTGGGCGAGACGCACACCGTGTGTCCGACGCCGAACGGCGGCAAGAATTTTCAGGCCGGCTCCTACAGCCCGCAGACGAACGTCATGTACTACGCGGTGCAGAACACCTGCATGGACATGACTACCACGGACAATCCGAACTCTTCCTACGGATTCAACAGCACGGCGAAGTTGGCGCCGGGCATGAATACGGTGGGTTCGCTGTTCGCCATCTCGGCGGAGACGGGCAAAACGCTGTGGCGCTACGATCAGCGTGCCGGGATGATGTCAACGATGGCGACGGGCGGCGGACTCGTCTTCGCCGGCGACACCAACGGCCACTTTCGCGCCTTCGATGCGCGCAGCGGGGCCGTGGTGTGGGACGTGAATCTCGGCTCGCCCGTGACGGGCTATCCGGTTACGTACGCGGTGCGCGGCAAACAGTACGTGGCGGTGAGCACGGGGAATTCGCTGGTGTCGAGCGGGCTCAACCGGCTGACGCCGGAGCTGCTGCCGAGCAACTCCAGCAACATTTTCGTGTTCGCCTTGCCGGAGGAATGATGTCCCGCACGGGCAAGTATCTGTTCACGGATTTCGACGTGGCCTTTGACGATGTGAGCTTCGACGGGCGCGCCGCGGACGTCACAATGATCCCGGAGCGGCAAATGATCTGAGAGCCGAATCTAGTTCGGCGCGCCGCCAAAGTAGGCTTCGTCGTAGACGACGGCCGTCTTGGCCTTCAGCGCGTCGATGGCCTTCTGGCCCATCTCCGGGCGCATCCGCTGCTCGATCTGCGCGCGCATTTCCTCGAACGGCTTCGCGCCGCGCGATTCGATCTTGATCAGGTGATAGCCGAAGGCCGTCTTGATCGGCTCGCTGACTTGGCCCACCGGAACTTCGAAAGCGACCTTGTCGAACTCCTCCACCATCTGGCCCGGAGTGAACGTGCCGAGATCGCCGCCGTTGGCGCCCGAGCCGACGTCGTCGGACTCCGCCTTGGCGAGTTCCTCAAACGACGCGCCCGCCACCAGCCTGGCGCGCAGGTCATTGACTTTGGCGAGAGCCTCGGCTTCGGTCAAATCCTTCTGCCCCTCGCGCACCGGCACGCGCGATCCCTCGAAGCGGATCAGGATGTGGCGGCCCTTCGCCTCGCTGTATTCGTCCTTGTGCTGATCGTAGTAGGCGCGCAGCTCGGTCTCTTCCGGCTTGGCCGCAATCATTTCCTGATAGACGGCGTTGGCCAGCACCTGCTCGGCTTGCAGCACGATCCGGGCCTGCACGGCGGGCGAGGCATCCAGACGCCGCGCGCGGCCTTCCTGGGCCATGATCTTGAGTTCCGCGATTTGCTCGGCCAGGCTGCGGCGCGCCTCCGGGGTCTGCAACTGCGCCCGCTGCTGCTCGTTCAGCGTGCCGATGATCTGCTCGAACATCGAACGTGTGATCTTTTCCGCGCCCACGGTCAGCACCACGGGATCGGGATTGGCGGGCGCAACTTGCGCCCACGCGGAAATACCGGCCGCAAGGAGGAGGAGTCTCATAGCCACCAGCATAGCAGGCCCTCCGGCGTACACTGGGATTTGCCCTCCAACGCCACGCAAACCGCCTACGGCGCGAGTTTCCTGCTGGAAACCGCGGGGGACGTGTTTGCGCCCGAGGATTTCAGCGAGGAACACCGCGCGGTGGCGCGCGCCACGGCCGAATTCTGGGAGCGCGAAGTTGCGCCGAATCTGGAGGCGATTCACCATCAGGATTTCGCGGCGCTGGTGCGCGTGCTGCGCTCCTCGGCCGGACTCGGGCTGGTGGCCGCGCTGGTGCCCGAGCGTTACGGCGGCATGGAAATGGACCTAGTGTCCTCGCTGATCATCACCGAGGGCATGGCGCGCGATGCGTCGTATGCGTCCTGCCACGGGGCGCAGGCGGGAATCGGCGTGCTGCCGGTGCTGCTGTTCGGCACCGAAGAACAGAAACAGAGATACCTGCCGCGGCTGGTTTCGGCGGAACTTGTGGCCGCGTACTGCCTGACCGAAGCGCATGCGGGATCGGACGCTCTGGCCGCGCGCACGCGGGCCGATCGTTCCGCGGACGGATCGCATTACGTGCTTACGGGTCAGAAAGTGTGGATTACCAACGGCGGCATCGCGGATCTGTTCACGGTGTTCGCGAAGGTGGACGGCGAACGATTCACTGCGTTCCTGGTGGAGCGCGCCTGGCCCGGCGTTTCCGTGGGCGCGGAAGAAAAGAAGATGGGCCTGAAGGGCGCCTCGACGACACCGGTGTACTTTGACAATGTTCGTGTGCCGGCCGAGAACGTACTGGGCGAAGTGGGCCGCGGCCACGCCGTCGCGTTCAACATCCTGAATCTGGGGCGGCTGCATCTGGCGGGATTCGCGCACGGGGAATGCCGCGAAGCGCTGGCGCACTCAATCCGCTACGCGCGCGAGCGGCGCGCCTTCGGCCAGGCGATCGGCGAATTCGGCCTGATCCAGCACAAACTCGGCGAGATGGCCGCGCGCATGTTCGCGAATGAAAGCATGATCTACCGCATCGCGGGCGGCTGCGATGTGCTCGGCCGCTCCGAGGAATTCGCCATCGAGTGCGCGCTGGTCAAGGTTTATGGATCGGAGACGCTGGGCTATGTGACCGACGAAGCCGTGCAGATTCACGGCGGCTACGGCTACCATCAGGACTACGCCGTGGAGCGCTTCTATCGAGACGCCCGCATTTATCGCATCTTTGAAGGGACCAACGAAATCAACCGGCTGCTCGCCGCCGGCATGGTGTGGAAGCGCGAGAAGCAGGGCCGGCTTTCGCTGAAGACGGACGCCCCGCTGGCGAACGAAAAAAGGATCGCCCTGCACTTGCTGGAGACTGCGCGCGAGGCGGCCGGAGAGCAAGAAATCGCCGCTGCGGTCACCGATGTGCTGGTCCACGTTTTCGCCATGGAATCCGCTGTGCTGCGGGCCAAGAAAAGCGGCAGCCCGCAGGCTCAAGCGTGCGCGGCGCTGATCGCGGAAGAGGGCATGCGCGCGATCGAGATGAGTGCGCGGACTGTGCTCGCCGCGCTGGGCGCGGATTTCGGCCCGATCGAGCCGCTGCTTCGCCGGGCGCCGGTGAACACGATCGCCCTGCGGCGCCAGATCGCCGGCCGCTTGCTCCAAGCCGGGAGGTATGTGGCATGATCCGCATCGCCAACGGCCAGGGATTTTGGGGCGATTCGCTCCAAGCGCCCGTCGAACAGGTGCGCCGCGGCCCGATCGATTATCTGACGCTCGACTATCTGGCCGAGGTCACGATGTCGATCCTCGAAAAGCAACGCTCGCGCGATCCAAACTCGGGCTATGCGCGCGATTTCGTCGAGCTGATCGCGCGCCTGCTGCCCGAGTTGAAGGGGCGGAGGATCCGCGTGATCGCCAACGCGGGCGGCGTGAATCCGATGGGCTGCCGCGATGCGTTGCTGGAGGTTGCCGCAAAGCAGGGAATCCCGGTGAAAATCGGCACGGTGACCGGCGACGACATTACCGATCAGCTCGACGCGGTCCTCGGGCGTGGGATCGAACTGCGCAACATGGATACCAACGAACCGCTGGCCGCGGTGCGCAAACAGGTCCAGCGCGCCAATGTGTACTTTGGAGCGTTCCCAGTGGCGGAGGCGCTGCGCCGCGGCGCCGATATCGTCGTCAGCGGGCGCGTGGCCGACGCAGCTCTGGTGCTGGCGCCTATGATCCACCAGTTCGGCTGGCGCCAGAACGAGTGGGACAAGCTGTCGGCGGGCGTCGTCGCAGGGCACATTGCCGAATGCGGCGCGCAGGCGACCGGCGGCAACTGCCAGGTGGACTGGGAGAGCGTGCCGAACCTGGCCGATGTCGGCTATCCGATCATCGAAGCCGAGCCAGACGGAACGTTCGTCGCAACCAAGCACGCGGGAACCGGCGGGCGTGTGACGGTGGCTTCCGTGAAGGAGCAGTTGCTGTATGAAATCGGCGATCCCCGCGCCTACATCACTCCGGACGTCGTGGCCGATTTCACTACGATCCGCTTGAAGCAAGACGGCCCGGACCGCGTGCGCATCACCGGTGTGGGCGGGCATCCCGCGACGAATTTCTACAAGGTCTCGATCAGCTATGCCGCCGGATTCAAGGCCATGGGGCAGATGGCCTACGGTTGGCCGGACGCCTACAAGAAAGCGCGCGCGGCTGACCGCATCCTGCGCGAACGCCTGGAGCGGCTGGGGCTGCGCTTCGAGGCGATCCGCACGGAGTATCTGGGCGCCAACGCGCTGCACGGGATCGCCGCCGCCGAGCCGTCCCCGGAAATCGAGCCGCACTTAAATGAAGTGGTGCTGCGCGTGGGCGTGCGCGCGAAGGATCGCGCCGCCGTCGAACGTTTCACACGCGAGATCGCGCCGCTGGCGTTAAACGGCCCGCCGGTGGCCTCGGGCCTCGGGCTCGGGCGGCCCCAGGTGGAGGAGATCGTGGCCTTCTGGCCGGCGTTGATCCCAAAATCGGAAGTGTGTCCGGAGGTGGCGATATGGCCAAGCGAAAGTTGATCGAGCTGGCGCACGCGCGCTCCGGCGACAAAGGCGATTGCGTCAATATCGGCCTGATCGCCAAGCGTCCGGAGGATTACCCGGTGCTGGTGCGCGAAGTCACGGCCGAGCGCGTACAGCGGCACTTCGATGGCGTATGCAAGGGCAAGGTGGAGCGCTTCGAGCTGCCGAACCTCGGAGCGCTGAACTTCCTGCTCCATGAGGCTCTGGATGGCGGCGGTACGATGGCTCTGAAAGCCGACCCGCAAGGAAAAACATACAGCACGGCGCTGCTGCGCATGGAGATTGACGTTGATTGAATACGCGAAACACGAGGGAGTGGCGCGCCTCACGCTGGCGCGGCCGGAGAAGCGCAACGCGCTGAACGGAGCGCTGATCGCCGCGCTGCGCGAGGCGCTGGAGAACGCGGCGCGGGACGAATCCGCGCGCGTGATCCTGCTGCGCGGCGCCGGCAAGGATTTCTGCGCGGGTCTCGACCTCAAGGACCTGACGAAAGGCGAGGACGCGATGGACCACTTCGCCTCCGCGCGGACGCTGGCGGATTTGTATTTGGAGCTGCGCCGGAATCCGAAAGTGATCATCGCGGCGGTGCACGGGCGGGCGATCGGCGGCGGCGCGGGACTCGCCACGGCGTGCGACCTGATTGTGGCCGCCGAATCGGCCGAACTGCGCTATCCGGAAGTGAACCTGGGGTTCATCGCGGCGATCGTGATGAGCATGCTGCGGCGGCAGGTCAGCGAGAAGAGGGCGTTTGAGATCGTCGCGCTGGGCGAGAGCATTCCGGCCGGCGTGGCGAAGGAATCGGGCATCGTGAACCAGGTCTTCGCCGACGCGGAGTTCCATGCCAGCGCGGAAGCCTACGCGGCGGACCTCGCGGCGAAGCCGGCCTCGGCACTGACGCTGACAAAGGATCTGCTGTATCACATCGACGCAATGAGCTTCGAGAGCGCGGTCCACGCGGGGCTGTACGGCAACGCGCTGGCGCGGATGACGGAGGCGGCGCGGAAGGGGTTCCAGGGGTTCCTCAAAAAGTAGATTTGAAGTTTCGCCGCGGCGTAGTCTATGCTAGTGAATTGCGCCTGTGCGCCGCGGCGTTGTTTGACCGGTTGCCGGCAACCGGCGGCGCGCCGGCCGCGTCCAAACATACATCGTGAGGAGCGTTTCGCGCGGGGTGCGCTCCCTTCGCAGAAGAGAGGAGTCTTGCCTTGAACCGTGTCACCGGCCTGACCGGCCTGGCCTTGTCGATCGCCGCGGCCGTATTCGCCCAAGCCCCCGCCCCGCAGCAACCGCCGCCTCCGGAGACGCCGACCGTGTTTCTTGAGGAACGCGCGTATGTCCGGCGCTTCAGCATGGGCGCCACCCTTAGCCTTACGCCCATGAATCTGTTCCCCAAGGAAACGCTCGGCCAGAAGATCGAAGGCGCCACGCCAATCGAATTCGTCTCCAATGTGGATCCCAAGAGCAACCGCGTGGGGTTTGGAGTCCTGGCGCAAGTGGCGCTGAACGAGCGCTGGGCGGTTCTGGTGCATCCGATGTATCGCAGCATGGCGTTTCATGCTTTCATCCAGCGGTACGAAGGCGTGGACAACTCCAGCACGCTTCTGGACGAGCGCGCGCGCTTCGACATCAACGAGGATACGACCGGCCGTTTTATCGACATTCCCGTGCTGGCGCGCTATTACACCAAAGACCGGCACGAGGGCGGCGGGCGCTGGTTCTTCCAAGGAGGCCCGACCATGCGCCTGACGCAAAAGGTCCGCACCACGCGCGACGTGGTGCCGCCCAAGGGCCCGCGCTTCCAGGACACGATTGATCTCGAATACAGGAAGAAGAGCTTGGGCGGGACGATCGGCGTGGGCGGGCAGTTGATCGACGATTTCGGTATCCGCGCGATCCCCGAAGTGCGCTACACCTACTGGTTCAACAAGCCCTTCGATTCCGTGCACGGGCGGACGCGTTCCAGCCAGTTGGAGTTTTTGTTCACGCTGTCGTTCTGAGCATTCGGCAGCGCTCAATCCTGCAAGTACCGCTCGAAGTCCTGCGGCCGGAAACAGTGCGCCAGCGCGGTTTCCCGGCTGATCCGGCCCGCGCCTACGAGCTCGGCGAGCGACTGCTCCATGGTGATCATCCCGGCGTTGCGTCCGGTCGAAATTGCCGTGTAGATCTGGTGATCCTCGCCGCGGCGGATGAGATTGCGCACGCCGCTGGAGGCCATCAGAATCTCGACCGCCGGCAGCCGCCGTCCGTCGAGCGACGGAATCAACTGCTGCGCCACCACGGCCAGCAGCGCCAGCGATAACTGCTGCCGGATTTGCGGCTGGTTGGCGGAAGGAAACGAATCGAGGATCCTTGAGACCGCCTGGGAGGCGTCGTTGGTGTGCAGCGTCGAAAGCACCAGGTGTCCGGTCTCGGCCGCGGTCAGCACGGTCGCGATCGTCTCGGGATCGCGCATTTCGCCCACCAGGATCACATCGGGATTCTGGCGCAGGATGCTGCGCAGGCTGGAGGCGAAATCGCGGGCGTCACGGCCCACCTCAATTTGCTCGATGATCGAGCTGCGGTTGGCGTGCACGAATTCGATGGGGTCTTCAATGGTGACCACGTGATGACGCCGGTGCGTGTTGATCAGATCGACCAGCGCCGCCAGCGTCGAGCTCTTGCCGCAGCCCGTGGGCCCGGTGAGCAGCACCAGCCCCTGCCGCGCCTCGGCGAGCTTGCGCAGCGTCAAGGGCAGGCGCAGCGATTCAAGCGTGGGAATCCTTTCCGGCAGCAGGCGGAAGCTTCCGGAGAGCGTCCCGCGCTGGTGATGGATATTGGCGCGGAAGCGGCCGATCCCTTCGCGGCTGAAACACAGGTCGACCGACTTGTTGCGCGTCAGTTCCTGGTGCTGCGGCAAGGTGAGCAGCGGCAGCAGCAGGGCGCGTGTCTGCTCCGGGCTCAGCGGCGGGCCCGCGGCGGGCGAGAGCGCTCCGCCCACGCGCAGCGTGACTGTCGCGCCCGCGATCACCAGCAAGTCAGAGGCTCCGCGCTCCACCGCGTGCACCAGCAACTGATCGAGCGATGAGGAAGCATCGACTGCCGCCGCTTCGTGCGGCCACACGCTCCGCGGCGCTTCGCGCGGCGCGCCGCCGGGGGCGGCGCGGTTGAGCTCGGCGACGATCTGCGCCAGTTCGTGATCGTAATCCGTCACCTCATTAGTATGACGCCGCGCCAGCCGTGGCGCGCGGGGCAGGCTCGCAGCCCGCACGAGACTTTCCGTCCCGCCATTCTCACTGCTGCAGCAGCGGAATCTCCCTGGCAGGTTCCGGCACCGAAGCCAGATACGCGCGGATATCGCTCAACTGCGCATCCGAAATCACTTTCTCCGTGAACGGCGGCATCTGGCCCGAGGGCTTGCGGACATAAGCGATCAGCGCGGCCTCGGCGACCGGGCGCGGGCCCAGGCGTGGTCCCGCGGCCGAACCTTGACCCAGGCGCCCGTGGCACGTGTAGCAGCCGAACTGCTCGTACAATTTCCTGCCGTTTTCCACGTTGTCGGAAGGCGCTTGCGCGGCGATCACAGCGCCGAGTCCCAGCCAAGCCGCCATAGCCGTAATCCGTCGCACGAAGTTCATTGTAGGATTTTCTTCGCCGCCGCGCGGCCCATGCGGATACAGTCCGGAATGCCGATGCCGGCGTAGGCGTTGCCGGCCAGGTGCAGCCCCGGAATCGAGGCCGTGCGGCCTTCGATTTCCCTCAACCGCGCAGCGTGCCCCACGGTGTACTGCGCCATCGAGCGCGACCAGCGCGCGACGTTTGTGAACACCGGCGCCGCGGTCAACCCGAGAATGCGCCGCAGTTCCTGGCGCGCCGCGCCGGTCAGCGCGTGGTCGGATTCCCCGACCACGGCGTCATTGCCCGCCCCGCCGAAGAAACAGCGCAAGGTCAGCTTGCCTTCCGGAACGCGGTGCGAAAACTTCATGCCGACGAAGGTGCACGCCATCAGTTTGCGCCGCTCGACGCGCGGCACCAGAAAACCTGTGCCGGCGCGCTGTCCGTCGAACTCCTGGTCGCGATAGATCAGCGACACGATCGCCGAAGATGTGTAGGGAACCTGCTCCAGCAATCCGGCGAGCGCGCCGTCGAGCCGCACCGCCAGTTTCGCGGCCGCCCACGCCGGACACGCCAGGATGACGTGCGCGGCTTCCATCCAATCGCCGTTCACGCGCACGCGGAATCCGTCGCGTGCGCGCTCCAGCGCTTCCGCCTCGCCATGCAGGACATTGGCGCTCGCGGCCAGGCGATCCACCAGGCAGCCCAGTCCGCCTTTGAGGGATCGAAACAACGGGACGCCGCTTTCGGCCGGACGCACTTTCATCAGCGCGCGCACCAGGCTGCCGTGGGTGCGCTCCATCTCGACGAAGCGCGGCAGGACGCTGGCGGCGCTCAACTGCGCGGGGTCTCCGCCGTAGACGCCCGCAAGCAGCGGCTCCGCCAGATAGTCCAGGGTTTCCCGCCCGAAGTGATCGGTGACGAACTCGGCCACGCTGCGGTCGGGGTTCGCAGCCGGCCTGCGCAGCAGCTCGAGCCCCATGCGGATCTTCGTGCGCCAGCCCACGAGGGGTGACGCCAGCATGGGGCCCGGCCGCGTGGGGACGAACATGGTGGCGCCTTCGGGCAACCGCGTAAGCCGCCCGCGGCGCAGAATGTAGGTGACGCGCCCGGCGTCATTCGAGCCGATCACCTGATCGCCCAGGCCCACTTCCTGGATCAGCGCCAGCGCCTCAGGTTTCTGCGAAATGAAACTGTCGGGACCGCACTCGAGCACGCAGCCATCCCAGGAGCGCGTCTCGATCACCCCGCCCAGCCGCGGCCGCTTCTCAATCAGCGTGTGCGGAACGCCCGCCTTGGCGAGATCGTGGGCGGCTGCCAGCCCTGCAATGCCCCCCCCAATCACGATCACCGGCGCGTTACTCATAAGGCGCTGCCGTCCGGCGTCCGGCGTCTATAACTTGAACTCGCGCACGATTTCCACGCACGCCTTCACGTTTTCGACCGGAGTCTCGGGCAGGATGCCGTGCCCCAGGTTGAAGATGTGTCCCGGGCGCGAGCCGGTGCGTTTCAGCAGCTCGTGCACGCGCATCCGCAGCTCCGGCAGGGGCGCGAAGAGCACGGCCGGATCCAGATTGCCCTGCACGGCCGAGCGGTAGCTGATGTCCATCCACGCCTGGTCGATGTTAATGCGCCAGTCGACGCCCATCACATCGCCGCCCGCCGCGTGCAGTTCCTTGAAAAACCCCGCCGCGCCCGTGCCGAAGTGAATCACGGGGACGCTGGCCGAGCGGATGCGCTCGATCAACGCCCGCGAGTACGGAGCCACATAGCGCACGTAATCATCGGGGCCCAGCGTGCCTACCCAACTGTCGAAAACCTGAATCGCGCGTGCGCCGGCCGAGGCCTGCAAGATGCCGAATCCTCCCAAGACGTCCACCAGCTTGCCCATCAGGCGCCGCCACAGCGTTTCGTCGTGGTACATCATCTGCTTGGTGCGGAGAAAATTGCGCGACGGCCCGCCTTCGATCATGTAACTGGCCATGGTGAACGGAGCGCCCACGAATCCGATGACGGGCACGCGCCCGGCCAGCGCCGTGGTAACGCGCTGGATCGTTTCCCCGACGTAGCCCAGTTCGTCGGTGTTCGAAATCGAGAGGCTATCGATGTCGTTCGAGGTCCGCACGGGATTGTCGATCACCGGACCTTCGCCGGCGGCGAAGCGCAGCTTCAGGCCCATCGGCTCGACAGGCAGCAGCAGGTCCGCGAAGATGATCGCGGCGTCCACGTCCAGGATCTCCACCGGCTGCAGCGTCACCTGGGCGGCCAGATCCGGGCGCTTGCAGATTTCAAGAATGCTGTGCTGCGAGCGAATGTCCCGATACTGCTTCATGTAACGGCCGGCCTGCCGCATAAACCACACCGGACGAACATCCGTCGGCCGGCGGCGGCAGGCATCAAGGAAACGGCTGGTCATGGGAGCCGGTCGCATCAAATCTCAACTTACTCCTAAAGTTCGGGGTTGGCAGAAACGCCGGTGCTTTCACCAACCTAACACACCGGACTGACGGAAATCGCGCTTTTTTAGGATTTTCCGCGGCCCTTGCGAATTCTCCTGAGGATTTGCGGCGCCTTGGCTGCCAGACCGGCAGGCAGGTCGGGTTCAAAATGCAGATCAGGCGTGCGAAAGAGCTCGAGCCGGTCCGCCAACTGATGCCTTAAGAAAGACTTGGCGTGTTCGATGCCTTCCAGCGTGCGTTCCTGTTCCTCGGGCGTGCCCTGCAACGCCAGGCGGATGTGGGCGTGGCGATAATCCGGCGAAACCAGGGTTTCGGTGATGGTCACGCCGCCGATACGGGGATCGGAGAGTTCGTAGTTGATCAGCTCCTCGAGTTCCTCGCGCAGGCTTTCGGTGACGCGCTCGTGGCGGTGGGGGTCCACAAGTTCATTGTAGGTCACTCGATCTGATACAGCCGCGCCATCGGCGCCTGGAACAGCAAGCGAAACGGCGGCCCGGCGGTCAGCTTGTCAAAATCCACGTTTCGCTGAAGGAACGGATCGTCGTCCAAGTCGGTTTCGGCGATTAGCCAGTATTCGATCGCGCGACTCCGGGCCCATCGGGGCAGCATCTCCATTTCCTTTCGTACGCTTGGTCCGTCCTGGCGGTAAAACAGCTTTGGGAAAGTCGGCGGGCGAATCGCCGAACGGCCTGTGTAAAGAAATAACGCAGCGTCGTGGTCAGCCATGACTCGCCCGCCTTCCGGGACGTTCGCGCGAATCCACTCGTAGACCCGCAGATTGCTCTCAGCTTGCCGCCGGTTGCGTTGCAGCGTAGCAGGCAACAGAACGAGGTGCCCGGCCGCGATCATGGCGGCTGCCCATCCGGCCGTGGCGAACATCACGGTTCCGAATACGCCCACGGCGATCCGCTGATCCCTTTTGCCGGTCTGCCAGGAGGCGCGGAGCAGCCGGAGCAAATGGGTCAATTCGGCCTGGGCGCCGAAAGCGATCAGGGGAACCAGCGGTATAAGAAAACGCTCATTCGGGGGATAAATCCAGGCAATTATCAGGACTGCGTAGCCGATCGCGAACCCGAGGGCCATCTGCATGGCCGATCGTCGCGCCTGCCGCACGATGCCGGCGATGGCGAAAATGCCAAGCAACCGGGAGAAGTTTGAACCGAGGACGGGAAAATCCACGACATTCGGCACCAGCAAATTGCCAGCGGACGCCAGGATTGCCGATACGTTCACCCGCACGATCAGCGGGAGATCGGAAACGCGGAAATCATAGAAAAAGTCACCGAGATAACTCAGATAGTAGGTTTCAACCGCGTCCCGGGGGGACATCCGATGCATGGAGGCCCATAGGTTCCATGCACCGAGGGCGAGCAAACCCGGTACCGCCACCGCCGCAGCCACGCGCCAGCGGCGCTTCCAGGCCAAGCATACCGGCACCGCGGCCAGCAGCGGCAACGCCGCCGTTTTCGTCAGGTACGCGGCGCCGGCCAGAATCCCGGCTACTGCCCCGCCGCTTGCCCTGGTGGCGCGCTGCGCTGCCAGCAGGCAGCCCGCGGTCAAAATACTCACCATTAACTCCGCCATCAAATTGACGCTGAAGAAGACGATGTAGGGATTCAAAATCGTCCAGGCGGTGACACACAGCGCGCGGCTGCGCGTACAACCCCAGGATTCGAGCAGGCGGACCATCAGCCATGCGTTGAACGGCAGCATCAGCCAGGTGGCGAGCAGCATCCACGGGAGGTTTTCCGGAAAGCCGGGATCCCACCGCCACACCAGCGACAGCAGCAGAGGAAACAGCGGCGGATACTTCGTTTGGGCCGGTGTCTCAGGCAGGTTCGGAATCCGGTATGCCCCGCTTTCGGCCAGCGTTTTCGCGCCGAGCAAATACATTCCGTCGTCGTGGAAATATCCCAGATGCTCCAGGTGGCGCGCCTGCCAAAACCAGTAGGCAGCCGGGAGAAACGCTAAGGAAAAAACCACGAGGGCGGCGCGAGGATTGTTGAGTACCCGCGGAAAGTCCACTCTGACACCATATCGCAGCCGCGGGGGCTACAATTGGGCGTATGTGGCGAGTGTGGGTCTTGTTCGGCCCGCTGGTTCTGGCCCAGTCGTGGCGCCCGCAGCACAGCGGAAGCATGGCGGGACTGCGCGGCATCAGCGCCGTGAGCGCACGTGTCGCGTATGCGGGCGGAACGCAGGGCGTCATCCTCAAGACAACCGATGGCGGGGCGCACTGGGAAAACGTGAGTCCTCCGGGTCAGGCCGATGCGGATTTCCGCGACATCGAAGCGTTGAGCGAGCGCGAGGTGTGGGCCCTGAGCTCGGGCGCAGGGCGGCTGTCGCGTTTGTACAAAACCACCGACGGCGGCGGGAGCTGGACTCTAGCGAAGGTGAATCTGGAACCGGACGGATTCTGGGACGCGATTTCTTTTTGGGATGCGCAACACGGAATCTTACTCGGCGATCCGGTGCAGGAGCGCTTCACGATTCTGACGACCGCCGACGGCGGCGCGACGTGGAAAACGCAGGAAGGTCCGAAGGCGGACAAAGGCGAAGCGGCGTTTGCGGCGAGCGGCACGGCTCTGTTCACACGCGGCACGCGGGAAGCCTGGTTCGTGTCGGGCGGCACCGGTGGAGGGCGCGTCTTCCACACCGAAGATGGCGGAGCCACATGGGAGGCCCGGCGCACGGCGCTGCGGCCGGCTTCCGAGGGCGCGGGCCTGTTTTCGATCGCCTTCGCGGACCGCACGCACGGGATCGCGGTGGGCGGCGATTCCATGAAGCCCGAGAGCAACGCGGCGAACGTGATCCTCACCCAGGATGGCGGCCGGAGTTGGGGCGTGCCGGCGAATGGGCCGCCCGGGTATCGTTCGGCGGTTACGTATGCTGCCGGAATGTGGATCGCGGTGGGAACGACGGGCTCGGATGTGTCAAGCGACGGAGGCGCAACGTGGCGAACCTTCGACACGGCGGCCTACAACGCGGTGAGCTTCGCGGCGGATGGAGCCGGGTGGGCAGTCGGACCGATGGGGGCGATCGGGAGGTTCGTGAAGTAACGGCTATTCTTCCAACGGCGCCTGGCCGCGGATTTATTGCTCCAAGTAGGTGTACCCGCCCAGGCCTTCTTCGTAGAACTTGAGCAGCGCGCCGGACTCCTCGTAGCCGATGCGGCCTTCGCGGACGGCCGCCTCGACCGACCGCCGGAACTGTTCGACCAGCGTGTTCGAGTGGAACTC
>CAZTKA010000047.1:3399-23293 GCA_964614015.1 uncultured Bordetella sp. | reverse complement strand
GCTACGCGTTACCTCAATCATTTCGCCGTGCAGACTTCAGTACGCACGGAGGTGACGGGCGAAGCGCTCAAAGAAATCCTGCGCGACTTCGCCGATATTCGCGACCGTCCGGTTCCCGCCGATGAACTGGCAGCCGCTAAGCGAGCACTCGTGGCGAGCTTCGCGCTGAGCACGGAAAATCCGGCCGTGGCGCTTTCCAACGCCACACAGATCAAGGAGTATGGATTCCCTGCCGATTACTGGGACACGTACCCGGAAAAGATCGCCGCGGTGACGGCCGAAGACGTGCAGCGCGTGGCGCGCAAGTATGTCCCAGTGGATCACCTGGTAATCGTCGCCGTGGGTGACAGAGAGAAGATCCGCGGTATCCTGGCGGAGTTTGGCGCGGTCGAAGATTGGGACACCGAGGGGCGCAGGGTGCAGTAACGCCGCCAGGTCTTACTGCTTTCCGACCAGGTGCTGTTCGCTGCGGTTGTTTTCAGCGCAGATGAACTCGATCAACTCGGTGTCCGGCATCAGGCGCTGATTCAGCGTCACGCTCCAGGGCCGCGTGAACGTTTTCGGATCCTCGACCGTGACCTGGATCTCGAGCGTTCCGTAGTTCAGGCGGCGGATGCGCTCGGTCAGCCGGAGGGCGTCGGTCCCGGGCGTCCCCTCCTCGTCAATCCACATCAACTCGCGGAAACCGCGCGTCTCGACAACCAGCGTGTCCTCTTCCCATCTGCCGACCGAGTATCCGTACCAGGTCGGCTGCGCGTCTTCCGGAGGCAGCGGGCGGCCATCGGTGAAGATCTGGCGCAGGCCGCCGTTGGATTCATAGATGATGACGATTACGCCGGGCGTTTGAATGATCTTGCGCGGCTGCGGATGGAAGTGAAGCTGCACCGGGTGCAGAGGCAGGCAGTGTGCGTCGGGGTGATCCTTGCTGTTGTTTTCAAGGCGTTCCCGCCGGAGCTCAACCGCCCACGGCAGCATCGGCAGCCCCTGGCCGGGGAACATCGAGGGCAGATTCTGGAACGGCCGCGGCCCGGGAGCGGGAGGCGCGCCAAAGCCGGCGCCACCCGGAGGAAGCGGTGGAGCGAGCCGCGCCACGGCCCCGGCGGGCATACCGCGATCCCAAATCCCGGACAGATCGGGGTGTCCGCCGGCGGCGCGCGGCGCCGGCGCGGTAAGGTCGATGCTCCCATCCGGCAGGCGCGGCGCACCGGCTAACTTGTAATCGGGCCACTGGCCCCAAGCGGCGGCGCTGATCGCCGCAAGAACTGCGAAGAGTTTCATTGCCGCACCCTGGATGTCAAGCTACGCTTTCCGCCGGCAGCGCCGGCATATTCCTCTAAAGATTCTACGCTTTGGAATTTTATAGCGCTGGGGCGCCCGGCGCCGCGCGTTTCGCGAGGCTCTCGATCTGCCAGGTCGAGGCGACCTTGTAGTGCCGCGTGTAGAGCTCGTGGTTGCCTTCCATTTCATTCAGGCGGTACACGTAGTTCACCATGAGTCCGGCGGACTTCGCGATTCCCTCGGGCGAGGGGTTCGCCATCCAGTTGATCCGCTCCAGCCGGGCTCCGTTGCGCAAATGGAAGCGGGCCACTGGATCGAGCGGCTCCTCTCCCTGCTTGGCGTGCAGCAGGTAGCGCGCGCATAATGCCGTAAGGCGTTCTTCCGTGCCGGGCGCGTTCAGGTCGCCCGGGCCATCCCGGAATCCCGGCTGCGTTTCCAGCCATGCGCGGAACCCGGGGACCGGCGACAGGGTTGCGAACCGCCGCAGCCCCGGGAACTCCCGGCCCAGATCTTCGGCCACCTGCTTGACCAAGAAACTGCCAAAGGGCACTCCCCGCAGGCCGTCCTGACAGTTGGTGATCGAATAGAAGATCGCGGTGTCGGCGCGCTCCGGAGGCAACACCGGAGAGGCCGGGTCCAGCAGGGGCTGAATCTTATCGCTCATCCCCTCGGTGAGCGCGGCTTCGATGAAGATCACGGGTTCATCGGGCATGGCCGGATGGAAGTAGCCGTAGCAACGGCGGTCCTTTTCCAGGCGCCGCCGCAGGTCATGCCAGCCCTGGATCTGATGCACGGCTTCATACTGAATCAGCTTCTCAAGCACAGTCGCGGAGCTGTTCCAGTCGATGCGGCGCAGGGTGAGGAACCCGCGGTTAAACCAGTTGGTGAGCAAGTAGGCGAGATCGGCGGCGATGGGAGTCCACAGGAGATTGCGCCCGCGGTCGGCGAGCAACCGGGCGCGCATTTTCACCAAGGCGTCCAGACCGTTGGGCGCGAGAATCATGCGCCGGAACAGTTCGCGCCGCGGGGCTTCCACGGCTTCCTGCAAGCGCGTCAGATTGGCGGGCGAGGGGTCACGACGGTAGGCTTCGCCGGCCGCGCCCACTTTTTGCGGGTCGGGCGAAAACTCCTTGGCCAGGCGGTCAAAGAAGGCCGCGCGCGCGGATTCATCCAGCGCCTGGTAGGCCGCAATCACATCGCTGGCGAGCTTGCCGCCCACGACATCGCCGCGCGAGGACAGGAGTTCCTTGCAAAGCGCGATCGCGTCGCGCGCGGGAGCCGCGCCCGGCATCGCCAGGCGTCCGTTAGCGACATGCTCCCGTACACGCTGGCCGATCCGCACAAGCAGAGCCGCAAGCCCCAAGCGCCCTCCTTTTCCAAAACGCTCCCTACCATCCATATTATCGGTTGTGGCGAGCATTGGGTCCATAGCCCGGATTCCGGGGCGGGGAATGGGTCTTTCCAGACCTTCCATCCGGGGATCGCGGGCAGCGGATACCGCGCCCTCCGCCAAACGGCCAGATAGCCTGCGCCAGCGAGTTCGCTATCATGTACGAGCAGCCTTTTTCATCCTGAAACGGAGTCCTGCATGATCATCGACTGTCACGGCCACGTTACCGCGCCGGACCATCTGTACGTTTACAAAGCCCAGATCCTGTCCCATCGAGGCGCGCACGGCCGCGGCAAGCACGGCGCCAGCGACGACGACATCCGCGAGGCCCTGCACAAGCCGGTTTTCGGCGGCTCCTCGCACCTGGATCAGTTGAAGGAAGTCGGCACGGACATCCAGATCATCTCGCCGCGTCCGTATCAGATGATGCACAGCGAGAACCCGAAAGTGGTCCGCTGGTTCATCGAAGAAACCAATGACATCATCGCCCGCCAGGTGAAGATGTACCCGGACACGTTTCGCGGCGTGTGCGGGCTGCCGCAGAGCCCCGGCGTCAGCCCGAAGGAAGTCCTGCCATACCTGGAAAAATGCGTCAAGGAAGATGGATTCATCGGATGCCTGCTGAATCCCGACCCGAGCGAATGCACGTCCACCGACATGCCTGGCCTGGGCGACCGCTTCTGGTATCCGCTCTACGAAAAATTGTGCGAATTGGACATCCCCGCGCACATCCATTCGGCCGGTTGCCGCGCCGATCGCCTCACCTACTCGCTGCACTTCATCAACGAGGAAAGCATCGCCGTCGTCTCGCTGCTGAACTCGAACGTCTTCAAGGATTTTCCAACGCTGAAGGTCCTGGTGTCGCACGGCGGCGGCGCGATCCCGTATCACCTGGGCCGTTTCGAGGCGAGCTCGTTGCGGCAGCCCGGCCCGCGCTTCTCCGAAAAGATGCGCAATCTCTATTACGACACCGTGCTGTACACGAAAAACGCCTTGGAACTGCTGATCAAGACCGTCGGAGTCGACCGCTGCCTGTTTGGCACTGAGCGGCCCGGCGTCGGCACCGTGAAGGACCCGCGCACCGGCAAGTGGATGGACGAAACGCGTTACCTAATTGAAGATTTCGACTGGCTGAGCGCCGCCGACAAAAAGGCCATCTTCGAGGACAACGCTCGCAAACTGTTTAAGATCCAGGAGTGCGCATCATGAGGTTCCGGCTTCGTTTCCTGTTGCTGATTGCGGCGCCGGTTGTGGCGTTCAGTTGCGCCAGCCGGCCGCCCGCGCAACAGATCAAAAAGATCACGATCAACTATCCCAATAAGAGCGGCTCGCAGTTTCCACTGTTCATCGCCAAGGAAGCCGGCCTGTACGCCAAATACGGCCTGGACGTGGAACTGAGCTTCGGCGCGCATCCCACCGGCGTCGCGATGCTGACCAGCGGGCAGGCGCAGATGGTGAACTCGTCGCTGGAGCAGATGATGCAGGCCGCCTCCAAGGACGGCTCGATGTTGCTGATCGGCAGCTCGCTCAACCGCGGCACCTTCGCCCTCATGGCGAAGAAGGAAATCAAGGATGTGAAGGGGCTCAAGGGGAAAAAGATCGCCGTCAGCCAGGTGGGCGACGCACCCTACGGCTACATCGTGACGATCCTCGCGCAAGCGGGCCTGACGCCGCGCGACGTGGAATGGATTTCCGCAGGCGGAGCCGGTGTCGGCGCTCGCGCCGCGGCGCTCACCAGCGGACGCGTCGACGCCACGCTGCTCACCGCGCCCGCCTATTTCAAGATGGAGAAGGACTACACGACCTTGGTCAACCTGGCCGAGCGCGAGGACATCTTTGCCTCCACGGCGTACCTGGTCGCCAAGCGCGACACCCAGGCCGACCCCACGCTCGCCGCGAATCTGATCAAGGCCCACGCCGAGGCCATCAAGGTCTTCTATGAAGACAAGGCCAAGGCCGTGGAAGCCTACAAGAAATACGATCCGGAAGCCGCGCCGGAAGACGTCGACCGGATTTACGATCTCTACGCCAGGCCGCAGGCCTTCGAGCGCGTCCCGTACGTGCTGGCCGGGGCCGTGAAAGCGGTTCTGGATCAGCAGTCCGATCCGCAGGTGGCCGAGCAGATGCGAAGCTACGATTTCAAGCAGGTGATCGACAACAGCGTGGTGGACAAGCTGGTCAAGGAAGGCTTCTTCACCGGGTTGTTCGGCGATAGTATTAAAGCGGAACAGGAGCGCAAGGCCGCGCTGGCTTTCGGCAAGTAAGGCGCGGGAAGTAATGTTGAAACTGGAAATCCGCAACCTGACGAAACACTACTGGATGGAACGCGAAGGCACTAACGTGCTCGCGCTCGACAATGTTTCGCTCGGCGTGAACGAGGGCGAGTTCCTCGCCATCGTGGGACCCAGCGGTTGCGGCAAGACGTCGCTACTGAACATCGTCGCCGGATTGCTGCCGTACGAGGACGGCGCGGTGTTCATCGATGGGGAAAAAATCAGCGGCCCGGGCGTCGACCGGTCGGTGGTGTTTCAACATTCGAGCTTGCTGCCCTGGCGAACGATCGCCGGAAACGTGCGCTACGGCATGGAAATGCAGCGCCGCTTCGACGAATCCACGATGCAGGAGCGCGCGGATCATTTTCTGAAGTTGGTCGGCCTTACCGGATTCGAGAAACACTACCCGAACGAGCTTTCGGGCGGCATGCAGCAGCGCGTGAACTTGGCTCGCGCGCTCGCTTCGGATCCCGTGGTGCTGCTGATGGACGAGCCGTTCGCCGCGCTGGATGCGCAGACCCGCGAGTTCATGCAGGCCGAGCTGCTGAAGATTTGGGCGCAGGCGCGCAAGACCGTGCTTTTCATCACGCATCAGATCAACGAGGCGGTGTACCTGGCCGACCGCGTGGCTGTGATGAGCGCGCGTCCGGGCCGTGTGAAGCGCGTCTTTGATATTCCGTTCGGCCGGCCGCGCACGCTGGCGCTGAAGCGGGATCCCAAATTTCTGGAAATTGAAGATTCGATCTGGCAATTGATTGAAGAAGAGTCCGGGCGCCTGGGTATGGTGCTCACGGAGAACTGATGGAACCGATCGACACAGAACCGGTGGCAGCGTCGCACGCCGCCGCGCAAGGCCACCCTGGTCCGCTGCCGCGAATGACCCCCGGCCGACCCAGACAAAGCTTCTATCAAAGGAACGACGCGCTGATTCTGGGCGGCGGTTCGATGTTGCTCGTGCTGGCGCTGTGGGAATGGGCCTGGCAGGCCGGCATGATTTCACCGCTGTTCTTCAGCGGCCCTTCGGCCATCGCCAAGCAATTCGGCTACGCCTGGACCAAGGGCAATCTGAAAGCCGATATCGCGTATAGCGGGATCAACTTCGCGGCCGGCTTTGGCGCCGCGGTCCTGGCCGGTGTCGTGTTGGGCATCATCATCGGCTGGTACCGCAGCGTTCGCCTGGTGCTCGACCCGTTCTTGAACGCCCTGTACGCCACGCCCCGCATCGCCATGATTCCGCTGATCATTATTTGGTTTGGCGTGGGTCCCTTGTCGAAGATTTTCATCGTCTTTATCTCGGCCTTCTTCCCGGTGCTGGTGAACACGGTCGGCGGCATGCGCGCCATCGACCGCGATTTGCTGCGCGCCGCGCGCTCCTTCTGCGCCACGGACTGGCAGATTTTCAAGACCGTCGCGATCCCGGGCTCGGTGCCGTTCATCCTCACCGGCGTGCGCCAGGGGGTGGCGCTGGGCCTGATCGGCGTGGTGGTCGGCGAAATGTTCGGCGGCAGCCAGGGTGTCGGCTTCATGGTGGCCTACGGCGGCCAGACGTTCGCGACCGACACGCTGTTTGTCGGGGTGATCATCATCGCGTTTTCAGGGATCGTGCTCACCTGGCTCGCCGAGCGCCTCGAGCGCCGCTTTTCCCGCTGGCGGCCGGAGCGATGATTTTCCATGGACCGCTTTGTTCCCCGCCTTCTCCAAATGGACTCCTGCGCCGTCTCGGACGCGCTGGATAAACTCGGCCTTCCGAGCTCGGTCACCGGCATCCAGCGCCTGTCGACGGATCAGCGCATCGCCGGCCGCGTCCTCACCGTCAGACTTGACCGTGCGGAGGGACGAACCAACACGCGCCATCTGTGCACCGCCGCGATCGAGGCGGCCTCTCCCGGCGACATCATCTGCGTCGAGCAGCGCACCGGAGTCGACGCCGCTTCCTGGGGCGGCAACCTGACCATCGGAGCTCTGGCGCGGCAAGTCGCCGGCGTCATTGTTGACGGACCCGTGCGCGACATCGATGAATGCCGCCAGCTCCGCTTTCCGGTTTTCGCGCGCAACGCTACGGCCCGCACCGCGCGGGGGCGCATCGTCGAGGTTTCCACCGGCGAACCGATCCAAATGGGCGACGTCACCGTGACGCCTGGCGACTACGTGATCGCCGACGCCAGCGGCGTAGCCTTCATCGCGCAGGCCGACATCGCGCGCGTCGTGGAGGCCGCCGAGACGATCGTCGCGCGCGAGAACGCCATGGCGCAGGCGCTGCGCGAAGGCAAGCCCATCGGCCAGGTGATGGGCGCCAGTTACGAGCACATGCTAAAAAGGTAGACTTCTCATGCCAACTGATGTAAACGTACAGCGTGCCTCACGCCTGGACACCACCGCCCTGAGCGACGCCATGGACCGTCTGGGCATCGCCGGCCAATGCCTTGGCATCAAACCGCTGTCGCACACTTTCCGCCTGGCGGGCCGCGCCTTCACGATTCTCTACGGCCCTTGTGGCAAACCGGCGGGCACGGTCGGCGACTACATTGACGACGTCGAGCCCGGCGGCGTGATCGTGCTCGACAACGGCGGGCGCGAGAACGCAACGGTGTGGGGCGACATTCTCACCTGGATCTCACACGAGCGCAAACTCGGCGGAACCGTGATCGACGGAGCCTGCCGCGACACGGCCCTGGCCTATCAGCTCCACTATCCCATCTACAGCCGCAGCTATTCGATGCGCACCGGCAAGGACCGCGTACAGGTCGAGGCGATGGGAGGCGTGGTCAATATCGGCGAGGCGCGCTGCGCCCCGGGCGACCTTCTGCGCGGCGACGCCGACGGCGTGGTCATTCTTCCCAAGGAACACGAAAACGCCATCCTCGATGCGGCCGAAGAAATCGACGCCGTCGAGAACGCCATTCGCGATATGGTACGCCAGGGGAAGACCTTGCGCGAAGCCCGGGCACACTATGGCTATCATAGCCTGCAGACCCGGAAGAAGTAGCTGGACTGGCGCAAAGCCGAAGCGAGCCTGAAGCGTTACCCGCAGTTCCGAGGCCGCGTGGGCGAATACGACATTCATCTCTACCATGTGAAGGGCGCAGGCGCTCAGGCCATGCCGCTGATCCCGACACACGGCTGGCCGGGATCGGCGTTCATTTGAACGGCGCCGGCGGCGTCGTGATCCCCGAGGCCGGGCAGACCGATGAGATCCGCGAATGGCTACGCTCGGGCGCGGCATTTCGCGCGCGAGTCCGACTACTTCGGCATGCAGCAGAACAAACCCCAGACGGTTTCCTTCGCGCTGCACGACAACCCGCTCGGGACCGCCGCCTGGATGGCCGAAAAATTCAAGGTGTGGAGCGATTCGGGCGACGACCTGGATCAGACCTTCTCGAAAGACCAAATCCTGACCAACGTCATGCTGTACCTGGTGACCGGGACCGCCGGCACGGAGCAATGGATCTATCGCGGCGTGGCGGACGATCCGGCGCCCGCGGCGGGGCGGGTCGAGACGCCCACCGGCTTCGCCTCGTTCCCCAAAGAGATTCCCCCTTCAAATCCGCCGCGCGCGGCGCTGGAACGTTACTACAACGTGACCCGTTATACGAAAATGCCCCGCGGCGGCCAATTCGCCTGCCTGGAACAACCGGATTTGCTGGTCGAGGACATCCGGGCTTTCTTCCGCCCGCTGCGGGCGTGAACGGCATGCTCGCTATAATGGACTCACATGTCCACCGCCGCCGCCATCGACCCCGCCGTGATCGCCCGCTATGAACCGGTCATCGGACTCGAAGTGCACGTGCAGCTTGCCACGCGCACGAAGATCTTCTGCGGTTGCGCCACCAGTTTCGGAGCCGCTCCCAACACCAACGTTTGTCCCGTCTGCCTAGGCTTGCCTGGAGCGCTGCCCGTGCTGAACCGGCATGCGGTGGAGCTCGCGATTCGGGCCGCGATCGCGCTGAACTGCCGCGTGAATCATACCTCCGTGTTCGCGCGCAAGAACTACTTTTATCCGGACCTGCCCAAGGGCTACCAGATTTCGCAGTATGATAAGCCGCTGGCCGAGCACGGCCACGTCGACATCGAAGCCGATGGCGTTCGCAAGCGGATCGGCATCACCCGCCTCCATATGGAAGATGACGCCGGCAAGAGCATCCACGACGGTTTCAAGGACTCCGACCGCTACACGTATGTCGACCTGAACCGCACGGGCACGCCGCTGATCGAAATCGTCAGCGAACCGGATATCCGCAGCGCCGGGGAAGCATACGCCTATCTGACGGCGCTGAAGCAGATTCTGCAGTACGTCGAGGTCTCCACCTGCGACATGGAAAAGGGCCATCTGCGCTGCGACGCCAATGTCAGCGTGCGGTTGAAGGGAGCGGAAACATTCGGCACCAAGGCCGAGGTGAAGAACCTCAACTCCTTCCGCTTCCTCAAAATGGCCGTGGACCAGGAAATCGAGCGGCAGATCGGCATCCTCGAATCGGGCGGCAAGGTGGCTCAGGAGACGCGTTTGTTCAATCCCGCCACCGGCGAAACCATCCCGATGCGCAGCAAGGAAGAGGCCCACGACTACCGCTACTTCCCGGAGCCGGACCTGGTTCCGCTGCGCGTCAGCGAGGAATGGCTCACGCGCCTGCGCGAAGCCACGCCGGAGCTGCCTGCCTCGCGCCGCGCCCGCTTTATCGAAACGTACGGATTGCGCGAGTACGATGCGCAGGTGCTGACCGCCGAGCGCGCCACGGCCGACTACTTCGAGCGCGTCGCGGTGGCCAGCGGCGATGCCCGCGCGGCGGCCAACTGGGTGATGGGCGATCTCGCCGCGCTGCTCAAGGCGGAAGGCAAAGAGATCACCGGATCGCCCGTGAGCGCCGAGAAACTGGGCCGCCTGATTGCCATGATCCACGAAGGCAAGATCAGCGGCAAGATCGCGAAGGAACTGCTGCCGGAGATGGCCGCCTCGGGCGAGGCGCCGGAGGCGATCGTCGCGCGCGAAGGGCTCGGCCAGATCAGCGACGAAAGCGCTCTGCTGAAGATCATCGAAGATGTGATCGCCGCCAATCCCAAACAGCTCGAGCAGTACCGCAGCGGCAAGACGACGGTGCTCGGATTCTTCGTCGGCCAGGTGATGAAGGCCTCGCGCGGCCAGGCCGACCCGGCCGCGGTGAACCGGCTGCTGCAAGAGCGGCTGTAGAAAACGGCTGGCCGCTCGCAAGCGGCCGCGGCGGGCTCAGGGCAGCGCGTAGAACCGCCACGCCGCCTTATAGTCCCGCGTCAACGGCAATCCCAACAGATCCGCGCGGATCAGATCGACCGGGATGCTGTTCTCCCGCAAAATGGCGTCGTGGAATTCCCGGTAGCTCATCTTGCCGCTGTCGACGAGTTCCTCGCGCAGCGCGTAGAATTGCAGCGCGCCGAGCATGTAGGCCGATTGATAGATCGGCTCATAAGATCCATCCACGGACCGCCGCACTTCGGCTTCCGCGTTGAAGCGTTCGAAGCCCACGCGCTCCACCAGGAAATCCACGGCTTGCTCGGCCGTCATCTGTTCCATGTGGAAGCTGAGCGAAAAGAGGATGCGCGCGGCGCGGTGCATGTGCCAGAACAGCATCCCGATGCGGTCTTCCGGCCCGCGCGGGAAACCCAGATCCCACAGCAGCAGTTCCCAGTAGAACGCGTTGCCCTCGCTCCAGAAGGGCGTTTCGAACAGGTTCCGGTAGGGCCGGTAGCGCTCGCGCATGAACCCTTGCAGGTGATGCCCGGGAATCAGTTCGTGGAATACCACGGAGCGCGAAAAATGCTCATTGTTGCCGCGCATGGTCATGAGCTTATGTTCCTGGGTCATCGTGTCGGTGGGGAACGCAACCAGGATCACGTCGCCGCCCAGGAAAAACGGGCTGGTGAGCTGGCGCTCTGGCGAGAGCATCTCCTCCCACCAGTCCTCGCGCGCCAGCGGCGGTATCGTCACCAAATTGCGGCTTTCGATGAACTGGATCGCTTCCTCGGCCAGGCGGCGGACGAGAGCGGGCTGCTGGCCCGGCTGCACGTACTTCGTTTTCACGAACTCGAGGGCGCGGCGCCAGTCGTCCCCGTGCCCCAGTTCGCGCGAGGCGCGGATCATCTCCTGCTCGCACCAAGCCAGCTCCTTGTGCGCGAGCGCCAGCAATTCCTCCGGCGTGTACGCGATCAGGTTGTAAGCGAGATACTCGATCAACGCGTCGCGCCCGACGGGATCGCCCAGGATGGCATTCGACCCTGGCGTGAGCCCGGCGAGGGTCTCACGCAAATACCTGCTGTAGTCTTCGAGCTGCTTGTCCAGTTTCGCGTATGGGTTCGACGCCCACCAGGTAAACATCGGATCGTAACCCTTGTAAAACTCAAACCAGTTCTTGAGCACCGTGCGGAGCTCGTCCAGCCGGGCGGCGGCGCGGTTCGCGACGGTCTGCTTAGCCCCGACTGCCGCGGCGCCGTTGCGCGCGCTGTCAATCGCCTTCGACAGATCCGCCAACTTCTGCCCGACTGCGGGCGGGTCGATGGCCTGCATCCTGCGGCGCGCCTCTTCCAACTCAACGATCGTTTTGTAGAAAGGGATCAGGGGCTCGATCTCGGCGGTGCGGCGCGCCTCCTGCGCGATCGCGCTGCGCAGGCGCTCCATGGCGTTGCGCAGCAGGATGTAGTCGATCTGGCCGTCGCGGCTCAGTCTTTCGAAATCCACCTGCCGGAGCGCGGCCTGCTGCTCGTCCAGGAAACGGTTGAGCCGCGCCTGGCGCGTAGCGCTGACGGCGATCGGATAAGTGCGGTTCAGGGAATCGAGATCGGCCTTGTAACGCTCGATGGCCGGGCGCATCTCGCTCGCGGCAGGGTCGGCGGCAACCAGAGCCGGCAGGAGGGCCGCCCACAGCCAGAAACGCTTCATGCTCGCATCATATCCTGAATCGAGATGGCCACCAAAGCCATTGTGAGGCCGATCATCAACGCCACGGCGGCCCACGCCACCAGATTATACAGGCGCGAATTCGTCCATTCGTGCATCAGATTCCGTTTGTTGACCAGCAACGTCATGAAGATCAGGATGAACGGAAGCAACATGCCATTGATCACCTGCGACAGCAGAATCATCCGGACCAGCGGAAACCGCGGGATCAGCACGACGCCCGCGCCGACGACGATGAGGGAAGTGAACAGCCAATAGAAGATCGGAGCCTCGCGGAAGCGCCGGTTCACGCCGGATTCAAACCCCAGCCCTTCGCACACCGAGTAAGAGGTCGAAAGCGGCAAAATGCAGGCGGCAAACAGCGACGCATTGAACAATCCAGCGGCGAACAGCAGATAGGCGTACGGCCCGAAAGGCCGCAACGCCAGGGCCGCATCGGCGGCGTTCTGGATGTCGCGCGGCCGTTCCGCGTAAATCGCGCCGGCGCACGCCACGATGATGAAAAACGCGATCACGGTCATGACGATGCATCCCACGATCACTTCCACCCGCGACTGCTTGTACTCTTTGGCGGTGACGCCCTTTTCGACCACGGCGGCCTGCAAGTAGAACTGCATCCAGGGAGCGATGGAAGTGCCCACCATGCCGATCAGCATTGTGATGTAGCCGCCGTCGAACAGCAGGACCGGGCGGACGCTGTCGACCATCGCCTGTTTCCAGTTCGGTTCCACCAGGATGCCGGAGACGATGTAGGCCGCGTAGACCACGCAGGAAAACAAAAACACCTTCTCGACGGAGGCGTAGTTGCCCTTGACGATCAACAACCACACTGCCGCGGCGCCCAGCGGGACGGTGACGTAGCGCGACACGCCAAACAATTCGAGAGACGTCGCGATGCCCGCGAAGTTCGCCATCACGTTGGTCAGATTGGCCAGGACCAGCACGGCCATGACGGTGAAGGTCGTGCGCAGGCCGAACTCCTCGCGGATCAGATCGGAGAGACCCTTGCCCGTGACGGCGCCCATCCGCGAGCACATCTCCTGCGTCACGATCAGCAAGAGCGTGATCGGCAGCAGGGTCCACAGCGGCAGGTAGCCGTACTTGGCTCCGGCCTGCGAATAGGTCAGGATGCCGCCGGCGTCGTTGTCCACGATCGCGGTGATGAATCCCGGCCCGATGACCGAAAAGAACACCGCCAGTTGGTAGCGGAAACGCTTGAGCATGATCCCGGCGGCTCCATTCAGCGGTGCCTCAGGACGCTGATAATGTCGTCCACCGTGATGACGCCGGCCAGCTTGCCTTCTTCATCCACTACCGGGAGCGCCAGCAGATTGTATTTGTCGAAGAGCTCGGTCACGCGGTCCTGCGATTCGGTCACCGGCACCTCGACCCGCGTCTCGAACGCGAGCGAAGCGAGCGGCGTCGAGCCCTCATGCAGGAACAATCGCGAGACGGGAACCGACCCGCGCAGCGTTCCGGAATCGTCCACCAGAAAGATCGTGTGTAGCGTGTCCACCAGATCCGGATTTTCGCGCATCGCCTGAATGGCGTCCGCGACGGCGGCCGAATCCGGTAGCGCCAAATACTCGGTGTTCATCATCCCGCCGGCTGAGCGTTCATGGAATTCGAGCAGTTCTCGCACCTCTTCCTGGGGCTCGTTCTCCATCTCCTCCAGGATTTCCTCGCTGGCCTTCTCATCCAGATCGCCCAGCACATCGGCCGCCTGGTCGGGCGCCATTTCTTCAACGATATCGGCGGCGATATCCGCTTCCAGAGACTCCAGAATGCTCGCCTGGATGTCCGGATCGACTTCCGACAGCGTTTCGGCAGCCACTTCGCTGTCGATGTGCTCGAAGATGGCCGTCCGGTCGTCCGGACTCAAGTTTTCGACGATATCGGCGAGATCGGCCGGATGCATCTTCTCGAGCAGCGCGTCGGAAATGTTCAACCGCAGGCGGCGCTGCGGATCGGGCTCCAGAATATTGCAGAACTCCCAGCGGATCGAGTGGGGCGGGATGGGCTGCTGGAGGCGCCGGATCCAGCGGCGCGGCAGAAGGCCCTGCGCCAGGCGCCGGAAAATGCTGCGCAGGCCGATATCCACATCGTCCACCAGCAGCACCTGCCCGCCATTTTCCTCGGCGATGCGAAACGTCAGATCGGTGACCCTCACCACCTTACGCCCGTGCGCGTCAATGATCTGCTGATCCAGCAAATCGCGCACCAGCCGCAGCATATACTCGTCGGAGTGGTACGGCGTGAGGATTTCGTCACGCAGGTAAATGCCGTCCAGGGAAATCGAGCGCACCTGATCGTGGCGGATGGTGAACCAGGCCGCATCGCCGCCGATCAGGAACCGGTCTACGCGAACCGGGTGGACTAGCGGCACCAGCGCGGCATCCTTGACCACACCAATCCGGCGCCCCTTGAGGTCGAAGACCTTGAGGCCGAGCAACTCGGTGAGGAACAGGATCTGGTCCGCCATAGGTGGCCCGTTTCCGTACGCAGTCGAACGCGCCTGCAGCAGCGCCACAGGAAACCGTGGCCCTCCTCGCATTCCAGAAACTAGCGCGCACGGCTTCCGTTGCGGCGCGCGTTCAGAAGCGCGCCTGACTTCAATATGCCGGATCGCCGCACGCGGGCGCAAGTTTTCCTTACACCTGATCTTCGATTAACGCGGCGACCTGTTCCTGCACCCGTTGCATCAGGGACCGCCGGCGCCACGCGGCCGCCTCGATTTTTTCCGAGCGGGCCAAGTCCGCCAGGAAGGCGGCCTCCAGCTCTTCAATCAGAGCCCGGTCGTGAAAGCACACGTTGGTTTCCTCGTTCAGGGCCAGGGAGCGGTTGTCGAAATTAGACGTTCCAATCGAGGCCCAGGCGCGGTCCACGATCATGACCTTCTGGTGCAGCATCGTGGGCAGGTACTCATAGATCTCGACGCCGGCCTTGAACAGCTTGCCGTAGAGACGGATACTGTTCTGCCGGGCCCACCAGGTGTCACTATGCTTGCCGGCAACCAGCAGTTTGACGGACACGCCCCGGCGGCCGGCGTTAGCCAGCATCTCCAGGTAGCGGAAATCCGGGATGAAGTAAGGGTTGGCGATCCAGATGTATCTGCTGGCGCTCTGTAACGCGATGGCGGTCGCGGTTCCTGCGGCGCCTGTTCCGTGATGCGGCGAACTCAGAATCGTTTGAACCTGAATGTTGCCCGCCGGACGAGCTACCGGGAAGAAACGAGGCCCGGAGAGCACTTCCCCCGTCGTCACCAGCCAGTTCTCCGCAAACCCGGATTGTTGTGCCAGGGCCGCCGGCCCCTCGACGCAAATCTGAATGTCCCGCCACTCATACGGGTTGCGCGCCCCGCCGATCCACTGGTCGGCGATCCCGGCGCCCCCGGTGAAGGCGACCGTGCCGTCAATGATCAGTGATTTGCGGTGCGTCCGGTGGTTTGCAAGATTGAGCGTGTACCAGTGGATCGGGTGAAACCACGCCAGCTCGCATCCTCCCGCCTCCAGAATTTTCAACACTTCGCTTCCCAGCGTGGATGACCCGACGGCATCCACGAGCAGTTTGACCTGAACCCCCCGGCGGGACTTGTCGGCAAAGGCCTCGGCGAAGCGGCGGCCGATTTCGCTGGGCCAGAAGATGTACTGCTCCATCGTGATGGAGTAGCGGGCCGACTCGATCGCGTCCAGCATGGCGGGATAAAACTCGTCGCCATTGTTGTAAATCGAGATGCGATTGCCGTCGACCCATGGCATCCCCGTCATGCCCGCCATTGTTTCCCGGAACTCGAGCGAAGTCGTGTCCAGGTCCGGCTCCACGGCGTAAATCGCGGCGTGATAGGCGGGGGACGTGTGATAGAACACAAACGAGAAGATCCCGGCGATGATGGCTATGTACCAATAGCCGCTTTGCAACAGGACGATGGTGAGGCCCAGCCACATCCACCAGGCGCGCAGCAGACGGCGCAACCGATCCACGCGCTCCAGCCGTCCCAGCCTGGTCTTCCGCGGAGAAGGCGGCGCCAGCTTGTAAAGCTGGTCCCGGGGCACCCGGGGCTTCAGCCAGCGGCGTGAGGTGGATTCTTCCTCTCGCGTGTCTCGGGATCCGGTCGGGGAGCTGGGCATGATGGACAATGCCAGTTTACGTGGTTTGGGGAAGGTGTGCGCCCGGCCGGAGGCCACTCGGACCCCCTACACTAGTGGGAGAGCGGCATGAGGCTCATTGTACAGACTGGCTTGGTTGCGGTGCTGATCCTGGTCGGCGCGGCCGCGCTTTCCTGGCCGGACGCCGCCGGCAAAGGACGCATGATACCGAATCACCCCGATCAATTGTGTGTAGTGTCATTGAACCTGGCGAAAGAGCCGGATGCCCGAAAGGTCCGCGAGGACCTGGAGAAGGCGCCTTGCGAAACGGTCGACGTCTTCTTGCTCCAGGAAGTCGTGCACGGCAAGGACGAGCCGAGCGTGGCCGAGCAGGTCGGCCGGGATCTCGGCTATTCCGTCGCTTTCCACCCCGCCGCGCCGGGAGTCTTTGATCAAGGCCTGGCGATTCTCAGTCGCTTTCCGCTGAGCGAACCGGCGGTCACGCCGCTTAAGACCTACGACCTGAAGTTCCGCTCGCGGCAGCGCTTCACGCTCTCGACGGTGGTGCACACTCCCGTTGCGGACCTGCACCTGTGGAACGTTCACCTGGATACGCGCATCAACCCCGCCGAGCGAGTAGAGCAACTCGACCCCGTACTGCGCGCGGCTGCCGGAGCGGATCGGCCCGGTCTGATCGGTGGAGACCTGAACACCAACCGGTTCCACTGGCTGGGAAACGTCCTTCCGTATCCGGCCTTGGACTCCCATGCCGAGCGCGTTCGTAAGGCGATGGGCAGCATCGGCTTCCAGACACCTTTTGCCGACGGAACCCCGACTTTCCCGTTTCTGCGGCAACAGTTGGACTGGCTGTATGTGCGAAGCGTCAGCGTGGTGGACTCCGGAACCTTTCCGGCACGTTACTCCGATCACCACGCCATTTGGGCGACTCTGAACGTTCCCTAGTCGCCGCTCACGGTCGCGCCGGCCCCGCGCATTTCGGAGCCGAGGACCGGCAGCAGGTCGCTCACCGCGCGTTCGGTGGGAATCGCCACGGCCTGCGGCGTCTTGTACCTCGGCTCGCGGCGCAGATCGAGATACGTGTTCCGCGAAATCCACCATTCCGGAAAATGCGCGAAGCGCCACAGCGCATTCTTCGCCTCGGGCCCGAGCAGTTTTCGCCCCAGCATGTAGTAATACAGCGGAACGCCGGCGTTGAACTTCCACTGTACGCTGCGCTCGCGGCGGAAGAAGTCGATGTTGTAGCGCCAGCAAGTGAAGAAAAACTCCCACTGTAGATCCGTTAGATTCGCGATCTTGGCGCTTTCCTTGCTCTCTAGACGCGTATCGTCGAGCGGTACGAACAGCGTCGGGATGATGGACATCTTGGAACCCTTGAGCGCGTGCAGCAGATCGAGCGACTGCTTGGTGTCCTCCTTGGTCTCTCCAGGCAGTCCCACGATGAACGTCGCCATGGGAAACCAGTTGTGTTTGTTCATAACTTCGACGCCTTTCAGCACCACGTCAGGCCACTGCTCCGGGCGGAACGGATAACCCTTGCCCTTCATAAACTGCTTGAAAAGGCGCACGGAGCCCGTCTCCAGACCGATGAACATCATGGCGTAGCGATTCTCCGGATGCGTCGAATCCGGATGACGGTTGATGCTTCTGCCCACCACCACCGGAGCGAGTTCTTCGCAGATTTCCGGCTGAACCACCACCGGCGCGATGGTGCCATGCGTCATCTGCACGTGCTTGACGCCCGGCACCCCAGCCACGGACTCAAACAGCCGCTTCAGCGCCGGCAGGTTGGTCTTGAATTTCTTGCCCTGCTCATACAGAAACAGATCTTCGGTGGTGAGCGTGATGGTGTCTCCACCCTCGGCCACCTGGCGCCGCACGTTTTCGAGAATCTGCTCCAGCGGAATACTCTTGCCGCCACGCAAGGCGACCGAACAGAACTGGCAACCGCGCCCGCACCCACGGGTGATTTCGACAACGCCGAGCGTGGAGCGATGGTGTGTGGTGGGAATGCTCTCCAGCTTCGGACTGTCGCAATCGACCACGCGCGGCAGCGTTTCGCCGCGCAAGGCCGCCTCGAACAGCGCCGGCGCGTCCTCTTCTGCTTCGCCGTTCACCAGACAATCGATCCGCCACTCGTCCAGCAGGTTCTTGTGCTGCAATTGCCATGCGCCGGGCCCGCCCACGATTACTTTCAAGTGATGCCGGTGACGGGCGATCGCCGGATGCAGGATCAGCCGCCGGAACTCCGCGGCGTTAATCGGCTCCTGTGCGGATCCCCACAAGCCGGCGTACACATCGGTGGCGAAAGTGATGCCCAGCGGATTATGCGCGTGGATTCCGATCACCCGCGTGTCCTCGCCCACGTACTGGTCGAGCTGGTCGGGATAGCAGACAGCGATGTCGGATGCAGGAAAGCGGGCCAGCAAAAGGCTTTCGATGACCCGCAGGCCATTTGGCACGTAGCGGGCTTGCCCGTCGGCGTTGGTTTCCACCTCGGAAGACCAATCCGTTCCCATCCATCCGGCGTATTTGGCAGGCAGGGTTGCCAGCAGCATTTGCCGCCACGCGCTTTTCTGATATTCACTTGATTCTGAACGGCTCGCGGCGAGAACGATCCGCCGCCCTTTCGTGCTCATAAGCTCCTCACTCCGTGGTAGTTCATGTACTACAAGAAGCTCAAACCTAAGAATGTACCGAATCCGCAGGGTCTTTAGGAAGAGACTCAGGCTGTGGGCGTGCAGTCCGGGCTCAAGCGGCCTACAGCCCGTCCACCGGGATGTGCAGCAGCACTTCGACGGCGATCTTCGATCCCTGGCGTGAGGCCGGGCGAAACTCCCAGTTCGCCAGCGCCGCGAGCAGTGCACGGTCGGCCTCCGGCCGTGTCGGCCGCACGACGCGCAGATTCTGGAAACGTCCGTCTTCATTCACCGTTGCATGCACCAGCACGTACTTGAAGAACGCCGGAATCGTGATGGCTGGTTTCTCGAGCAGAGTCGGATACGGCGCGAGCACCGGCGTCGCGGTGTCCAGCGTGATGACGCGCGCTTGATTCTGCTGGTTGGGCGCGCTTCCCGGCACGCAAAAGTACAACGTCCAGTCCTTAGCCGTGCCGAGCGACACGTAGACGCTATAAATTGGCCTTCCGGTCAGCAGGCCGCGGCTTTCCGGAAACTGGTCCGTGGGTGTGTTCTGGACCACCACGGCGTCGAACTGTCCGTCATCGGGCCGGCGGATCTGATTAGGCCTGATCGGCGCGGGAGGCGGCCTCTGCCTCCCGCCGGATGCCGCGCCAAGGGGCCCGGAGCTGGGCAGCGCGGATTCTGGAGCCGGCCGGTTGGATCCGTTATTCGGGCTGGGTCCTTCCACCACCAGCGCGACTGCCTCGCCGGTTCTGCCCACCACGTTGCCCGGAGGCACTACGATCTCCGGCGCGGGCGGCGCGGGCCGGTCGCTGATGGACAGAATCGTGACCGGATCTCCGGTCTGGATCTGCGGCGCGTCCGTGGGTCTTACGTCCGGAGGCCGCGCGTCGACGACCGGCGGCAGAGCCGGCTGCAGCACCAGCGTCGAGCGCGGAGCGAAGTCGACCGGAGCTGCCCGAGCGATCTCGATTTCCGGCGGCGGCGGGAGCACCGGCGCAGTCCTATCGAGCTGCGGCGCCGGCCTCCCCGGCACGATGAATGGCTTGGGAACCCGCAAGACGCGTGGCGATTGAATCTCGAATGTCGGCAGGGGCTGATCCGGAAACGTCAGGTCCGGAGGCGATGCCGGTTGAATCACCGTAGATTCCGATACAGGATTCCGCCGCACTTCGGGGGGCGCGAAAATGCGTGGCGCTTGTGCGCGCATCGGCTGCGGAGGTTCGGATACCCGAGGCCCGGGTTTTGGCGGCTGCGCAGCAGGCGCTTTCTGCGCCCGCGGCGCG
>CAZTKA010000047.1:0-3389 GCA_964614015.1 uncultured Bordetella sp. | reverse complement strand
CTAGTACGGCGGCACCGGACTCGGGCTCTCGATCACGCGCCGGCTGCTTCGCCTCAATGCGCGCGACGAAATACAGCTTGTCGCCGATCTTGAGTGTCGTGGGAAGGAGCTTTGGCTCTTCGGTCCGGACGTGTGCAATCGGGGGAAACGTAATCGTCGCCATGCCGGTAGCGAACAGGCCGTGAAACGCCAGCGAGCAGATCCAGGCGCGCCACTGCGGCAAGCTCAGCGTGCTGACGGGTCGAAAGTTCTCGACGGCTTTGATGAATTCTTCCGGAATGCTCTCGCCCACGCCCGCTGCATCAGGCACCGACGAGATTCTGCCGGCAGGCATGCAATCCTCAGGCCACAAAGGGGGCCGCGGAACGCTTCTGCGCACGAATGCGGGCATCGCGTTCGAATTCGGCCTCCGGAGCGGTGCGAAGGTGCTTCAAGCCGTAGAGAGCCAACTCGAAGCGATCGCGCGCTCCTACCTTTTCGAAAAGTTTCGTCAGATACGCTTTGACGGTCCCTTCGGATATCCCCATGGCCAAACCGATCTCGCGATTCTTCAGCCCCTGGATCAGAAGGCCGAGCAGTTCCGACTGGCGGCGGCTGAGCGGCACGGGCCTGGCGTCCAGAAGTGAGTTGTAGAGCGGCCGCTCCATCCACAATTGCCCCGCGGCGCTGTGCCGGATACACTCCCGAACCGTATCCGGCGAGGCGGTCGTGTTCAGGAAGCCCCGCACCCCCAACTCGATGCCGTGATGCGCCAGTTCCGGAGTGAATTCGCGCCCCAGAAGGATAAAGGAAGTCCCGGGCGCGACGCGGCGTAATTCCGCCAGAAGACTCAGTTCAGGGTCCATATCGAGGCTGTATACCACCGCGTGCGGGTGATCACCGACTACAGCCACCATCAAATCGCCAGCTCTGGAACAGACCCTGGGTAGAGTAAACTCCGAATCGGTAGCTAGGGCCGCCCGCAAGCCCAGTTGGTATATGGGCTCATCGGAGTAGAGCAGAATGCTCAACAGCGACGTCTTCGTCTCCGGCAACGATCCTCCTCTCGTCTATCGATTCTTGGCCGGCCTGATTGCCGTTGGTATCCTACTTTTTCAGGATACGGGAATCATGGCTCCGTTACAATCCTGCATATTATTTTTTGCTGCCTGTTGGCCGAATATTAGAGGGCTAAGTTGAAACACATCAATGTTTTAACTGATTTAGTTCTTCTTCCTATTAACCAAAGTCGGTAGTCCTCTACTAGCTTTTCGCGGCTTGTACAGTTTCAGCTAATCACCTTAGGATCAGGGTCTATGCCTGATTTCGGAGGCGGGTTCGTCTATGAAGAAATGACGCTAAGGAGAACAGATGACGAGCGGAGCCAGGGCGTTTTCTGCGCGGGTCAAGTTGCCGTGCAGATTGTTTTGTGGCGGTAAGGGTGGTCCGGAAGTTTCGGCGACGGCCGTTTCCATCGATACGGGGAGCGCCGTTCTCGCGATTCCCGAAGGGCCCGTGTACCCCAAGTTAGGGGAAGCCGTGCGTTTGGAATTGCAATTGCCAGGTAAGTCTCCTGGCAGCCGGTGTCTGGCTGTCAGGGCTCGCGTGGCCAAGGTAGTGGAGTTGCGAAACGGTACCAGTCAGATGACAGTGGAATTCCGCAAGGCGGCGTTTAAGGAAAGCGACAAGCCGCAGCGAAAACCGCCCAAGTCGGTGGCAAACGGATGGAGGATGTAGGTGCGAGCGGTTTTGAGAGCTAGAAGGCTGGAGCGGAGCGGCAGCGCGGTGGTCGAAGTGACGCTGATGATGCCGTGGATCGTGTTCCTGTTCGTCGGCATCTTCGACTTCGGCTTCTATTCCTACGCGGCAATCTCAACCCAGAACGCGGCTCGCGCCGCAGCCATCCGGATCTCGACCGATCAGTATTCGTTTGCGGTGGGCAACGCATGCATTGCGGCCTTGGGGGAATTGCGCGGCTTGCCGAACATGGCCGGCGTGACAACATGCGCTGCCTCGGCAGGGGCGGTGAGCGATTCTGAACCGGCGGCGGTGGAAGCGGTGGTGCTTGACAACACGACCTCGCCTGCGTGCGCCGACTGTGGCGTTACGCCGACGGCAACCTCGGTGCAAGCGAGGGTGACGTATCGTACGTCGCAGTTGATTCCCATTCCGGGAGCGATGATGGGGCGCATGACGCTGACGCGGATGGCCGAGTCCAGGATTCTGGTGAAGTAGCCGGCAATGAAGGGAAAGAATCCGATTTCGAGCCAGAGCCGCAAGATGCGCCGGGGCGCCAACACCATCGAGTTCACCTTCGTGGGCATCCCGATCATCTTCGTGCTGATTTCCATCTTCGAGATTTCGCGCGGCATGTGGATCTACGAGACGGCGGCGCATGCGGTGCGGGAGGGTGTCCGGTACGCGACCGTGCACGGCTACAATTGCGTCTACAATCCGCCGACGGTTACCAACAGTTGTGCAGCGACCGCGGCTGACGTGGCGCAGGTGATTCGAAACGCGGGCGTGGGCCTGGATCCCGCCGCAACGACGTTAACCTTCATCGCGCCTGCTCCCGGAGGAAGCTCGTTCAGCTGTGCGCTGAACGCCTGCCCGGCCACGATCTGGCCGCCCGACGGCGCTAACGCGATCGGGACCGTGATCCAGATCAACATCACGACGCCGTTTAATTCCGCCCTGGCGATGTTCTGGCCGGGATCGGCGCCAGTGAGCTTTGCGTCGACGACGTTCGGCGCGACATCGATGGATTTCGTTCAGTTTTGAGAGCTGCGATATGAGGACCCATAAAAAATCCGGAGTGAGAGGCCAGGCGCTGATCATGGTGACGCTGGGGCTGATCGCGATGTGCGGCCTCATGGGACTGGCGGTGGACCTCGGCTGGTCATACTTCGTGGAAAAACAGGCTCAGGCGGCGGCGGACCTGGCGGCGCTGGCCGCAGTGCAAGAGGCCAGCACGCGGATGCCCAGCGCCGTAGGATTTGTATGCCCGGTGGCGCCGTCGGGAACTCAGGTTTATTGCACGGCCGGCGCCGGTATCGAGACCTGCACGGTCGTCGGCGGGACCACGACCAGCAACCTGTGGAATGGTTGCCTGTACGCACAGCAGAACGGTTTCACGGATGGAGGCTTGAATGGTGCGCAGACCGTCACCATCCAGGCCTATGATTCGAGTTCTCTTCCAGCCACCGCGCCCGGCGTCACCGGGATCGCCTATTGGGTCACGGTCCGCACCACGCAGACGGTGCCGCAGTTGTTCTCCTCGGTGTTGGGAAACACACAGGGCCTGGTCTCTGCGCGGGCCACGGCGGCGCTCGTGAGTAGCGTTGTGCCGTTCTCCTTCATCGCCCTGAACGAGCGAGGAGACTGCATCAACGACAGCCACAGCGCCGGAT
>CAZTKA010000046.1:0-23646 GCA_964614015.1 uncultured Bordetella sp. | reverse complement strand
ACTCATCCCGGAAAACGCTTCGTCGGTCCCAGCGAAGTTGAGACCATGGTCTTCGACTGGGGCACGATCAAGTGGCTCAGCGAGCCGCGCGTCACGAACACCGAGCGCTTCAGCGCCGGCGTGGTGCTGCTCGAGCCCGGCAAGGGCCACGCGCGGCATAATCATCCCGGCTCGGAAGAGATTCTCTACGTGATTTCCGGCGTGGGGAACCAGATGGTGGATGATGGAGGCGAGACCTGGCAGCCCATCGCGGCGGGCGACCTGATTCACATTCCCGCCGACATGTTTCATGCCACCATTAACACCGGCTGGGAACCGCTGAAGATGATGGCCATCTACTGCCCGCCGGGGCCCGAGGCGTTCCTCAAGACGCTGCCGGGATGCGTGATCCTTCCGCCGGGCGAATTGCCAGGGCGCGCCTGAATGGCTTTGTGGCGGCGGCCTTCCGCCCGCCATGGATGTAGCGGCGGCCTTTAGGCCGCCACATTTGTGGTCAATCCGATGGCGACCTGAAGGTCGCCGCTACACGGCCTTTCTGTGAGTTATCACACGGCCTCTTCCGGCCGCTATGGAGTTTTGTAGCGGCGGCCTTTAGGCCGCCACATTTATGGCCGATCCGATGGCGACCTGAAGGTCGCCGCTACGATTATGCCTGAGAAGACCATCGCCATCCTCGGCACGCTCGATACCAAGGGCGAGGAGTTTCGCTACCTGCGCGATCAGATTCGAGGCGCGAGGATGGGCGCGATGGTGATCGATGTTGGCGTGCTCGGCCCTCCGCCGTTCGAGCCGGATATCGGGCGCGAGGCCGTGGCGCGAGCGGGCGGCACGACGATTGAGCAACTGCGCGCCGAGCAGGATCGCGGCCGAAGCATCGCCGTGATGGCCGCAGGCGCCGAGGCGATCGTAAAGCGATTGTATGCCCAAGGTAAGATTGACGGCTTAATATCAATGGGCGGCTCCGCAGGGACCACCATCGGGACGGCGGCCATGCGCGCCCTGCCCGTGGGATTCCCCAAGCTGATGGTTTCGACCATCGCCTCGGGCAACACGCGGCCGTTTGTAGGCACCAAAGACATCCTGATGCTCTACCCGGTGCTCGACATTGCCGGGCTCAACTTCATTTCGCGGCGCATCCTGGCCAACGCCGCGGCGGCGATCGCCGGCATGGTGGGGCAGAAGCCGTCCGGCTCGGCGGCGGAGAAGCCGGTCATCGCCGCGACCATGTTCGGCGTCACCACGCCGTGCGTGACGCGGGCGCGGGAACTGCTGGAAGCGCGGGGTTACGAAGTCCTGGTCTTTCACGCCACGGGCACGGGCGGCCAGGCGATGGAATCGCTGATCGGGGACGGCCTCATCCACGGCGTTCTGGATATCACCACCACGGAACTCGCCGATGAATGGGTGGGCGGCATTCTCAGTGCCGGGCCGGATCGTTTGACGGCGGCGGGGAAGGCGGGCATTCCGCAGGTGGTGGCCCCGGGGGCGATGGACATGGTCAACTTCGGTCCCATGGATTCCGTCCCGGAGAAGTTCCGCCATCGCTTGCTTTACGCGCACAATCCCAACGTCACGCTGATGCGCACCACGCCCCAGGAGTGCGCCGAACTGGGCCGCCTCACGGCGGAGAAACTCAATGCCGCGCGCGGCCCGGTGGTTTTCCTCATGCCCTTACGCGGCGTTTCGGCGATGGACGCGCCCGGCAAGCCGTTCCATTCGCCGGAAGCCGTTCAGGCGTATCTGGCCGCCTTCAAGCAACACCATGCCGCGAAGGTACGATTGATCGAAGTGGACGCCCACCTTAACGATGATGTGTTTGCTCAGACCGCGGCGGATACGTTGCTGGAGATGGTGGCTTTCGGGCCTCAAACGTAAAAGATGTGAGGCATTGCGGTGGGCCCGTCGAGGTGGCCGCTCAGGCGTTTTTGCAGCGCGTCGCGCGCGCCGCTCAGCTCCTTGCGAAGCCTTTCGACGTCGGCCGGATCGAGCGGCTGGAAGGCGCTCGCCCACGCCACGTTCTGCTCGATGAACTCCATTCGCGGCATGCCCATGACGGCGGTGGCGACGGGCAGCCCCAGCGAGTAGCGCATCAGCGATTCCACCGCGGCCTTGCCTTCGCCCTCGCCGTTCAGAAAATCCTGGCCGGTGACCTTCATGGCGATGACGCCGAGATTCTTCCTGTTCGCGGCGGGCAGGGCCAGTTCCTCGAAGCGCCCGTTGCGCGTGGGATTGAGCGCCATCTGCACGCAGTCGAGGTCGTAGCGCTCGATGGCGCGCGCCATCACTTCGCCGTTGGTGTGGCTGGTCATGCCGATGAAGCGCGTCATCTTCTGCTCGCGCGCTTCCAGCAGGCCTTGGACGGCGCCATTGGGAGCATCGATCTTGGCCAGATCTTCTTCCTGGCCGAGGCTGTGAATGTGGAGCAGATCCACCTGGCCGGTTTGCAGGCGCTTCAGGCTGCCTTCCAGGCGGCGCAGGAATTCGTCGCGCGTGCGGTCGGGGATCTTGGTGGCGAGGAAGACCTCCTTCCGCCGGGTGGCCATCACCTTGCCCACCCAGGTTTCGCTCTTGCCGTCGCCGTAGGAAAAGGCCGTGTCGAGATAGTTGATGCCCAGGTCGAGGGCGCGATGGATGGCGGCAACGCCTTTTTCCTCCTCGCCGAACATCAGCAGGCGGCTGCCGCAACCGAGAGCGAGAATGGAAACGCCGGCGCCGGTGCGCCCCAGGGTGCGGCGTGGCAGAGCGGCAGCGGCGCGCGCCGGCAGGGCGCCCGCAAACGGCAGTGCCGCCGAGGCCAGCGCCATTCGTTCCAGGAATCTTCTTCGGCTCAGCTCGTCGCTCACGGTGCCCCTCCGGAAGTTTGCCTGATTCTACACTACTTTCCCGATTCGGCAAACGCAGTTAGTTGTGTGCAAGAGCGCGCCAAATGGGCTATAAATCTTGCGCGGCTCTTTCCGAAAGTGCCCGAGCTGGCCGCTCAATGATGCCCGTTCCGCCCATGTCTTTGCGGCTTCGCTGGTTGCCGGTGCTCTTCTTCGCTTCGGGTGGGACCAGCCTCATCTTCCAGACCATCTTCAGCCGCCTGCTGACTTACACCTTCGGCAACACGGCGTACGCCACGAGCACCGTGCTCGCGGCGTTCCTGGGAGGACTGTCGCTCGGCGCATTCGTTTTTGGCCGATGGGTGGACCGTCGCGCCCCGTCGCTGCGCATTTATGGGACGCTCGAATTGCTGGTGGCGGTCTTCTGTATTTTCATCCCGGAATTCTTCGACCTCCTCACGCAGGCTTACGTCGGGCTGCAGCACCGCTTCCAGTTCGGTGCGGAGGCTCTGGTGGCGGTGCGCTTCGCGCTCGCCTGCGTGGTGATTCTGATTCCCACCATCCTGATGGGCGGAACGCTTCCCGCCGTCGCGCGCTTTGTGGCAGCCGCGCGCCGCACTGATTACCCATCCGACGTCAGCCGCCTTTACGGCTGGAACACGCTGGGCGCGGCGGCGGGGACGCTGGCCTCGACTTACTTTCTGATGCCCGGGCTGGGCGTGCGCGGCACGCTGCTCCTTGCTTGCGGAATCAACGTTGCCGTCTTTGGGGCGGCCCTGCTGCTGGCGCGCGGGGGGAGCCCCGCCGCACCGCCGGAGGCGCCGCCAGCGAGCGCCGGAATGGAATCATCGCGCGAGGCGCCCTCTTTCGGAACCATTCTGGTCGCCGGCGCATTTTTTTCCGGCGCGGTGGCGCTTGGCTATGAGGTTCTCTGGACCCACGTTCTCGCCTTTCTGATCGGCAACACGGTCTATGCGTTCGGCGTGATGCTTTTCACGATTCTGGCGGGACTGGGTCTGGGCGCTCAGATCGTGGCCAGGCGGCTGGGCGGTCCGGCGCGCTGGCCCGCGGCGCTCGCGGCCTCGCAATTCCTGCTTGCCATCGCCGTCTTTACCACGCTGCCGCTCTGGGATCGAGTGCCCGGCGTCTTCGCCTATGGCCTGCCGCGCGCCCTGGAACTTAGCCTGATGGCGGTCGCGCCGCTGGTGCTGGCGCGGGCAATATATGTGGCGGCGCCCCTCTACCGGAGGCCGCCGGGCGAAAAGTTCCCACCATGGCGCCTGGCGGAGCTGGCCGCCGAAGGCGGATTCCTGCTGCTGCTGATGGCGGGTGACAGCACGCCGCTCTGGAAATACGAGACCACTTATTTCGTCGCGGCCGAGTTTCTGCGCTTCCTCTGCGCTTTCTACCTGATGATTGTGCCGGCGATCCTGCTGGGTCTGACGTTTCCGCTCCTGCTCAATCTGGCCGGTCGCGGCGTGGCGCGCGCCGGTTCGAGCGTGGGAACCATTTACGCGGCCAATACGCTGGGCGCCATCGCGGGCGCGACGCTCGCCGGGTTTGTCTTCCTGCCGCGCTGGGGGTCGTTCGCCAGCCTGCGCGGCGCCGCCACCCTGAACCTGCTGCTCGGCCTTCTCTTCGCCATTTTGCTGCTCAAACTGACGCGCTCGCATCGGGTGCTGCTGGCGGGCGTCGCCGCCGGGATGCTGCTGGTGGCCTGGTCGGGTCCGGACAACTGGGACGCGCGGCGCATCTCGCGCGGCGCTTACGTCTATTTCAACGAAGGCTGGCCCATCGACCGCGTGCTCTACTCGGCCGAGGACGTGCACGGCGGCCTCACCAGCGTGGTGGAAATCGGCGGCGCGCGCGTCATGCTCTCCAATGGCAAGTTTCAGGGCAATAACGCGGGCGAGGCGGGCGCGCAAATCCGCTTCGCGCTGCTTCCCATCCTGTTCACGCGGGAGTTTGACCGCGCCCTGGTGATCGGCCTCGGGACGGGCCACACGCTCAAGACGGTTTCGACGTTCCCCTTCCGGCGGCTCGACGCGGTGGAGATCGCGCCCCGCATTGTCGAGGCGGCGCGATGGCATTTCGCCGGCATCAACGGCGGCGTGCTCGACCGCGATCCGCGGGTGCGCCTGACCATCGCCGACGGACGGAATTTCCTGCTCCTCGAGCGCCAGCCCTATGATCTGATCACCATTGAAATCAGCTCGATCTGGATCAGCGGCGCAGCCGATCTCTACAACAAGGAATTTTACGAACTCTGCCGGGCGAAGCTGAAAGATCGCGGCGTGCTGCAACAATGGGTCCAGATTCACCACATGCGCACCGACGACTTGCTCGTCATCCTCAACACCGCCGCGCAGGTGTTCCCGCACGTGGCCTTCTTTCAGGGGCCCCTGCAGGGGTTGCTCATCGCCTCCAAGTCGCCGCTCGAAATGGACGTGCGCGCCCTGACGGGGTTCGACGCGCGCCCCGACGTTCAGAAGGAACTTCGCGCCATCAACGCGCCCAGCACCATGAGCCTGCTGGGAGAAATGATGCTTTACGGCGACTCCATGCGCCGCGCCGTCGCGGAATTGCCGCGGCGCACCGGCCGCGCGCCGGATTTCGCCTCCACCGACCTCCGGCCCTACCTCGAATACCAGACTCCGCGCGGCAACGCGCTGCCGCAGAGCACCGTCTTCGACAATCTCAACTTCATGCTCGCCCTGCGGCCGGCCGACCCCCTGGCCGAAATCCGGCTGCTGAATGTGGCGTCGGAAGACGAGCTGAACCTGATCCGCGGCTACGTCGCCACTCAGCGCGCCGACTTGCGCGGCGCGGTGCAACATTTGCGAATGGTTCGCGGGCCGCTCCAGCCTCGCGCGGAAGCCGAGATCCGCCTCATTGAGTCCGGCCAGCGCCGGCCCAAACTCATCGGATTTGAGTAAACGTCGCGACCCCGGTGGAGGATGCCAATGGGGTGCCCCGGAAATGGCTTTTCGTGTGGGGGGGCGGCCCTCGTGGCCGCCCCTGCTGCCGCGACCCGCCGTCGGATGTCCTCGCGTTGCACAGGCCGCCTCGTGCCGCGCCGCGCGACTGAGCGCGTGGAGCACGCCGCCGCGGAACCTTGGTTGCGCCCCCGCGCCGGTGATACAGTCCGGTTAGCGGTGTCCCAAGCGGAAAGGTTTCGGAATTCGCCGGACCGCCCTGCCTTCTCCGCAGCTACAATGGGGAGGAGATCCCATCAGGGTGGGAGGCGGGAGTCGTTTGCGGTCGCACGCGCTCGTCACAACAGTCTTGTCGCTGGGGCTGATTTGCCTCGGCCCGCGCGGGGCGGGAGCCGGCCAGTCGTCAACGGCACGCCTGGGCGGCGTGGTCCGCGACGCGTCCGGGGCAGCGATTCGCGCGGCGGAGGTGTGCCTTACGCATTCGGGCCGTACGCAAGTTGTGATAACCGACGGAGACGGGAGGTTCTCCGTCGAGATGCCCTCCGGCGCGGTCATCCGGCTGGTGGCTCGCGCCGCGGGATTCGCGCCGTCGGAGCAAATTTGGAAGCCCGGCGACTCCGCGCATCTCGCGTTGGTCCTGCGCCCCGCCCCGCTGCTGGAACGCGTCACGATAACCGCCACGCGCCTGCCCGCGCGCGTGGGCGACACGGCGGCCAGCGTCACCGTCCTCTCGCACCCGGACCTGACGGGGGCGGCGGCGTTGCCGATTGACGCCAGGCTGCGCGCAGTGCCGGGGTTCATGCTCTTCCGCCGCACCGACAGCCGCACCGCGAATCCCACTACCCAGGGCGTTTCGCTGCGCGGGGTGGGCGCCAGTGGCGCCAGCCGCGCGCTCGTTCTCTACGACGGCGTGCCCCTCAACGATCCCTTCGGCGGCTGGGTCTATTGGGATCGGATTCCGCCTCTATCCGTCGACTCGGTGGAAGTCCTCGAGGGCGGTGCGTCGGACTTGTACGGCAGCAGCGCGCTGGGCGGAGTGATCAACGTCATTCGTCGCCCCCCGCATGACTCGGCGCTTTCGTTCGACGCTTCGTTCGGCACCCACCGCTCCGCCGATGCCTCGCTGGCGGGAACGCTGCGCCTGGGTCAGTGGATCGCCTCGGCCTCGGGCGGCGCCTTTCGCACCGACGGATACTTTCCTGTCAGGGATGCCGAGCGTGGCACGGTTGACACCCGTGCCAGTTCGCGCCACGCCCAAAGTGAGTTTCGCCTGGAACGACCTGTCAGGGAAAGCCTTCGGGTTCATGCGGCCACCTCGTACCTGAAGGAATCCCGCCTGAACGGCACTCTCCGGCAGACCAATCAGACCCGCCTGCGCGGTCTTGTGGCGGGGGCCAACTGGCAGTCGAACGCCGTAGGGGTTGTGACCCTGCGAGTTTTCGGCGGGCCGCAAACCTACGACCAGACGTTCACGGCCATTGCGCCCGACCGCAGCAGCGAATTGCTCACTCGACTCCAGCGCGTCCCGGCGCAGGACGCTGGCTTCTCGGTGGTCTGGTCGCGAGCGGTCGGCATGCGGCAAGCCATCGCGGCGGGGACGGAGGGCCGCCAGATGCGTGGCGCCAGCGACGAAATCGGATTTGCCGCGGGGGTGCCCACTGGCTCGACCGGCGCCGGCGGCCGGCAGCGAATCGGGGGAGCTTTCCTGCAAGCGACCACTCGACCGAGCGAGCGCTGGATGGTCCAGGCTCAACTCCGAGGTGATGCCTGGAGGAATGCCGCGGGCTATCGGAACACGTTGCCTTTGGCTGCCGGGGGCGTGCTGCAGGCGGTCGGTTTCGCGGATCGCGGCGAACACGCCTGGAGCCCGCGCCTGTCGATCCTGCGCCGGTTGGATGATCGCGTGGCGGTCAGCGGCTCCGTCTACCGGGCGTTTCGTGCGCCGACGCTCAACGAACTCTACCGGTCGTTTCGGGTGGGAAACGTCGTGACGCAATCCAATGCCGAGCTCGCGGCGGAGCGCCTCACGGGCGGCGAAGCAGGAGTGAGCGCGGGCACCACGGGCGGGCGACTGTCGGGCCGCGTGGCCTTCTTCTGGGCGCAGATTTCCTCGCCGATCGCCAACGTGACCCTGAGCGTCCAGCCCACACTCATCACGCGCCAGCGTCAGAACCTGGGCGCCACACGCTCGCGCGGCATCGGGCTTCAATGGGAGGCGCGGCCTTCCGGCGCCATCATCCTGAGCGGCGGTTATCAGTTTTCCGATGCGCGGGTGCTGCGTTTTCCCGCCGACGCCTCGCTCGAGGGCTTGTGGATTCCGCACGTTCCGCGTCACGTCCTGACGTTCCAGGCGCGTTCCGCCAGGGCTCGCCAGTTCGTCGCGGCCCTGCAATGCCGAATCGTGGGACTGGAGTATGACGACGACCAGAATCTGCTTCGGCTGAAGGGTTTCACCGAGCTGAACGCGACCGTCAGCCGTCCGCTGGGCCGGGCGGTCGAAATCTACGCCGCGGCGGAGAATCTTCTCGATGTCCGGAGCGAAGTGTCTCGCACGCCCGTGACCACCCTGGGCCCGCCCCTCATGCTGCGCGGCGGGATCCGCTTCTCGTGGCATTGAAGCAGCCGTGGCTGAGGCCAACCTCCTTCCGTGGGGGTGCGACGCATTCGATTACCTGCGCCCCCGTCGCGCAGACCTCAACGGCGAGGTCGTGCTTATAGAGGCGCCAGCCGCGGGCCACTCGCCTCCATTATGAGTAGAGCCTTCGGATCAGCGTGCGCTGAGAGAAAGGAAGATAGGCGAGCGCGGCGACGGCGCCCAAGACCAGTCCCAGGCCGATCCTCGGCGCCAGCAGGAGAGGTGACGCGGCCCACCACACGTCCAGGGCGAAGAGGAATGGGAACAGGCGACGGAATTTTTCACCCGCCGCGGGGTGCCGGAATCCGACGGCGGATATCAGGTAAAGGCGGACGGCGATGCCGCACATGGCGGTGACCATCAGCAGCGGCGACAACACGGCGGCGCTCTCCGGAACCGTTCGTGCCAGCACCGAATCCACCGCGTCCAACTCGTAGAGAGCCGCGCTGTACATGGAGAGGTAGCCGAATTGAATCGTCAGGAACAGGGCGCGCGCCAGCGGTTGCGGCAGGCGGAAATCGGGCTGCGCACCCGGCGGCGCGGTTTCGGACCTGACCGCAGACGTTTCATTCACTGCTCGGACGGGATTGACTTGGGCAATGAAGCGGTAACCTTTGCGCGGCAAGGTTTCGATGAATCGCGGTGACTCCGGATCGTCGCCCAGCGCCTCGCGCACTTTGCGGACGGCGGTGTTGACGGCGTGCTCAAACTCCACGAACTGGTCCTCGCCCCAAAGGGCCTTTTCGATCTCGGCGCGCGTCACCAGTTGGCCGGCGCGGCTGGCGAGCAGCGCCAGGAGCCTTCCGGGTTGGTCCTGGAGCTTGATGGGGCGACCACCCTTGCACAGTTCGCGCGTCCGAAGGTCCAGCTCAAATCCTTCGAATTGAATCCGGCCTGGCGGTTCGGTTGAGGGCATGGCGCTGCCGGGCTGAGTATAGCATTGATTCCCCGCTTGAACTGTCCGGTTTAGCACCCCCACAACTCCTTCCGAATCAAGCGATTACCGGTTCAGAACTTGTTCAGACCGACTTTACCCGGCGTGCATTGCCACTTCCCACCACCCGCCGCAAGATGGCCCTGCGACCGCAAGGCGCGCCAAGGCGCGCGGCGCAAACGGCAGGAGGGCATGGAAATGAGCAATCCCCATTCATTGGCAATTTCACCGCAATTCCGCAACGCGGCTCGAATCCAGCAGAGTTTCCTGGCGGGGATCGAAAAGCGCTGCCTGGTCCGGATGGCGCGCCGCTTGCCGCCGTGGGTCAGGCCCGATCACCTGACGGTGCTGGGTTTTGCGGCGATGATCCTGGCAGGCGTCTGCTATGCCCAGGCCCGCACGTGGCCGCCGACGCTGCTGCTGGTAAACGTCTGGCTGGCCGTCAACTGGTTCGGCGACAGCCTGGACGGCACGCTGGCGCGCGAGCGTCACATCGAGCGCCCGCGTTACGGCTTCTACGTGGACCACATCATCGATGCCTTCGGCACACTGTTCCTGATCGGGGGGCTGGCGATGTCGGGCTACATGTCCTGGGCGGTGGCGGCGGGGTTGCTGCTCGTCTTCTACCTGCTTTCTATCAACGCCTACCTCGCCACTTACACGCTGGGATCCTTTCGCCTGTCGTACTGGAAGTTCAGTCCGACGGAGGCTCGGGTGCTCCTCATGGTGGGCAGCGTCTTCGCCTTCCGCAGTGCCACGGTGGAACTGCTTGGAGTGCGCGCGCGGCTGTTCGACGTGGGCGGAATCGTCGCAATCGTTTGCATGGCCATCGTGCTGCTGGCTTCGGTCGTGCTCAACACCCTCGCGCTTTACCGGATGGAGCGGCCGTAATGCGCCTGCTCAAATTCAACGCAGTGGGAGCGATGGGCGCGGCGGTTCAACTCGCCGTGCTGGCCGCGCTGCTGCACGTGGCCCGCGTGCACTACCTATGGGCCACGGGCCTCGCGGTCGAGGCCGCCATCCTCCACAACTTCGTCTGGCATCGCCGCTGGACCTGGGGCGACCGCCGCGGCTCGACCGGGAATCCCGTCGCCACGCTCGCGCGCTTCAACTTCTCCAGCGGACTCGTCTCCATCAGCGGCAATCTGCTTTCCGCCTACCTCTTGACCGGCTTGCTGGGAATCCATCCGGTCATCTCAGGCCTCGTCGCCATTTCGCTGGGCTCGCTTGCTAATCTGTTTCTCTTTGATCGAGTCGTCTTCGTCCCGCAGGAAAAAGGGATGGCCCGCCGCGGACATCAAGGGGTTAGTGGTGGCCGCAGTCAATTTGGCCTTTGATGGGATCGTTCGCAGGGGAGCTGCTTGCTGCGCCCCGCTGGGGGCGCCGGCGTCCCGCCGACTCGCTGGATGGCGGGGGAAGCTGGGCCCCTCCATCGCGGCCGCCGCACATTCCCCCTTCGCTGGCCAGGGGAGGATCAAAGAGGCAATCAGGGCGATCTATGGCAGGAGGGGATCCACTTCAAGGAGCTGGTAGTCTGTGTAGTCGATCGTCAGTGACGACGGTCCAAAGATGCGGACCTGCGAACGCGACTCGTTCCGTTCCGGAAGCCAGAAATCGCCCACGGGCTTGTAGTTCTGCCGAATCTCGACTCGCTTGAGCCACCAGGAAGGATTCTTGGCGGGTTGCCCTTCCACACGCACGATCGCGAAATCCTGGCAATCCACCCAGATTCGCCCGCGGATGCAGAACTTGTTGTTGACCTTGGGATCGGCGGTCAAAACATAAAGCTGCCGTTCAGCCTCTTGCTCGGAGCCGATCAGATTGAAATCATAATTGTCCGGATGGATCGCCGATGCCTTTCCAGCCTCTGTTCTTGCCGCTTCCTGTTCACTTTCGATCGCGCGCTTCAGCACGAGCTTTTGCAGAACCCCGGAACCGCTTTGAGAGACGATCTTGAAATCCTTCTTGTCGGGACTTTGGTACGTCATGGTCGCCACCAAATTCGCCTTCCTCTTTCGGTTTTCCACGTGATAAAGGCGGGTCACGGTGTAACTGCGCAGCGCCTGCGCCCGGAGCGCGTTCATGGCCACCATCTTTTCCACCACTTCGACCGTCGTCAACGACGGCGGTCCTTCCCCGGCCGCCACAGCGCGGACCAGACAGAATCCGATGAATCCAGGGAGCCCGAACTTCCGCCATCCTGCCTTCTGCTTCATGCGCATCCCTTCGCCTATGATGCTGGAGAAGATACCATGTTCCAACCCTAGTGTGGTGCGTCAAACGGTTCTTTACCATGGCGGATGTCCTTCGTCGTTTCGGCCGAGGGGGACGTCGCGTCGCCCTTCAGGCGACACGTGGTGGCGGCCTGAAGGCCGCCGCTACGAGGTACCCCGCGATGGAATCGTGGTCTCCGAGGTGGTTGGGGTCGAGGGGGACGTCGCGTCGCCCTTCAGAGCGACACGCGATAGTGGCGGTTCATGGGTGGCGGTGAACTGTGTTAGCATGAACAGCTTACAGGTCTGCAAGAATGGGCGCCAAATCGACCCAAACCGAGCCGCGCAATCTGGCGGTGAACCGGCAGGCGTCGCATTTCTATCATCTGCTTGAGAAGTTTGAGGCCGGCCTGGAGCTGACCGGCACCGAAGTGAAGTCCATCCGGGAAGGGAAGGCGAACCTGAAGGACGGCTATGCGGCGGTGAAGAAGGGCGAGGTCTGGCTTCTGGATTGCCACATCAGCCCCTATACAGCAGGCAGTTACAGGAATCACGCGGCGCTTCGCCCGCGCCGTCTGCTGCTGAAGCGGCGCGAGATTGACAAGCTCAGCGGCAAGACCATTGAAAAAGGATTGACGCTGATCCCCACCCGGTTCTATCTAAAGAAGAACCTGATTAAGTGTGAAATTGCCCTCGCCAAGGGCAAGAAGGTCTATGATCGCCGGGACGCGACGCGGCAGCGCACCATCGACCGCGAGGCCCGGCAGGAGATGAGCGAGCACCGCCGTCGCGGCTAGGCCGCGGCGCACCGAAATCCGATCGAGGAGTGGGAATCCCGTGAGAATCGAGTTTGATACCCGGCCGCTGGCACAGATTGAAACCAATACCCTCGTCGTCTATGGATTCGAAAATGCCCCGGGCGCGACCGGCACGGTGGAGCTGCTGAGCGATGACCTGCGCAGCGTGATCGCCGAGTTGAGCGCGGACCGCGAACTGACGGGCAAGAATTACGAGTGCACGCTGATTCACCGCCCCCGGGGGCTGGCCGCGCAGAAGCTGCTGGTGGTCGGCGGGGGGAAGAAGAATAAGTTCGATGAGCATCACCTGCGCCGGCTGGCGGGCACGGCGTCCCGGTTTTTGCGGGCGCGGAACATTCGCGAATTCGCCTGGGTGGTGGATCGCACGGCGCTGCAGGGTTATGGCGTGAAGGCCCTCGCCGAAGGACTGATCGTCGCGGACTACGACGCCAATCGCTACCAGACCGAAAAGAACGGCGACAAGAAGATCGAACGGGTGCGGCTGGCCACCAACGGCGCCGAACCCGGCCTGGTGGCCGAGGCCGCCCTGGAAGAGGGCCGCATCGTCGCCGAGGCGCAGAATTTCACGCGCGATCTGGTCAACGAGCCGGCCAACACCATGACGCCGGGCATGCTGGCGCGCCGCGCGGAAGAGATGGCCGCGCAGTTCGAGCTCGAGTGCACCGTCCTGGGCACGGACGAGATCAAGGACCTGAAGATGGGCGCCCTGTGGGGCGTCGCGCAAGGCAGTTCCGAGCCGCCGCGCCTGATCGTGCTGCGCTATGCCCATCCCGAGGCGCCGGAAGCGCCCACCATCGGCATCATCGGCAAAGGGATCACCTTTGATTCGGGCGGCATCTCCATCAAGCCCGCGGAAAACATGCACGAAATGAAGACCGATATGGCCGGCGGGGCGGCCATGCTGGGGGTGATGCGCGCCGTGGCGCAACTCAAACCGCGCGCCACGGTCGTGGCGCTGATTCCCGCCGCGGAAAACATGCCGGGCGGACGCTCCTATCGTCCGGGCGACGTGCTGACTTCCATGTCCGGAAAGACGATCGAAGTGCTGAACACGGACGCCGAGGGCCGGCTGATCCTTGCCGACGCCCTGACCTACGCCAGGCAGATCGGCTGCGACGTGCTGATTGACGCCGCGACCCTGACCGGCGCGGTGATGATCGCGCTGGGCAACATTTGCACGGGCGTCTTTGGTTGGAATCAGCAATGGGTCAACAAGGTTCTGGCCAGCGCCGACGCCGCGGGCGAGCGCATGTGGCAGCTCCCTGTGGATGAAGAATACCGGGAGCAATACAAGAGTATGATCGCCGACCTCGCCAACACCGGCGGGCGCTACGGCGGCGCGATTACCGGGGCGATGTTTGTGGGCGAATTCGCCGGCGATACGCCGTGGGTGCATCTCGACATCGCGGGTACGCGCTGGATCAACGAAGAAAAGCCCTACCTTGCCAAGGGGCCGACCGGCGTGGGCGTCCGCACGCTGGTTCACCTGCTGACCCATCTGGAATCGTAGGGGCGCGGCGGACGCTGCCCGCTCCCGCAGCGCGGGACGACTCGCCGCGCTGAGACCCGGCGCTACATCCGCTCCGGAACTTCAATTCCCAGCAAATCCAGGGTTCGCGTCAGCGTCATATTCACCAAGTGAACAAGGAAGAGCAGGCACTGCTGCCGCGTGGGGTCGGGTTCGGTCAGGATGTGGTGCGAGTGATAGAAGTTGTTGAAGGCTTGGGCCAGGCGAAAGGCGTATTTGGCGATGACGGCCGGCTCCTCTGTCGCGATTGCCTGTTCGGCGACGGCATCGAGTTGCGCCGCGAGCAGGGTCAATTCCCAGAAAGTCGCGCCGTCATTCCCTTCGAGAAAACCTCGGAGGACTTCGCGGGAGATACTCAAGGCCGGCGAGCTTTCGTGGGAATCGGGATGGGCCTCCGCGAACTTGCGGAAAATGTTGCGCGCGCGCACCACGGTGTATTGCAGGTAGGGGCCGGTTTCGCCCTCGAAGGCCAGAGCATCCTTGAAGTCGAAGGCAATGATGACGCGGCGCGAGAACTTGAGCAGAAAGTAGCGAAGCGCGGCGACGGCAATCATGCGGGCATAGGAGTTTTGTTCGGCGCTGTCCGTCGTCATGTCGCGCGCGCGCACTTCTTCCAGCGCCTTGGCGGTCAGCCGGTCGATCAAGTCATCGGCCTTGATTCCCCATCCTCGGCGGCCGGAGACCTCGACAAAGCCCTTGTCCGCGTCGCTCACGGCCACGCCCATCTCCTGGGCGCAACGAGCGGTCAGGCCCACGACCTCGTAGGCGAAATGGTGCAGGTTCTCCGCCTGCTGCGAGTAGCCAAGCGCCCGAAAGGCCGAGGCCACGACGTTCTGGAGGTAGGACTGGCGGGAATCAATCACCGCGTAGGCGCGCGCCGCGTGGCCGAACTCGGGCGCATCGGGTTCGCCGTCCACCGTCGAAGTCCAGACCGTGTGTCCGTCGGCATACTGATAGAAACGCCGGTAGCCGAAGTCCTTGCCCAGCAGGCCGAACTTCCACAGGTGATAGGCGATGTCCTTGCCGACATACGTCACCGTGCCGTTGGAGCGCACGATGATCTTGACGTCGTCATCGGCGGCCTCTTCGAGGGCGGCCGCGCCCGTCTCCTCTTGCAAGCTCATCACCCAGCAGCCGGCGTTCTTGCCGCTCTCGGCGAAGCGGATGGCCCCCCGGTGCTTCATTAGGTCAAAGGCGTAGGCCCAGAAGTCGAGTTGGAGGATTTCGCTCTCGCGCGCCAGCAGGTCGTAGCGAACATTGACCCGCAACATGGTGGCGAGATGGGCGCGCACGATGGCGGTGGCCACGGCGTCGGCGATCCGGGCCGTCTCGCCGTGGTCGCCCTCGATGGCTTCCAAGGCCTCGGCGCGCCAGCCGAGCGCCTCGGGGTTGTCGTCGTAATGCTGAAAGACGCGCGCGTAGAGATCCCAGCAGTAGTAATCAAACTGCACCGCGGGATCCTGGATAAGAGCCCGGACGTCGTGCAGGGATTTCCGCTCCAGGTGAATGAACCCGACCACCACATCGGCGACCTGCACGCCCGTGTTGTCGATGTAGTTCTGGGTTTCGACGCGATGGCCGCGATACTTCAACACGCGCACGAAGGTGTCGCCCAGGATGGCGTTCCGCAGGTGGCCGATGTGCGCGGCCTTGTTGGGATTGATACTGGTGTGCTCGACGAGGATCTTGGGCGCATCGGCGGGGGGCGGGGCGGGCGGGCGCGCCAATGCCAGCGCCGTCCTCTCGGCCAGCAGGCCGCGATCGAGATGGAAATTGACGTAGCCCGCGCCGGCCACGCTGGCGCGCGCCACGCCTTCCAGGGGGACGGTCTTGGCGGCGAGCGCTTCGGCAATCTTGCGCGGCGCCTGGCGCAGCTTCTTGGCCAGCTCGAAACAGGAGGCGCAGGAGAGGTCGCCGAGGTCCGGGTTCGGCGGCGTGTCGAGGACCGGGGGCTCGATGGTGACTCCGAACTCCGATTGCACCACGGCCGCGATGCGCTCGCCCAGTCTCTTTTGCAGATCGAAGTACAAAGGGGTCCTCTTCCATGATTTCGCAGCGGCAGTCGTCAAGCCGGCAGCGTGTCAGGGGCAGTCCTGCACAGCCATTATAATGGGATGCTCGACTTTGCGGCAGATTCTTGCGGTGCACGCCACCCGCGGAAGCGCCGCGCCTTGACTTTGACCGCATTTTTGGCTATGGTGGTGCTGGTCAATGATTCACAGCCACTCCACCGGCATTCCTGGCAATCCCACTGTGCAGACAATTTGGGTCGCTTCCGCGCGAGGCGGAAGGGTTGATAACGGGCGAGGATTATGAAGGCTCAAGTCAAAATTCGAGAAGGCGTGGCAGGGCTTTTCGGGACGCTGGACGGAAACCTCAAGCTGCTGGAGAAATCGCTGGAAGTCTCCACCCACCTCGGCAGCGATGCTTTGGAGATTGAGGGCGCGGACCGGAACGTTCGTCGCGCCCAGCAACTGGTGGAAGATTACACCGAACTGTCGGGACGCGGCCAGCGTCTGGAGGACGCCGAGATTCAATCATTTCTCCGCATCATGGGTGAGGACCCGGACGCCACCTTGCGCGGCCTGGTGGAAGCAGGGCGTGCCCGCAACTTCGGTAAGAAGAGCATCACGCCCAAAAGCCTGAACCAGCGCCGCTACGTGGACGCCATCGAGAAGCACGACATGGTATTCGGCATCGGGCCTTCGGGGACCGGGAAGACCTATCTGGCCGTGGCCATGGCGGTGGAAGCCTTGCTGATCAAGGAAGTGAGCCGCATCATTCTGGCCCGCCCTGCCGTGGAAGCGGGTGAGCGGCTCGGCTACCTGCCCGGCACGCTGCAAGAGAAAGTGAATCCCTACCTGCGCCCGCTCTACGATGCGCTGTACGACGTGCTCGATCCGGACCGCGTCGAGCGCTATTTGGAGAAGGGAATCATTGAAATCGCCCCGATTGCTTTCATGCGCGGGCGCACGCTGAACGACGCCTTCGTGATTCTGGACGAGGCGCAGAACACGACCAGCGAGCAGATGAAGATGTTCCTGACGCGGCTGGGATTCAATTCCAAGGCGGTCATCACCGGCGATGTGACGCAGATTGACCTGCCCAACGGACGCCGCTCGGGCCTGGTGGAAGCGGTGGACGTGGTGGGACGCGTCGAAGGCATCAGCTTCATCTACTTCAGCGAGCGGGACGTTGTGCGCCACAGCCTGGTGCAGCGCATCATCCGCGCTTACGAAGAGTTCGACCGCAGCAAGGCCGCGGCGGAAAGCAACGGCAAAACGACGGGCGGGGAACGGTAGACGCGCCGCCTCCTCTTGTGAGATGCGGGCTTCGCCCATGGTCATCAACCGCCAGCAGCGCGTCCGGCTCGATCTGAGAGGAGCGCGCCTGTATGTCCGGCGCGTGCGCGCCGCCCTGAGGCTGGGCCGGAAAGATTTCGGCGTCTGTTTCGTGGACGACGCGCGCATCGCTGAACTGAACCGGCGCTACCGCCGCAAGCCGCGGCCCACCGATATTCTGTCCTTCCCGTGGAAAGCCGAGGCGCCTCGCGCCGGCGGGGACAGGGATTTCAAGAATTACCTCGGCGACATCGTGATTTCCGCCGAGACGGCCCGGCGTAACGCTCGCGCCGCCGGGCACTCGACAGCGCGGGAAATCCGCTGGCTCATTCTGCACGGCACTCTGCACTTGCTGGGTTACGATCACGAAACGGATGACGGCAAAATGACCCGGCTCGAACGGGCGCTTCGCCACCGGCTTGAAACGCTATGACACACGGCATCCTGACAATCCTCTGGGTTGTGTTGCTGCTGGGGCTGCTGATCTGGGGCTCGGTGGCGTCGTATCTGCGCCTGCTGATGCGGCGGCTGACGCCGCTTCAAGCGCGGCGGCTGTTCCAATACCAGCAGGGCGCCAAAGTCCAGGCCGACCGAGAGCGGGTGGGGGTTTCCATTTCGACCCTTCATGGGGCGGCCATGCACCTGTTCGCGGTGTTTCTGGCCGGGTTCTTCTTCTACAACTGGCCAGGCGAAATTGTGGAAAACATCAGCGCCTCGCTCGCTATTGTGCTGGCCGTGATCGCCATTGTGGACCAGTTGATCCCGTTCCGCCTGGTGGCGCGGCACGACGAGCCGGAGGTGATCCTGGCGAAATGGCTGCCCTTCATGCGCCTCTGCGTTTACGTGGCGCTCCCGCTGACCTTTCCCATCCTGATCTCGACCACCATCGCGCGACTGCTCGAGCCCGTGCCTGAAAAGGACGAGGCGCCATCGCCCCACGAAAACATCCAGGAACTGATCGAGGCGGGCCGGCAGGAAGGGCTGATCGAGAAAAGCGAGGGCGAACTGATCCAGTCCGTCATGGAGTTTACCGACAAGACCGTGCGGGAAGTCATGACGCCCCGCCCCGAGATCGCCGCTCTGGAGATTAACTCTCCGGTCGAGAGCCTGCGGCGGCTCTTCCGGGAGAAGCGGCTCACGCGCTACCCCGTGTACTCCGGTCAGTTGGACAATATCGAAGGTATCGTCAGCGTGCGCGACCTGATGGAACTGCCGCCCGAAGAACAGTCCCGGGTCACCTTGCGGGCGCTGGTGCGGCCGGTCAACTTTGTCCCGGAGACGAAGTCCATCCGCGACCTGCTTAGGGAGCTCCAGCAAACTATCACGCAGATGGCCATCGTCATTGACGAGTATGGTAGCGTCTCCGGCCTGGTCACCGTGGAGGACATGGTCGAGGAGATTGTCGGCGACATCCGCGACGAAGTCGATCCCCACGCCAGTGACATCGTGAAGGAGACCGAAAGCAGTTGGATCGTGGCCGGCAACACCGAGTTGAGCCAGATCACGCAGCAGCTTAAGGTGGAAATCGAGCCCGGCGACTATTCCACCGTGGCCGGGCTGCTGCTTTCGCGGCTGGGCCAGGTGCCGCGCGCGGGCGAAAAGCTGCATCTCGACGATGTGTCGCTGGAAGTGCTGGAAGCCAGCCACCGGACCGTGGTTAAAGTGCGGCTGCAAATGAATCGTCCCGGCGCCGCCCCCTCTCATGCCCGAAGCAACCCATAAATCCGGATTTGTCGCCCTCGTGGGCCGGCCCAATGCGGGCAAAAGCACGTTGCTCAATACCTTCGTGGGCGAAAAGGTTTCCATCGTCACCTCGACGCCCCAGACGACGCGCAATCGCATCCTGGGCGTGGCGAATCGCCCGGGCGCGCAGGTGATCTTCATGGATACGCCGGGCATTCACAAGCCACTTTCGCGCCTGAATGAACAGATGATGCAGTTCGTGCGCCAGGCGCTCGAAGAGCGCGACCTGGCCGTGCTGATCGTTGATGCGTCGGAACAGTTCGGCCGGGGCGACCAGTTTGCCGTGGACCTGATCCGGCAGTACTCGCCCAAAACCATCCTCGCTTTGAACAAAGTGGACCTGATTCGGAAGCCCCAGCTCCTGCCCTTGATGGATCGCTACGCGAGACTTTACAACTGGGAGGAAATCTTCCCGATTTCCGCGAAGCATAACGATGGGGTGGAGGCCCTGCTCGAGGCGATCATCGCCCGCTTGCCGGAAGGCCCTGCCTATTTCCCGCCAGAAACCTACACCGACCAGCCGGAGCGGTTTCTGGCCTCCGAACTGATTCGCGAGAAGGTGATCGCTCATACCCGTCAGGAATTGCCTTACGTGACCGCGGTACTTATTGAGGAATTCAGCGAGAGTCCGGAATTGACTCGCATCCGCGCCAGCATCATCGTCGAGAAGGAATCCCAGAAGCCCATCATCATCGGGGTGGGAGGCCAGCGAATCAAGCAAATCGGGAGCGCGGCCCGCACCGACCTCGAAAAGCTTCTTCCCCCGAAAGTGTTCCTGGAATTGTACGTCCGGGTCGAGCCCGATTGGCGCAACAGCCCGGGACTGGTGGCTGCGCTCGATTATCGCGGCGGCACATGATCGGTTTTCCAGACACGGCGCTGGGGCGGCTCGGCGAAACACCATGGATCCCGCTCAATCCGGTTGCGGTCTGACGGCGGGGAGTGGGCACGGCGCCCTTTTGCCTTGACCTGAGTTTTCTCTTGCCGTATCTTCAGCTTACGCCTTGGTCTGAGCGTCCCCAAGCTCCCTGGCGCAAGGGCTTTTTCATACTCGGCGCCGATTCGTTGCCCGAGTCGGACCTTACCTTCTGCCGGAAAGGAAGTGCAAGCCATGGCAGGTCACGCGCCTCGGTATTTCTCCTTTACTTTGGTTCTCGGAGCATGCCTCTGGGTCTGGGGCGGCCAGCCCCCGGATGCCCACGCCCAAAAGGGGAAGGGGAAGAACGCGCCGTGCTCGGCCTTTGCCGACAATTTCGACGGCACCAGCCTGAACGGCAACCTTTGGGTTGTCGCCAATGGCCGGGCGCCGGGTTACCTTGCCGGTTCGCATATCGGCTACTACCAGCCGGATCGGGTCTCGGTGAGCGAAGGGTACTTAAGAATTCGGCTGACGCAAGAATATGGCACCGTCGACGGGGTCGGGGGAATCATTTCGCGCGGCGGGATGATCTACTCGAAACAGAAATGCGGCTACGGAACGTACGAGTGGCGAGTCCGGATGTCCACCACCGCCCCTTCGCCCACCGACATCACGGGCGGCCCAGTGCCAGGCAGCGTCTCGGCAGGGTTCAATTATGTGAACAATTCTGAGACCGAAATTGATTTTGAGTTTTCTGCGAAGGACCCCGATATCCTTTGGATGGTGAACTGGTACAACACGGTTCCCGCGCGAGATCCGACTTCCCAGCATCAAACCTACTCCTACCTGCGCCCCTTTGATTCAACGACCTACTTCCACGACTACAAGTATGTGTGGGAGCCGGGGAAGATCACCTATTACGTGGATGGGGTGCCGACGGCGGTTCACACCACCAATGTGCCGAGCGCCGCGGCGTACTTCATGATCAATCATTGGGGAACGAATGGCCCCGGCTGGGGCGGCTACGCCTCGGTGGGAGTCACGCGGTACTACTACATCGATTCGGCGAAGTTCACACCCCTGTAGCGCCGCCACTCCAACCATCGTAGCGGCGACCTTCAGGTCGCCACGTGTCGGCCTCAAGGCCGACGCTACCTCACTTCCGCATATGCCCGATCGCGCATGGCCTTCATGTACGCGATGCTGTAGGCATAGCCGACGCGCGGGCCGCCCACCATTTCCGGCACATGGTCGGGAATCATCACGCCGTTGAACTTCACCTCGGCCAGCGTCTTCATGATCTTGTACATGTCCATGAAACCGTTGTCGATGAAGGTCTCGACGAAGTGGGGCAGGGGTTTGTCGATGTTGCGGAAGTGAATCTTGAAAAGCTTCTTCTGGCCGGCAAAATAGCGGATGGCGTCGAGCACGTCCATGCCGGTCAATTTGCCGCCTTCCATCCAGGTGCCGCAGCAGAGGCAGACGCCAACATTGGGGCTGTTGGCGATTTCGAGGGCGCGCCGGTAGCCCGCAATATTGCTGAAGATGCAGCGCGGCACGCCGCCCAGCACCGGCACCGGTGGATCGTCCGGGTGAATGCCGATGCGTACCCCCGTCTCTTCGGCGACGGGCGTCACCGCCTTGATGAAATAGGTATAGTTGTCCCAGATTTCCTGTTCCGTGAACTCGCGCCCGTGGGTCAGGGGCGCCTTGAATTCCTTCTGGTTCCAGTAGCCCGTGTCCGCGACCGCCAGATTGAAGGCCCGCGCCCTGGCCTTGCCGCGCGTGAACTCCGGCTCGGTGCTCCAGATGCCGTTCCCCATGTGCGCGTACGTGGTGTAATAGATGCCGACCCTGCTGATATTGCGCAGATAGGCCTTGTACTCTTCGATCTTCTCATCGCGCCCCGGCAGGTTGAGCGTGACTTCTTCCATGTTGTGCACGCTGAGGTTGCCGATATTCCAGATCTTGAGGCCGAAGCTTTCCACCTTCTCCTTCATGGCGGCGAAGTTTTCGAGCGTCGCGGTAGCCTTGTCCGTCCAGATGGTGACGTATTCCACCCCGAGTTGCTGGACAAACTGGAGGTCCTCGTCCTTCAATTCGGCCAGCGGCGCGCCGGGCATCTGCACGGCAATCTTGATGCCGGGGGGAATCTCCCGCAGCTTTGCCAGGGTCTGCCCGGTGCGCGAGATGAGCGCGGCACTTCCTGCGGCGCCTGCCATGGCGGTCTGGAGGAACTTTCTCCGATTCGTGGTGCTCATCGTGCCGGCCTCCTTTTGAATAGCGTCCTGCTAATCGCCGGGGGTAATCCCCAGCGACTTCATCTTGCGGTAGAGGTGGCTGCGTTCGAGGCCGAGGGCCTCGGCGGCGCGGCTGACGTTGCCCTGATTCTCTTCCAGTTTGCGCACGATGTAATCGCGCTCGTAGGCCGCGCGGGCTTCCTGGAGCGTGGCAAACGCCGCGCCGCGCGAGGCACTCGCCGCCCCGGCCAGCGGCTGGCCCTTGGCGTGCTCCTGGTAAAGCGCCGGCGGGAGGTGGCGCCGCTCGATCTTTTCGCCCGGCACCATGATGACCAGCCGCTCGATCAGGTTTTTCAGTTCGCGCACGTTGCCGGGCCAGCGGTACTTCGTCAGAACTTCCATCGCGGAATCGGCGAGGTGCTTGGGGCGGCGTCCGTACGACCTGGCGAATTCGTCCAGGAAGTGGGCGGCCAGCGCCGGCACGTCTTCGGCGCGCTCGCGCAGGGCGGGAACGTAGAAGGGAATGACGTTGAGACGGAAGAAGAGGTCCTCGCGGAAATTCCCCTTGCGAATCTCGTCTTCCAGATGCTTATTGGTCGCGGCAATGACGCGCACGTCCACGGTCAGGTTGGTTCCGGAGCCGACGGGCGTGAAGCGCTGCTCCTCGATGACCCGCAGGACTTTCGACTGCGTGCGCAGGCTCATGTCGCCCACTTCGTCGAGGAAGAGCGTGCCGGCGTCGGCTTTCTGGAACTTGCCGGTCTTGTCTTCGTGCGCGCCGGTGAAACTTCCCTTGCGATGCCCGAACAGTTCGCTCTCGATCAATTCCTCGGGGATCGCCGCGCAGTTGACCTCGACGAAGGCTTCCGGGGCGCGCGGGCTGAGGGCGTGAATGGCGTGAGCCACCAATTCCTTGCCGGTGCCGCTTTCACCGTAAATCAGCACCCGCCCATTGGTGCCCGCCATCAAGGCCATCTGCTGGCGCAGCGCTTTCATGGGCACGCTTTCGCCGATGATCCGCGGCCGCTCGGGGCCCGCCTCTTTCAGCCGGTCCAGCTCCACCTGCATGCGCCGCTGATGGACCGCGTTCTTGGCGACGACCAGGACCTTTTCGATGGTGAGCGGCTTCTCGAGAAAATCGAACGCGCCGAGCTTGGTGGCGCGCACCGCCGTCTCGATGTTGCCGTGGCCGGAGATCATCACCACCGCGGGCCGCGCCACCGGCGCCAGCTCCTCGATGCGCGCCAGCGTTTCCAGTCCGTCGATGCCCGGCAGCCAGATGTCGAGCAAAACCAGGTCGTAGCGAAGCCCGCTCAGCTCGGCCAGGCACTCCTCGCCCGTCGCGACGGCGCTGGTCTCAAATCCCTCGTCTTCGAGCACGCCGCAAAGCGACTGGCGGATCGCCGGCTCGTCGTCCACCACCAGGATGCGCACCGGTTTCATGCGCGAGCCTCGGCCGGCCGCGGTTCCGGTTCGGCGGCTTGCAGCGAGGGAATCTCGACGATGAACCGCGCTCCGGCGGGAATGTTGTCCTCGACGCGGATCTGCGCGTGATGATCGCTCAGGATGTGCGCCAC
>CAZTKA010000045.1:0-24604 GCA_964614015.1 uncultured Bordetella sp. | reverse complement strand
AACCGTGCCGGAAACCGTCTACAATTTGAACCAGGAGGCCGCCATGAAACAGACCGCTGTGCTTTTGCTGGCTGCGGGCTTTACCGTGCTCGCGCAGAGTCCCTCGGCCAATGCGGGCTTCGGGCGGACCGTATTTCCGGGAGGCTCGGGCCCGGGCTCGGTGGGCGCCACAAGCAACGCCGGCTTCGGACGGATCGTGTTCCCCGGCACCGGCGCGCCTGCGGTCCTTCGGCCGGGCGTTTTCCCCGGACCCGTGTTCCCGATCCTGACCGGACCCGTGATCCAGCATCAGACGCATCCGCGCGGCGCCATCGTCCCGATTCCGGTGTATTACGGAGGTGCGGGCTACTACAATTACGAGCCGCCGCCCGCGCAGATGATTGCGCTTCCCGTTGCGGCGCCGCAGCCGTATTATCCGGTGCAGCAGCCGGCCGCTTTGCAGGAACAGCCGCCGGTGGTCATTATCAATCAGTATTTCCGCTCCGATGGAGCTCCCGAGACACAGACCGGCACGGCCGCGCCGCCGGCGGCTCTGGCGCCTGCTCCTTCCGTGGCGCCCGCCCCGCAGCAGGACGATCTGCGGGACGTCTTCCTGATCGCGATGAAGGACCACACGATCTACGCCGCCCGCTCCTACTGGGTGGAAGACGGGACGCTCAGCTACATCACGATTCAAGGCGACCAGAACAGCGTTTCGCTCGATCTGGTCGACCGCGAGCTGAGCCAGCGGCTGAACCGCGATCGCAAAGTCGCGTTCGGACTGCCGGGAAATTGACAGACGGCTCCGGGCCGAGTTTCGCCTTCCGCTGGCGCCTCCTGCGCGGCGGCGGATTCGTGCGAGACTAGAGGGAACCGGAGTCAGGAGGATTTGGAATGAAACAACGATGGTCCTATTTGGCCAGCGCGTGTGCGTTGATTCTAGCCACGGCGCTAATGGCGCAGGCGCCCGCAGGCGCGCCGCCCGCGGCGCCCGAAAAAGGCTCCGTCAAAGGCCTGGTGAAAGGTAAGGGGAAAGCCCCGCCGGCGTTCAGATTGGAGAGGGGCCTGCCGATCGACACGCGCGCTCCCGAGAAGCCCGACGACAAGCCCGCCTTCGAAGGCCAGACGCGGGCGCCTTATGAGCCGACCGCGCCGTTTAACATCACGACGCTGACCGACAGACTCACTCAGCCGTGGAGCTTCGCATTTCTTCCCGACGGCAAGATCCTGATCACCGAGAAACCCGGAACGATGCGTACCCTCAGCCTGGACGGCGCGCTGTCCGGGCCGCTGAAGGGCGTCCCGGCCGTGACCGCGATCGGCCAAGTCGGCCTGCTGGATCTCGCGCTGGATCCGCAATTCGGCGCCAACCGGCGTATCTTTTTCAGCTATGCCGAACCGGTTGGAGAAAATGAAAGCGCCATCGTCGTGGCGCGCGCGCAGCTCGACGAGGCTGCCGGAGCCATCACGGGAGCCAATGTCATTTTCCGCGCCAGCCCGGCGCTGCCGCGCAACCGCCCGGCGAACGCCGGCGGACGCATCGCCATTGGCCGCGATGGCAATCTGTTTGTTACCATCGGTGATCGCTCGGGATCGCCGCCGTGGGACATGGCGCAGAAGCTGGACAATCATCTGGGCAAGGTGATCCGCATTACGCCCGATGGCAAGCCCGCGCCCGGGAATCCGTTCATCGGCGTGGCGGGCGCGATGCCTGAGATTTGGTCGATCGGCCACCGCAGCGAGGAGGGCCTGACGATCCATCCGGAAACGGGTGAGTTGTGGGAGGTCGAACACGGCCCGCGGGGCGGCGACGAGCTCAACACGCCCGAGGCCGGCAAGAATTATGGCTGGCCGGTGATCGTGCACGGCATCGACTACCCGGGCACGACGATCGGGGAAGGCATCACGGAGAAGGCCGGCATGGAGCAGCCGCGTTATTACTGGGATCCGGTGATTGCTCCGTCGGGGATGGCGTTCTACACGGGCAATTTATTTCCGCAGTGGAGCAACAGCCTGTTCGTCGGAGCGCTGGGCGGCCAAATGCTCGACCGGCTGCGGCTGGATGGCAAGAAAGTGATCGCCGAGGAGCCCCTGCTGATGGACCAACGCACACGCATCCGCGATGTGCGCATGGGCCCGGAGGGCGCCGTTTATGTCCTGACGGACGGCGGCTCGCTGTTGAAGCTCACGCCAAGGTAGTACGACGCGCAAGTCTGCCGCGAAGGGACTGGTAAAGGCGGCCGGGAAAAAAACGACGCCGTCGCAGGCCCGGCCGAAAAGGAAGTCCGCGGGCGCGGACCTTGACCTGCATGAGTTTCCGCCGGAATCGATCGTCACGAACACTATCGGTTTGTGTCTGGCTTGCGCGCTGGACGTGCTCACCCGGCATATGGGACTGAGCGCACGGCGCGCCCAATCCGGGATTCGCCGGTGCAGTCCCGGGTGGAACGAGCTCGGCTCGTCTGCCCGTCCGTACGTCGCATGGCCTGCGGACACATGCCCGTATTGCGGGGCTCCCTCCCAATGGCATGCGCCGTTGCGCATCGTGAGAATCGAGGGGGGCAAGAGCACAGACGCGGCGCGCCGGGCGCTGGTCAAGAACATCAGCGAGAGCGCTCAGTTCACGATTCTCGAAGAAAAATCGACCGAGAGGGAGGCGCTTTACTTGCGGCTGTCGAAGACCGGAGCCGATCTGGACCTGGACTCGCCCGGATGGCTGCTGGAAGCCGGCCGGCACTGGCTGGGACGCCGCTTTCCGAAACCGAACTGGGCGGAGATATTCCGCCGGATCCGTTTCGTGCGCCGCTGCCGCCAACTGGAAGACGGATTCCAACTGGAGGGAATGCGCCTTTAGCTGGCTGCTGCGATCTTCGACGAAATTCTGCTGATCCAGTACCTTTTGAGCCGGCCGCACAAGGCCGGAGGCCGGACCTTCGAGGGCCGGTTCACGCTGCAAGATCTGTTTTGCCGCCTGCGCGCCGGCGGCTACCTGCGCGCAGCGGGGATCCAGGCGGGAAATCCCGCCGAGGCCCTGGAGCAGCTTGTCGAGATCCTGGGCGGAGAGAGCCGGGTGAAGTTCTACCACATCATCGACCGGCGGGATCTCCTGGCGCGTTTGGAAGATTTGAAGGCCGCACGCATCCCCCGCCCGAAACAATAAGAGCCAAGAGACAACGCGGGTCACTCCCCGGCGCTCTGTTGCAGCAGCTTGGCGACGAGACCGGTCCAGCCGGTCTGATGACTGGCGCCCACGCCCGAGCCATCATCGCCGTGGAAGTATTCATAGAACAACACCAGGTCGCGCCAGTGCGGATCGTGACCGTAGACGGAATCCCGGCCGTGCACCGGCCGGTGGCCGCTTTCATCGCGCAGAAAGATGCGCGTCAGGCGCCGCTCGATCTCGATCGAGACTTCCCACAGCGTCAGATATTTTCCGGAGCCCGTCGGACATTCCACCTTGAAGCCGGGCCCCAAGTAGTGATGGAACTTCTGCAGCGATTCAATCAGCAGGAAGTTCACCGGAAACCAGATGGGTCCGCGCCAGTTGGAGTTGCCGCCGAACAGGCCGGTGGAGGATTCGGCCGGCTCGTAACGCACCACGTGCGGGTTGCCGTTCACCATCAGCACATAGGGATGATCGCGGTAGGCCCGCGACAGGGCGCGGATGCCGTACGGCGAAAGAAATTCGTTCTCATCCAGCATGAAATGCAGAATGCGCCGCAGTTGCCTCTCGTTGACGATGGACAGCAGCAGGCGCTTTCCCGCGCCTTCCGTGTTCATGGAGGCGACGTTGGCCGTCAGATCCGGGCGGTTCTTGATGAACCAGTCCATGCGGCGCTTGAAATCCGGAAGCTTGTCGATGATGGACGGCTCCAGAGTCTCGATGGCGTAGAGCGGAATCAGGCCCACCATGCTGCGAAGCTTCACGGGCATGTGGCTTCCATCGTCGAAGTGCAGGATGTCGTAAAAAAATCCGTCAATCTCGTCCCACATGGCCGTATTGTTGCGGCCCATGTGATTCATCGCATTGGCGATGTAGAGGAAGTGTTCCCAGAACTTGCTGGCCACGTCTTCATAGGCCGGGTCTTCGCGCGCCAGTTCCAGCGCGATCGCCAGCAGATTCAGGCTGTACATCGCCATCCACCCGGTGCCGTCGGCCTGTTCGAGATGGCCGCCGGTGGGCAGCGGAGCGCTGCGGTCGAACACGCCGATATTGTCCAGGCCCAGGAATCCGCCTTGGAACACGTTGCGGCCTTGGGTGTCCTTGCGGTTCACCCACCAGGTGAAATTCAACAGCAGTTTTTGGAAAATGCGCTGGAGGAAAACGCGGTCGCCCACGCCGCAGCGCTTCTTTTCGATCTTGTAGACACGCCAGGCGGCCCAGGCATGCACGGGCGGGTTGACGTCGCCGAAGGCCCATTCATAGGCCGGGAGCTGGCCGTTGGGGTGCATGTACCACTCGCGCACCATCAAATGCAACTGTTCCTTGGCGAAGTCCGGATCGATGAGCGCGATGGGGACGCAGTGAAACGCCAGGTCCCAGGCGGCGTACCACGGATACTCCCATTTGTCGGGCATCGAGATCACGTCGGCGTTGTAAAGGTGCGTCCATTCGCGGTTGCGTCCCCAGAAACGGCTCTCGGGAGGAGGCGGCTGGCCGGCGTCGCCTTCCAGCCAGTCCTTGACCACGTAGTGATAAAACTGTTTGGACCACATCAGGCCGGCAAAGGCCTGGCGCATGACGTTCTGCCCGTCGGCGGAAAGCGTCGACGGAATCACGGTCGCATAGAACTCCTCGGCCTCCCGGATGCGATCCGCGAAGACCTGGTCGAACCCGGCTCCCAGCGGGTCGTCTCCAGGTTGATCGGTGAGGCGCAACTGGATGGTCACGGAGGCGCCGGGATCAATCGCGGCGCGGTAATGCGCGGCGGCCTTGGTGCCGAAACGTTTTGGATTCACGGCGTTCGTGCGGCCGTGAACGACGTAATCGTTAATTGAATCCTTGACGTACTCGTGGCTGTTGTCGTAACCGTAAATGCGGCGCACGTTGGTTTCATTGTCGGTGAACAGCAGCTCCGGATCACCGCCGCAAATCAGCGTGCGGTGCCCGTAATGCGGTTCGTCCAGCTCAATGCGGTCGCCTTCGCCGGCGCGCAGGGACGGGCGGATGCCGTCCTGGCCCCAGGACCAGGTATTGCGAAACCAGATCGTGGGCAGAAGGTCGAGCTCCGCGGTGTTCGGACCGCGATTCCAGGCCGTGATGCGGATGCAGATATCCTCGGGCGTGGCTTTGGCGTATTCGACGAAGACGTCGAAGTAGCGGTTTTCGTGAAACACGCCGGTGTCCAGCAGCTCGAACTCGCGCTCAGCTCGGCCGCGGTAGCGGTTTTCCCGCGTGAGTTCCTCGTATGGATAGGCGGCGTGCGGATACTTGTAAAGGAACTTCATGTAGGAGTGCGTCGGAGTGGAATCCAGGTAGTAATAGCACTCCTTGCAATCCTCGCCGTGATTGCCTTCGTTGCCGGTCAGGCCGAAAAGACGTTCTTTGAGGATCGGATCGCGCCCGTTCCAAAGCGCGAGCGCAAAGCAGATTTTCTGATGGCGGTCGCAGATGCCGCCGAGGCCGTCCTCATTCCAGCGGTACGCGCGGGAGCGGGCGTGATCGTGGGGAAAATATTCCCAAGCTGTGCCGCCAGGGCTGTAGTCTTCACGCACCGTGCCCCAGGCCCGTTCGCTCAAATACGGACCCCAGCGTTTCCAATGGGCAGTCCGCTTCCGGGATGCTTCCAGGCGTTGCTGTTCGGCGGTCACATTTTGCTCCTCAAAGCATTGTAGTGGAACGACCGTGTTAAATATTTCCTATGCGGGTGTTTGTTGCGGGAGCCACCGGCGTGGTGGGCCGCCGGCTGGTCAGGCGGGCGCCGCGCGAGGCCTGCGGGAGCCGGTCCGGCACGCAACGCCCGGCGCTTCCGGGAGCCGGTGGACAACCTGGGGCGGTGCGGAAACTGCCGTGGGGGCCGCGTCCCGGCGGACTCCCGGGAGGGAAACAAGGCATACTGTTTTTCGGGAGGGTAAAACAGAATGCAAGCGATCCCCCTGGCGGTGATTGCGGAACGGCTGGGATGCGAGGTGCGCGGCGACGGCGGGCTCGCGATCACCGGCGTGATGGGGATGGAGCAGGCAGGCCCCTCCGAGCTGACCTTCCTGGCGAATCCAAAGTACGCGCCGAAGCTGAGGCACACGCGGGCCGGAGCGGTTCTGGTTTCCTCGTTCGTCGAGGGCTTGCGCGCCGCGCAGCTCATTTCCTCCAATCCCTATCTCGATTTCGCGCGCGCCGTGGAGATGTTCTACCAGCCGCCGCGGCCAGCGCCCGGCATTCATCCGCAAGCCGCGATCGCCGCCAGCGCGAAGATCGGCGAAAACGCCTCGATTGGAGCTTTCGCCGTGGTCGGCGAGAACGTGACGATCGGCAGAAATGCCGTGCTGCATCCGCACGCGGTCATCTATGCAGGCGCGGTCATCGGCGATGATTTTCTGGCGCATTCGCATGCCGTGGTGCGCGAATTCTGCCGGATCGGCAACCGGGTCACGCTGCAAAACGGCGCCGTTGTGGGCGGCGATGGATTCGGATTCGCCAAGCGGCCCGACGGCACGCACGCCAAGATCGTGCAAAGCGGCGTGACGGTGATCGAGGACGACGTCGAGATTCAGTCCCTTAGCTCGGTCGACCGCGCCACGGTGGGCGAGACGCGCGTGCGGCGCGGGGCCAAGATCGACAGCCTGGTGCAGGTGGGCCACGCCTGCGTGGTCGGCGAAGACAACATCATTTGCGCGCAAACGGGCCTGGCTGGATCGAGCATCCTGGGCAAGAACGTGTTGCTGGCCGGGCAGGTGGGCGTCTCCGGCCACCTGACGATTCATGACGACGCGGTGGTGTATGCGCAAAGCGGAGTCGGCGGCGACGTGGAGACCGGCGCCGTAATGAGCGGATCGCCGGCGTTCGAGGCGCGCGAGTGGCTGCGCGCGGTTACCGCGTTCCGCAAGCTGCCGGAGGTACTCAAGACGGTGCGACAATTGGAGAAACGGATCGCCGAACTCGAAGGGGCTCAGCTAAAGAAATCATGAACCACGAAGGAACCGAAGGCCGTCTGCCGCGCGCGTACCGCAACCTGGAGTTCATGGACACCACGGACGCCCGTCCGCTGCGGATCCTGAGCGAGTACCTGCACCCGTTAACGCACTTCCGCAACGAGAACATCCGGGACACGATTGTGTTCTTCGGCTCGGCGCGCACGTTCGAGGCGAGCGCGATGGGGCACTACTACCGCGACGCGCGGCACCTGGCGCGGCGCATCACCAAGTGGTCCGACAACCTGGGACAGACGACGCGGCGCTTTGTGGTGTGCAGCGGCGGCGGTCCGGGAATCATGGAAGCCGCCAACCGGGGCGCCGCCGACGCCGGGGGCAAGACCGTCGGCTTGAATATCGGCTTGCCGTTCGAACAGCGCCCGAATCCTTTCATAACGCCCAGTTTGAATTTCGAGTTCCACTACTTTTTCATGCGCAAGTTCTGGTTCGCGTATCTGGCCAAGGCGCTGGTGGTGTTTCCAGGAGGGTTCGGAACGCTGGACGAGCTGACCGAGATCCTCACGCTGACCCAGACCGAAAAACTGCGCAAAAAAATCATGGTGCTGCTCTACGGTACGCCGTTCTGGAAAGAAGTGCTGAATTTCGAAGCGCTGGTCCGGCACGGGATGATTTCCGAGCGGGACCTGAATCTGTTCCAGTACGCCGACGATGTCGATACCGCCTTCCGGCTTCTGACCGAATGGCTGACGGAGCATTATCTGCACAAGCCGGGCGAGTTGCCGGAGATCGCGCACACGCGGGAGTGAGGCGCGGCCGCCGAAAGCAGGCGCCGAGGCAACGGGAAGGCGCCCCGAGGCCGGGCGGACGCGCCGGGCGGCGGCAGCCAGGAGCGTCTAAAAATCCAAATGCAGGATGCCGCGCTCCAGCGCGATGGTCACCGCGTGCGTCCGGTCGGAGGCGCCGAGTTTGGCGAGGATATTCTGCACGTGCATTTTGACCGTGCCGCTGGCGGTCCCGAGCTTATGGGCGATTTCCTTGTTGGCCATGCCTTTGGCCACGTAGCTGAGCACCTCGACCTCGCGCGGCGTGAGCGCCACCTGCGGGAAGTATTCGCTGAGGCGCTCGGCCACCTCGGCCGGCATGAGGCGTTTGCCGGCCTGCACGGTGCGGATGGCGTCGAGAACCTTGGTGTGCACCATTTCCTTGAGGATGTAGCCGCGCACGCCGGCTTCGATGGCGCGGTAGATATCCTGATCGCCGTCATAGCTGGTGAGCGCGATAATCTTGGCTTCGGGGTCTTCCTTGCGGATCTCGCGCGTGGCGTCGATCCCGGTCATTTCCGGCATACGAAGATCCATCAAAACCACGTCCGGTTTCAACTCCCGGTACCTCTGCACAGCTTCGCGACCGGTGGCGGCCTCGCCCACCAGTTCCATATCGCCCTCATTGGCCAAAATCGACGCGATGCCCTTGCGCACCAGGGCATGATCGTCGGCGCAGAGAACTCGAATGGGCTTCTCGCTCACTTCACTGCCTCCAGACTTGTCCCCGCGTGGGTCTTGCCGGCCGGCAGCGTCACAGACACTGTGGTGCCTTCGCCCGGCTCGCTCATCAATTTCAGATCAGCGCCAATTTGCGAGGCGCGTTCCTTCATGCCGATCAAACCGTAATGCCCTGCCCCCGGCCCGGATTCGGCCACGCCATTCATGCCCGATCCATCGTCGCGGATCAAAAGCCGCACGCCCTCGGCGTCCGCGCGCAGCACCACGTCGATGGTGCTGGCCCCGGAATGTTTCACGGCGTTGGAGACGGCTTCACTCGCGATCCGTAGTAGATTGTACTCGACCTCGGGCGGGAACCGGCGCCCGACTTCCTCCAAGCTCAGCCTCAGGCGGACGTCTTTGGTCTCGGTGATCTCGTTTACCGTGCGGCGGATCGACTCGGCCAGGCCGGACTCGGGTCCGGCGGCGGCGCGCAGGCCGCTGACGGACTGGCGTGTCTCACGCAGGCAGGCGGCCGCATCGTCGATGATCTCCTCCAAGGCGCCGCGTGCCTCGGAGGAACGCAAGCGGGTGGCCAGCGCTTGCAGGGCCATGGTGATTCCGGAAAAGCCTTGAATCAGCGTGTCGTGCAGTTCGCGCGCGATGCGGCTGCGCTCGGAAACGATTAAATCGTAGCGTTCCCGCAAGCGCCGGATGTGAAGCTGGTAGGCGCCCCAGGCCATCGCGCCGGCCAGCCCGGCCATCAGCGTCCAGAACCAGCCGCGCTGGACCAGCGTCGGCTGGAGCGTGAATTCGACGGCGGCGCCTTCCTCGTTGCAGGAGCCGTAAAAGTTGCACGCCGTCACGTGGAACCTGTAGTTGCCGGGCGGCAGATTCGCGTAACTGGCCTCGCGGCGCGTTCCGGCCTCCACCCAGTTGCCGTCGTAGCCTTCGAGCTTAGAGCGGAACCGAATCAGCTCCGGCAGCACGAAGCTGAGACCCGTATAGTTGAACTCGATGTTCTTCTGTCCGCCCGGTAGGTTCGCGATCTCGGAAGGGAACTGGCTCTGGCCATTCACGATGGGCCGTTCGATGGCCACCGGCGGCGCCGGCTCATCGGCGGGAGAAGGATTCAGGGCCAGCAGGCCGCGCGTGGTGCTGAACCAGAACCGGCCGTCGCGCATGCGCCACATGGCAGGTTGCACGCCCGGCCTCCCTTCGATGACGCGGAGCACATCGGTTGCACTATACGGAATGCTGGTGACTTTGCGCAGTTCCCCGGAAGCCACCTTCCGCAGGTCGGAACGGAGAACCGAAAACACGCCGCGGCTGCAAGCCATCCACAGGCGGTCCTGGTCGTCGCCCAGAATGCTGTAGATCTCGCCATCGTAAACGCCTTCGCGCGTTCCAAAAGCGGTAACTTTGCCATCCTCTACCAGCCGCAGGCCGGCGCCGTTTAGTCCAATCCAGAGAAGACCTTCCCGATCCAGATAGAACGTGTTGGCATTGCGCACATAGACATCGCCGGAATCGAAGGCTTCCACACGGCCCGCGCTCACCGTCCACAAACCCTCTTCCGTGCCGAACATGATGCGGCCGGCGCGATCTTCTCCGATCGCGCGGATGACCTGCCGCGGCGTCGCCGCCGCGGCCACGAATCGTCCTTGCCGGAAGGATGCCAGACCCGCGGCGGTGCCCACCCAAATCTGTCCGGACCGGCTGCGGTAGATCGCATGCACGTCGTTGGAAGGCAGACCGTCGGCATTGGTATAGGAACGCTCCACGCGGCCGTTCCTCATCCGCGCCAAGCCGTTGGCCGTGCCGATCCACAGCGAACGGTCGGCGTCCTCCGCCATGGAACGAATCACGTTCGAGGGCAATCCGCCTGCGGTCGTGAGGGCCGTGAAGCGCCGCCCGTCGAAACGCGCCAGGCCGGCATCGAGCGTTCCAGCCCAAATGATGCCGGACGCATCCTGGAGCACGGGCCCGGTTTCGTTGCTGGGCAGTCCTTCCGAGATGGTGTAGGGAATCGATCGCCCGTCGGCGAACTGGTTCAAGCCACGCTTGGTGCCCACCCACAAGCTGCCCTCGCGGTCCTCAAACACGGTCTGCGCGGTGCTCTGGGAAAGCCCGGCTTGCGGCCGGAATTTGTCGATCCGGACCTCGCGGGGCCCCTTCCGCAGGCGGCTAAAGCCGCTGCGCGTGCCGATCCACAGCGTGCCGTTTTCTCCAAAGGCGAGCGAGAACACGAAATCGTCGACCATGCCGTCGCGCCTGGTGTAGAGGCGCTGTTGCGAACCTTCGATCCGGATCAGGCCGAACGTGGTCCCCACCCACACTACGTTTTGCTCGCACGCCATCGCGCGCACGGAGGCGGCCGGCGGAATGCCGTTCAACTGCCGCGTGGTGATGGTTCCGCCGGAGAGCACGCTGAGGCGCAGACCGTCTCCGCCCGCCCAGAGGTTGCCCTGCGCGTCCATGCAAGCGGCGCGGACGTTTTCATTGGCGAGGCCATCGGCGACATGAAACACACGCACCGGTTGCGGGTCCGCCGGACGGATGCGCGCCAGCCCGTGCTCGGTGCAAATCCACATTACCTCGCCCGGTCCGGGTACGACGCAGTAGGTCACACCTGCCGGCAATCCGTCCTGGCTGCCGTAGTTCGTGCTGCCTTCGGGCCGCAGGGCGTACACGCCGGTCTCGTTGGTGGCCAGCCACAAGGTTCCGGACTCGTCCTCGAACACGGAGCGCACCCAGGCGCCCGCGGGAGCGCCGGGAAACAGCCGCTCCACGCTGGTGAAGCGGACGCCGTCAAAGCGCACCAGACCTGCTTCCGTGGCCAGCCACAAATAGCCACTCCGGGATTGGAGGATGTCGACGATGGTCGCGTCCGGCAAGCCTTGCTGCGATTGCCAGATGCGCTGGACGTACTGCGTCAGCTCGCGGTTGGGGTCGAGCGCAAGAACCGGCCCGCAGAACACCGCGCTCATCCACAGCGCGGCGGCGGCACGGCAGGCACTCCGGTTCATTCCAATTTCATCTTACAGCCGCGGCGGCAAACGCGGCGAGGGCTGCGGTCCTAGAATACAAAGCCAAAGCCGGCGCTGGCTTCCGTCTGCCGGATCCAGCCTTCGGTGAGCAACAGCCCGAAATTCGGCTTCGGCGTCGTGTACTGGCGCAAATCGAAGCGCACCGCCCAGCGGTCTCCAACCCGCACCTTCACGCCGCCGCCGTAGTTGAAGCCGAACTTGGTGGAGCCCCCGCCCTGCGCGGCCGATGTACCCGGCGGCACGTAGTTGCTGAAGATCAGGCCGCCGGTGGCGAAAGGACGCACACGCGTTCCCTCCGGCGTGGCGTAAACCAGAAAGTTGTAGCCGCCGGTGTGGACCGCCATGCCGAACTCCTGGCCGGTCGGCTTGAAGCGCAGCGGAGCGCGGCTATAGGCGTATTGAAATTCATGGCCCAATATGGTGTCGTTGTTGAAGCCGATGCGAAAACCAAAACGGAATCCGTTTGTCAGTTGATAGTCGTCCTTCCTGCCACCGAGTTGGGCCGGCAGCACGCTGCCCAGATCGGCGCTGTTCATAATCGACTGCCCGGCGCTGAACCAGAGTTCGCCGTATTGCGCCCAGGCCGACCCGGACCCGGCGAGAAAAAGCAAGAGGGTGAGTTTCTTCATATGCTCCTTATTCGACTGACGTACTCGGTGACGCGCAGGGACCCCAGCGAGTTCCAGGCTTTCGCTCCGTCCGCTGAAACGAAAATCCGTCCCTCCAGATACTTTACAACACGCCCGGAGATGCCCACGCGGGCCCCGCGCTCCTCCAACCAGGGTTCTCCGCGGCGCGGGGACACCCGGTGCGCCACCGGCTATTGCTGGATGCCCAGGCGGCTTTGCAGGATCAAGCGCGTGCGCTCCAGTTCCTGAATGCGCTGCAGTTGCTTTGCGTTTTCGCTCTTAAGCCGCGCGACCTCGGCTTCCAGTTGCCTGCTCTTCTCCAGCAGGGCATCCATCTCGTCGTTCTTGGGGGGCTCCGGAGCGCGCCCCAGGAAACGGGAGGCCTCCTCCACCTGTTTTCCGTCGATATTCGCGACGGCCAGGCGGATCTCCACGTCGCCCGACTTCCGTTGATACAGGAATCGTCCGCTGGACAAATCCTTTAGCGATAGAGGAATTGATTGCGACGCTCCGCCATCGGAAATCCGGAGCTCGCCGCGCGTCGCTTGCACGATGGGGCCCGCCAGGGGATCCCATTGCACTTGCAACTGCCCTTCGTGTTCGATGAGGGTCAGCCGCATGGCCGGGGGCAGGCTGGGCGTGGAGAAGAAATACGTCCAGGCGAACACCGCCAGGGCGACGGCCGCGAAGGCTCCGCCGGCGATCCACGGCCAGGTGCTGGTTTCCGCCGGAGCAGGCATCGGCACGTATTGCGAGGCGTCGAAGGCCGGCATCAGCGGCCCGGCAGAACGAGGCTCGGCGCGCGCCGGCATGCTGAGCGGAGGCAGAGTGCGGAAACTCGCGCGGCCTTCCGCAGCGGGACGGCTGCCGGGCAGAGGCACGGCGGCCAGCCGGTCCGGAAGGTTGAATTCCTTGTAACTGCGGTCGGCGCGGACCGTTCCATCCGGCTCCCAGACAAAGAACGCAGCCTTCATGCTGCCGCTGCGCCCCGGGCGGATCACCAGCGTGACCTGCCAGGGGCCGCGGAAAAACTCCGAGAACGTATCGACGTCCGATTCGGTCAGTGCGAGATCGCCCCGGTTATGAGACACAAACCACCCCAGGCAGATCAGCCCTGCCAACTGCGGATCGGTGGAGTCTTCGGCGAGCTGCTGCCGCAGCATCTCCCGGTCTTCCGCCGACAGGGCGAAGGAAGGCCCGTGCAGGTGGCCGCAGGCGATCATCCGAATGGCGGTGATGCGGATCTTGCGGCCCTCGCGGGTACCATAGAGAATACCGCCCACGTCCACGCCGCCGCGGGAGAATTTCTTCAGGCCCTGGTTCACCTCATGGCGGATCTCCTCGAGCACGACCAGCGAGTACTCGATGGAAATGGGGCTCTCGCCCGCGCTCCAGTTGTCGAATTGGGGATCCGCCGGCGTCATTTACGCGGAAGCGGCGCCGCCCGATACCGCTCGGGCGGCCGCCAGGGCAGCCTCGTAATTGGGATGGTCGCCGACTTCCTTCACGTATTCGACATAACGGATCACGTTGTTTTGGTCGACGACGAAGATCGCGCGGCTCTCGATCCGCAGTTCCTTGATCAGCGTCCCGTAGGCCGTACCGAAGGATCCGTCGCGGTGGTCCGAGAGCATCTTGACATGGTCCACGCCGAAAGCTCCGCACCAGCGTTTCTGGGCGAAGGGAAGATCCATGCTGATGGTGTAAATGGTGATGCCGCTGAGCTTGCCGGCCTCGTCGTTGAAGCGCTTCGTTTGGGCATCGCAAACGGGAGTGTCGAGCGACGGGACCACGCTGAAGATGCGCACGCCGCGTCCGGTGGCCGCCAGGTCGACGGGTTTCAGAGCGTTATCGACGGCGGTGAAATTCGGGGCCTCGTCGCCGGCTTTCAATTCCGGGCCGAGCAGGGTCAAGGGATTTCCTTTGAGTGTGGTTGCTCCTGGGCGTTCCATAGAGCCTATTGTAGTAACTTCTCCAGCGCCGCGGCCGTGGTCACCGGAAGCTGGCAGGCGAAGTCCTCGCAGACGTAGGCCGTGGGGCCGTCGTTGATGCCGGGCAAAAACGTGGGAGCGTCGGAGGTCAGCATCACCACTGCGTTGGGAAGGAAGCGGCTCCGGACGACGCGGACCATTTCATCCAAGCCCTCGCGCGGGCCCGCCAGCACGATCTCGGCCGGTTTGCCCGTGGCCATCATCAGCGCGACCAGCATTTGCGGCACGCCCGGTCCCGCGCTGGCCATGCGCCCAGCGAAGGCCTCGAGCGTCCGTTCCGCGGAGCGGCGAAAATCTCCCCGGCTGCGCATGCGGGCCAGACGCAGCAGCGCGATGGCCAGCATCGAGTTGCCGGACGGCTCGGCGCCGTCGTAATCGTCTTTCAAGCGCAGCACCAGGTCGTCCTGGCCCGCCTGCGTGCTGAAGAATCCGCCGGTTTGTTGGTCTTCAAAGCGCTCGATGGCATGCCCGGCCAGTTTTTCCGCCCACACCAGATCGGCGGCGTTGAATTGTGTTTCATACAGATCGATCAGGCCATTGATCAGGTACGCGTAATCGTCCAAAAAGCCCTCGATGGCGGCTTCGCCGTCGCGGAAACGCCGCAGCAAGGTTTCCTCAGAGGCTCGCCACAGGCGGGACCAGAGAAAGCGTTGCGCCGCCCGCGCGGCCTGCGCGTAACGCGGCTCCTGCAGAATCTGCGCGCCCTTGGCGAATGCGGAAATCATCAGCCCGTTCCAGCCCGCCAGCACTTTATCGTCCAGATGCGGGCGGGGACGCCGGCAACGGATCGCAAGCAGTTTCGCGGCCGAGCGCGCCAGCCTTTCTTCTTCGCCCGGCTGCGGGTCGCGGGCCTGGTAAAGGATGTTCTTGCCCCGGAACTCGCCGTGCGGATCGCGATCCACGTTGCCGTTCTCCGCGACGCCGAATCGGCGCGCGAAGATCTCCGCGTCTTCCCTATCCAGAATGTTCACGAGTTCGGCGTGAGTCCACAGATAGAACGCGCCTTCGCTTTTTTCCTGCGGCTTGCCGGGATCGGCGGCGCTGTCGGCATCCTCGGCCGAGTAGAACCCGCCCTCGGGATGCGTCAGGTCGCGAAGCACGTATTCGAAAATGCCGCGGGCCACTTCGGCAAAGCGCGGCTGGCGCGTGAGCTGAAAAGCCTCCAGATACGAAACGGCCAGCTGCGCTTGATCGTACAGCATCTTTTCGAAGTGCGGAACGAACCAGCGTTCGTCGACCGAGTAGCGATGGAAGCCGCCGCCCAAGTGATCATGCATGCCGCCCCTGGCCATGGCATCGAGCGTCATCAAGGCCATGGCGCGTGCGTCCTCTTGGTGGGCGAAATCCGCGTACCGCACCAGGAAATTCAGTACGCTGGGACGCGGGAATTTGGGTGCAAATCCGAAACCGCCGCGGCGCGCGTCGAAGGACCGGCGGAACTCCTGGTAGGTCCCATCCAGCGCCTCTTGTCCGGCGCGCCCGGCGGCCTGCTCCAGCCCGGAGATGGACCGCAACTGCTCGACCGCCAGCGTGCTGTTGTGTTCGATTCGTTCGCGCTCCTCGCGCCAGGCGCGCGCAAGATGCTCCAGCAGGTCGCCGAAACCGGGCCGCCCGAAGGCGCTCTCGGGCGGAAAATATGTTCCGCCGAAAAAGGGCCGGCCATCGGGCGTGAGCCAGACGGACATGGGCCATCCGCCGCTGCCGGTCGAAGACTGCACGAAGAGCATGTACACGCGGTCCAGATCGGGACGCTCCTCGCGGTCGACTTTCACGGGGATGAAATTCTCGTTGAGCACCTTCGCCACGGCTTCGTTTTCGAAGGATTCGCGCTCCATCACGTGGCACCAGTGGCAGGTGGAGTAACCGATGGACAGAAAAATGGGCAGATCGCGTTCGCGGGCGGCGGCGAAGGCCTCCTTGCCCCACGCGTACCAGTCCACGGGGTTGTGGGCGTGTTGCAGCAGGTAGGGACTCTTCTCGTGGATCAGACGGTTGACGGGCACAGTCTCAGGGTAGCGTGTTTCGGCCCGGGCACCGCCCCGGTCCCGTCCGCGCGGCTCACGCTGCGCGCTCAGGCGGAGAACCGCACGCCCGCGAAGCTGACGACGCTTTGCGGATCGATGTTCCACTGCTGATAATGGCGCAGCTTCGCGCGCGCCGCCGGAAGGATCCGGAGCAGCGTGTAAATGGGCGCGGAGCCGCACCACTTCAAATCGTCCTGATGTTCCCGCACGCGCTCCCAAAATCCCTGGGCGTCGCCGGCCTCCATGCGCGAGATGCGGTCGCGGTCCCGCGCGGCGACTTCTTCCATGGCGCCCTGCCCGGCGATGGCGGTGAACTCGTCGCCATAGCGCCGCCCGACGTGAGCCATGTCCACGCCCAGCACCCACAACAACCGCGATCCCTCGCGGGCCGCGATGTTGCCCAGGACGTCGAGCATGCGCCGCACACCTTCGGCATCCTCCGGCATGCCGCCGGGGCGCATGCCCTGCCCGAAGGGTCCGCATAGCACCGGAACCACGCGGATGCGTGGGCCGAACAGGTGCTGGAGAAAGACGATCTGAAATTCAATCGAGTGCTCGACGGCGTGACAATAATCCTCCATGACGGCGGCCTCGCCGGCGGCCCGCGCAATTTCCTCGATGAGCGCGGCCTCCGGCCGGGTTTCGCCGTAGGGCGTCGCGAAGGGCTTGCGCGTCAGGCCAAAGCGGTCCGGTTCACCGTAGTGGGAGGTTCCCAGCACGACGAAGGTGCGATCCGCGTCGGCTTCCGACAGCGACGAATATGCCGCCCGGTAGGCGTCCACTCCGCCGAACGGGCTGACGTGTGGCGCGGCGATGGCTGCGGTCGAGCCGGGAGCGGCGGCTTCATCGGCCCCGGCGAGGTATTCCGCGAACACGCTGCGCAGCTCGCCGGGCTGGTCCGGATAGCCGCTGCCGGCATGTTGCGGCAGCCGCACAAGAGCTTCCGCGAAACTGCGCTCGGCCTGCTGGCGGCGCGCGGCGAAATTCTCGTCTTCGAGGAAACCCGCCTGGCTCAGCGTCTCATGCAAGTGCTGTTCGATCTGGCCGGCCTGCACGTCTCCGGTGATGCGTACGAGATGGGCGCGCAGCTCCAGCGGCGACTGCTCGCCGTCGAAGAAGGCCAGACACCCGATCAACTGCGGCGGCACGATCAACGCCGTATCCGAGAATTGGAACGGATCGCGGATGAGCAATCCGGGGCGGTCGCGGCGGGGCGACGGCATGAAATCCAGCGTCGAACGCAGACGGGGCAGAACAGGCATTGCGCCCTCAGCATAGCGCACCGGGTCGCGCCGGGCTGGAGCGGCCGTCGCGCGCAGCGTTGCTATTCTGGGAATTATGCCTCGCGCGCGCGTCATCGCCGGAAACTGGAAAATGCATAAGACCGCCGGGGACGCCGCGGCCTTCCTCGGCATCATCAAGCCTCTGGTGGCCTCCGTGACCGGCCCGGCGATCGTTTTGTGCGCACCCTACACGGCTCTGCACGCCGCCGTCGAAGCCGCGCGCGGCAGCAATATCCAGATCGGAGCGCAAAACCTGTTCTGGCTGAAGGAAGGCGCCTATACGGGCGAAGTCTCCGGGCCGATGCTCGCGGCCGCCGGATGCCGCTGGGTCATCATTGGCCATAGCGAGCGGCGCCAGTATTTCGGCGAGACCGATGAGAGCGTATTCAAGAAAACCGCGGCAGCACTGGAGGCGGGGCTGGAGCCGATCGTGTGCGTGGGCGAGCGGCTGGAGGATCGCGAGGCCGCGAACACCGAGGCGGTGCTCGCTGCGCAATTCGCGGGCGGGCTGGCGGGTCTGACGCCGGAGCAATTCGCCCGCGTGGTGATTGCCTACGAGCCGGTGTGGGCCATCGGCACGGGCAAGACGGCGACGCCCGCCATCGCGGCCGCCGCCCACAGCTTCCTGCGCGGGCAGGTGGCCGCCACGTTCGGAACTCCGGTGGCGGCCCAATGCCGGATCCTTTACGGCGGCAGCGTCAATCCCGCCAACATCGGCGCGCTGATGGAAGAAGAGGAACTGGACGGCGCTCTGGTGGGCGGAGCTAGCCTGGATCCGAATTCCTTTGCGGCCATTGTGAAGGCCGCCTAGAGGCCGGGCCGACGCGTGAGTGCGCCCGGATCAGGGCCGCGGCCGCGATCAAGGCGGCGAGCAGACTGAGAGCCGCGCCGCCAATCACGCTCGCGGGACGGTATCTCATTTCGATCCTGTGCTCGCCGGCCGGAGCGGCGACGCCGCGAAACACTCCATCGGCTTCCTGGATCTTGACGGGCTGCCCGTCAACGGTCGCCCGCCAGCCGGGGTAGAACGCATCGCTCAAGATCACCAGGCCCGGACAAGCCAGCGTTGCCGCGATCGCCACGTGGTTCGGCCGGTAGGACGACAAGCGGACCTCGTCGCCGGAATCATCGGCGCAGGGACTCAACTGCGGCGCCTCGGAACCGGCGAAGAAGACCTGTTTGCGGGCATCAAAGGCCGCGGAGGCAAGCATCTCACGCGCCGCTTGTGCATCCGCAACCGGCATCTCTTCGTGCACCGTCCAGACACGCGGAAACGCGGAGGGGTTTTCGTACACGCTCAGGCCGCTTTGCCCGGTGAACAGCAAGCGCTGCCCCGGACGCTCCGGCTGTTTCGCAATGGAGTAACGGATGCCCAAGATATCCCGAACTTCGGGCCGGAAAATTTGGTGTTGCCAGAGGTTTTTCAGGACGCTGGCCGTGTAGGCTTCGAAGGTTGGCAATCCGTACCAGTCGCCAAAATTGTAGGGAATATCGCTTTCGTGATACTCGATGCGCCCCGCATCCCCGCGGTCCAACAGAAACCGCGCGATGTCCCCATGCTTTCCCAGGTTATTGAGCAGCGGCGTTCTCTCCGAGTTCGGACCGTACGGAACCAGCCAGGCGTTGGCCACACTGGAAAGTTCGTAAAGCACCAGGAGGATCGCCAAAATCGAACCGGCGCGCGCCGAGATCGCTCCTGCACGGCGGGCGGTGATCAACGCCGCCACAGCCAGCGCCAAGACCGCCGGAACGATCCATTGGTTGTCCGTAAACAAAAAAGTACGGACCAGAAAAAGCGCTCCGAATCCGGCCAGCGCGAGCGCGCCCCGGCGCGGCCAGTTCGCCGCCAACGCCTCCGCCCCGCCATGCGCGCCCAGTACACGATCGAATCCCAAGGCGGCAAGCGGAGCCACACACACGGCAAACACGGCCACCGCCGCGCCCGGCTCGCGGGCCTTATCCACGAAAGGCGCCAGCGAATAGAAGATCCCGTGCAGCAGTCCGTTTGGACCCTGGGCAAACAGGATGGCCGCGGCGGCCAGCGCCGCCAGCCATGCTGTGTGCCTCTCCCGCCACGCGCAAATCACACCCAGCACGGCGAAGGAAAAGGCGGCCACCCCGATGAACGGATTCGAGGGGGTCCCGGACACCGGCAGAAAAATACTCGGTAGCTGCGCCGGCTTCAACGAGTATTGTTCATGCACCTGGTAGGGCACCGTTTCGCTGGCCCGAATCGGGTCCGGCATGCCGATCCAGCGGACGGATCTGCTCAGGTACTCCGCCATGGGGAAGGTTTGGAACGCGCTTGCCATCACCGCAATGATCAGAGACAGCGCTGCCAGGCGGACCACGCCCAAATCGAGCCGCTTCCCGCGCAGGGCCATTCCGATCCAGACTGCGGTTGCCGCCAGGCCGGTGTAGAGAGGCGCCTGGTGATGGCCACTCAGCCAGGCGAAACCCAGAAAGAATCCCGACAGGATGGAGTTCGCGACAGGCCGCTCGCCTCGCTCCACGCGAAGCAGGAAAAGGAAGGCCAGCGGCGCCCAGACCGCGCCATTGACCCACTGCGGCCAGCCAGTGTTCGCCACGAAACCTCCCAGCGCAAACACGCTGGCTCCGAGAACCGAGCCGGCGCGCGAACACCTCAGATCGCGGCACAATGCGTAACAGGCCAGTGCGCCGGCGTATCGAATCAATACCATATACCAGTTCAGCGCGGCCATGGCGATATGCGCCATGCTCATCGGCATCAGGAACAGGAGCCAGTTGAAGGGATACGCCGCGCCCGGCTGCCCTTGCCCGAACAGTGGCTGGCCGATCCACTCATAGGGGTCCCAGGCCGGAATCCGAAAGCTGTGCCACTCGATGGCCTGGAACTGAAACCACGGCATCACCTGGTTGACGCCGTCCGGATGCTCCAACCAGGTGAACTGGCGGGTGAGCGTCAGTTTCCAGTTAAACAAGACGACGATGGCGAGCAGGAGCAGCGGCATCGTCCATCTTGGCGGAGTTTGCTCCCTCGGGCCGTTCCGAGCCGCTCGCATCACCAGATCATCATAGCCGAAGGGCGCCGATGCTCCCCGGGGTTATACGATAGAAGAATGGCTGCGCAGCCGCACCCCCGCCAGAGGAGGCGTAGTGCCCATCCAGCTTGAACCCGTGGACGTCGCCGTTGTCGGACTCGGAGCCGCGGGCGGAGTCGCGGTGCTGCCGCTAGCGCGCGCCGGGCGCACGGTGGCCGGCATCGAGGCTGGCACGTGGATGGATCCCGCCAAGGATTATCACGCCGATGAAATTTACAACAACGTCCGCGGCCTGGTGACCACCGGCAACAAGGTCCGCGGCGAGATTCCGACGTTCCGCACGGCGCCGGATCAGGTGGCGCGGCAGGGGACTAGCCATCCGATGATGAACGCCATCGGCGGCACGTCGATCCATTATCACGCGCAGAGCTGGCGCTTCAGCCCGTGGGATTTTCAGGTGCGCTCGCGGGTGATCGCCCGCTATGGCGCAAACTACATTCCCGCGGGCTCGACGGTCGAGGATTGGCCGATCAATTACGACGATCTGGAGCCGTTTTACGACATCGTCGAGAAAGAGATCGGCGTTTCGGGCCGCGCGGGCAATCTCCGCGGCACCATCACCGGAGGCGGCAACGTCTTCGAAGGGCCGCGCCAGAACGAGTATCCGATGCCGCCGCTGCGCGACACCGGCTTCACGGATTTGATGATGAGAGCCGCGCAAAGCCTTGGATGGAAACCGTTTCGGGGTCCGGCGGCGATCAATTCGGTACCCTACCAGGGCCGGCCCGCCTGCGGCTATCACGGCTATTGCGACCGCGGCGGGTGCCACCTGAACGCGAAGAACTCGACGGCGGTTTCCACCATTCCGGCGGCGCAGCGCACCGGGAATCTGAAGATCTTCGACATGGCGCACGTGACGCGGATTCCGGTGGATAGCGATGGGCGCGTGACTGGCGTGCTCTATCTGCGCGACGGCGAAGAGTATTTTCAGCCGGCCAAGGCGGTGCTGCTGGGCGCCTATACGTATGAGAACGTCCGGCTGCTGCTGCTGTCGAAATCGCAGCGCTATCCCAACGGATTGTCGAACAATCACGGGCAGGTTGGGCGGCACTATTTCTCGCACCAGATGGGCGCGGTGAGCGCGCTATTCCCTTTCGACCTGAACACCTGGTACGGAGCCATCGCCCAAGGCGTGGTTGTGGACGAATGGGCCGACGACAACTTCGATCATGCAGGCCTGGGCTTTATCGGCGGCGCGAGCATTCACATGTATCACGAGCGCCACCCGATCGCGGCGGCGGCGATGAACACGTGGGGGCGGGCTCCGCTGTGGGGCTCGGCGTGGAAGAAGTTTATTTACGATTACGCCGACCGTCAGACCTCGGCGTACATTCAGTGCAATACGTTTCCGTACGAGAACACGTATCTGGATCTGGACGATGCGGCGAGGGATCCGCTGGGCGACCCGGTGATCCGCATCACAAGCCCCAACAAACAGAACGAGCAGCGCGCGGCGGCTTACGCGGGCGAGAAGACACAGGAGTGGTTCCGCGCGGCGGGCGCGATCGATGTTTCGGCGGCGGGCGGCGGGTTCGGCGGCGGCGCGAGCACGCATGCGACCGGCGGCACGCGCATGGGCGATGATCCGGAGCGCAACGTGGTGGACCGCTGGGGAATGTCGCACGAGGCTGCGAATCTGGGCATCGTGGGCGGCTCGGTGATGGGTACGATTGGCGCGCGCAATCCGACGCTGACGGTGCAGGCGCTGGCCTGGCGGACGGCGCGGTATGTGGCGGAGAACTGGTCGAAGATCGCGGGGTAGCCGTTATTCGACGCAGATGGCCGCGCCGTCGAAGGACCCAGGCCCCTGCAAACTGATAGTCAGATTCGTCGACGCAACGAACATCGGATCCAAAATAGGATTGGTACAGCGGGGAGTTCCCTCCGGGATCGCGTCCGGGAGGCGAACGTTCACTTGCGCGAGTCCGATGAAACCCTGCACGAGTCCAATGTATTCGGGTTTGGGGCTGGACAGAGAAGAATAACGCCGCGGCGGGAGGTTCGCTCCGAAGTTGAAGTCAATCGACCATTGAGATTTGTCGAACGGTACTGGCACGTGCGCGATGTCTCCCGTCGTAATCACGGAGGGAGGGCGGCCGAGACCGACAGCGTAGACAACCAGCGTCTCGCCAAGGCGGGCAGGAGAATTCAGGGATAAGAGGGACCCGTCCGCATGAGTGATGGCGGGCCGGCAGGAATAACTTGTGGCGCCCTGACTCTGAACGGGCGCGCAGATGGTCCAGATCCGGACGTTCGTCTCCTTGACCCCGACGAAAATGGCATCACCGGGTACTCCGTTGTTGGCAACCCGCAGGGACGTGTACCCGCAGGCAATAGGGCAGGCGATGGGGGTTGCGTGGAGTTCGTAGGGCACCTGAATCGTCACGGCAGTGAGCGCGGGCTGTCCAGGAACCGGTTCAATGGAAAAAAGCGGGGCTGGTATGAAGCGTTCGGGTTCGCTCAACGTAACTTCGACGAAGGTCACTGTAATACCCGCAAGCTGCCTCGGGAGCGGCGCCGTTTCCGCCTTTACGTGCCTGCCGCCAGGGATCTCCGTGACATACAAAGTGACCACTTCACCGGGCGCGAGGGTAATCTCCGGGAACACCCGGCCTGAGGCGATGGCAAGCGGCTGAGCCCAAATGGGAACGCCGATCAAGATGCCCCACAGCGTGACACAACGCTTCATCGCTTAGATCCTCTTGTGGCTGACGCCATGGTTGAGATCTTCAGGCCGGTGCCGCGCGAGAACTGAGCGACGTGATCCGATGTCATGATCGCCATGTTGCGCAAATCAGTTCCGACCGCGAACGGCCTTATCGTCGGCAGGAACTGGGGCACGTTGGGCTCAGCTGGGTCCTGGACAAAGCTTTGGCGGAGATCCGTCTGATAGGAAGACTGGGTGATCACTGGAATAGACGCGCCGGTGTAAGGGTTGGACGCTGGATGCATATAGTCACCAGCCGCAAAGCAGGGGATATTTCGACAACGGAAGCCAGGACTCTGAAAGAAAAACCAAGACTTTGGGTCTATATTGGGTACGATCGTCGCGCCCAAATAGCTGGAACTGTACGTTCTGTATACGACTCCCTGGAAAAGTCGAAGGAAGCGGTTTGGCGCGCCTGTGTATGTCTCGTAGTTAAGCCACCAGTCACCTGTCGGTGACGTTGAAATGCCGTGGAGAAACAGATCGGTTGTATGCGAAATTGTAACACCCCCACCGAGTTCTGTCGCCACATTGATCCAATTCATGCCAAAACCGTTCACGGGGAAAGCGATTACCCACCCCAATCCTGAGGAGGACCCTGCGACGTCTGGCTCCGAAGCATACGCTATCGGCCCACAATTAGTCCCGGAGCAGTTGCATGGCTGATTCGGATTCGGACATGAATTGGAATACTTCCCCGGGGACGTAGCGAGAGGCATCCCATACTGGGCAATCGGAGGGTTGACCTGCGTCCAGGTTATGCCGTCAGCCGAGTAATGACGCCAAAGCGTGTACGATGAGGGATTCGTGCGGTCCAGAATGAAGGCATGGAAGCCTGAGCCGGAAGCGACGAGTCGACTGATGCCGCCGCCGCATGACACAACCTGATACGGTCCATTCCATGTGGTTCCTCCATCGGTGGAAACGACGGAATAATAGCCGAAATTCGCGTCTGGACACGGATTATTAGGATGGTCCCAAATCGCGGAGGCACTGATGACAATACGTCCGTTTCCATTGATAGCGATTGATGGAAAGTCCCACCAAATGCCGGAACCTGGGAACGACGGCATCGCCTGAATCGCCGTGGAGCTCCAAACCGCGCCTGTCGACCCGAGCGAGTACTTATACCAAACAGAAGGCAGGGCCCCAAGGTCGATCATCGCCAGCACGTGGCGCCATCTCTGGGGATCCCAACCAAGGTTTAGGTCCCCAATGGGCAAACCACCGGGCGCCTGATGTTCGATTTGAGATGCCCAGATGGTTCCAGTCCAGGCGCTGGTTAGCC
>CAZTKA010000044.1:24377-25523 GCA_964614015.1 uncultured Bordetella sp. | reverse complement strand
CGCCCCCGCTGGGGCCGCCCCAGGGAACGTATTATTCGCGGCGGAAGGCGAGACAGCCGTTGCCTCCGTCGCCGGCTTTCACCCGAATAACAACTTGATCGATGAACACGGCGCCCCTTGCGGAACCGGGCGCCTGCGGAGAAACGGCCCCTGGCCCCTGGACCCCCTACCGGGCGTGGATGCTGACGAACCGGCCCATGCGGCCGCGGTCCCGGAATTCGACCACGCCCGTCACCTTGGCAAACAGCGTATCGTCCTTGCCCAAACCGACGTTCGCTCCAGGCTTGATCCGCGTGCCGCGCTGCCGCACGATGATGGACCCGCCGGGCACCAACTGGCCGCCGAATACTTTCACCCCCAGCCGCTGGGCATTGGAATCGCGGCCGTTTTTGGAACTGCCTAAGCCTTTCTTGTGCGCCATATGGATTACCCGACGATCTCGTGCACCGCCACCCGCGTAAAGTTCTGACGGTGGCCGATGGTGCGCTTGTACTGCTTCTTGCGCTTGAACTTGAAGACGATGGTCTTTTCCCCGCGCCCCTGGGCCTGGATGGAGCCCCTCACGACGGCTCCCTGAACGGCCGGACCGGCCTTCACCGCATCGCCGTCCACGATCGCCAGCACTTTGTTGAACTCGACGGCGGCTCCGGCTTCGCCTGGAAGCGTTTCTACTTCGATAGATTCGCCCGGCGCCACGCGATACTGCTTCCCGCCGGTTTCGATGACTGCGTACATGGGAAATCCTTTGGACTTCTAGAGCTGGACGCCCCGAAGCGGGGCCGGAAATTTCAGCATACTACATCCAGAATGCTCATGCCACCGTCCCGGGCCGCACGCTGATGCACGAACCCTTTTGGCCCGGAGAGCCTCACAGCGAATTGCAGTCGCGCGCCGGATGCGGCGCACCGCGGGCGCTTCCGTCCCAGCCCCCGCGGCCATGGGCTCGCTGAACCCGGAACTTTGCCGCGGTTGCTACACCTTCCGCCCCATCAGCTTGTCCACGCTCCACGGACCCGCCCCCGCCGCGCACAGCCACAGATAAAAGAAGCAGTAGAACACGGCCAGCTCGCCGTCGTTGCCTCCGTTCATCAGCGGCCATGCGCCCATCGGGGCGTGAGTGATGAAATACGCGACGGCCATTTGTCC
>CAZTKA010000044.1:18435-24367 GCA_964614015.1 uncultured Bordetella sp. | reverse complement strand
GCGTGAAGAGACCCAGGATCATCGCTGCACCGCCGATCGTCTCGATCACACCCGCGGTTCTTAGAAGTTGCGGCAGCGCCTCCGGATCGCCGCCGAACATGCCGAACCATTTTTGCCATCCGTGGAGCGAAAAGGTGAAGCCCACCATGATCCGCGCCAGCGACCGCAACTGCGGCTCCCATTGTTGTAAAAACGCGAATTCCAGCATCAGTTCTCCCGCCTCATCTTGAAATCGCCTTCTGTGGAACCTTGCCCCCGGGCGCCGGCGGACCTAACGAAGAGTCTGCCAATCGCGCTCGTTATCCTGACAAAAATATTCATGGATCCCGCCGCCTTCCGCACCGTCCCAGTTGGTGTAAGTCCACGGCACCGTGAATGCGCCGAACCATGTTCGAGTGTACGCCTTCGGATCGTCGATTGTCACCTCCGAGCGCAGCGTGTCGAAGTCCGGGCGCGTGAAGCGTTCCGTCAGGTGCAGCGCGTCGGTATGCGCCCAAAGGCCTGGGGCCGACGGCAAAGGTGCGGAACAACCAGCCGCCAGCAGCGGACGCGGACACGCCGGCCGCGCCCCTCACACCTCCCCCTCCCTGCCCCGCAGCAACCCAAAATTCACCGCCACCGCCGCCGCCCCGCACGCCAGCACCACCAGCGCCATCGGCCGCGCGCTCCCTTCCCCGATTAGGCCCAGCAGTGTGGTCGACAGCGCCGCCGCGCTGAATTGCACCGTCCCGAGCAGCGCCGACGCCATGCCCGCCACTTCCGCATGCCGCGCCAGAGCCAGCGCCGACCCGTTCGGGAATACCATCCCGATCAGCGACACATACACCAGCAGCGGCAAGTACACCGTCGCGGCGCCGCCCCATCCGGTTTCGACTGCGGCCAGCAGTAGCACCCCCGCCGAACATTGCGCGAGGCTCGACCAGCGCAGCACCCGCAGCGCGGGCACGCCTCCCATCAGCCGGCCGTTCACCTGCGACGCCACAACAATGCCGATGGCGATTGTGCCGAAGATCCAGCCGAACCGCTCCGGCGCGACTCCATAAAGATTGATGAACACGAACGGAGAGCTGGCGATGTAAGCGAACATGCCGGCTCCCGCGGCGCCCACCGCCAGCGACGCCCCCAGCAGCGTGCGGTCCGCCAGCAGCGCGCCATACGTTGCGAAAACCCGGCCGGGCTCGAGCGGCCGCGCGCGCGATGGATCCAGCGTTTCCCGCAAGTGGAAGTGCACGCCCGCCAGCGTCACCGTGCCGGTCAGCCCCAGCGTCCAGAAAATCGATTGCCAGCCGAACCACAGCAGCAGGTATCCCCCGATCAGCGGGGCCGCCACCGGCGCGACTCCATTCACCAGCATCAGCGTCGAGAAGACACGGCGCGTCTCGGCCGGCGCGAACAGGTCCCGGACCATCGCCCGCGAAATCACCGCTCCACCGCAGGCGCCCACGGCCTGGAAAAATCGGAACACCGCCAGCCATTCAATGGACGGCGCGAGCGCGCATCCCGCCGAGGCGGTGATGAATAGCAGGATGCTAAAGTACAGCGGCGGCTTGCGCCCGAAACGGTCGGCCAGCGGGCCGTAAAAGCTCTGGCCGCCGGCGAAGCCAAAAAAGAACGCCGCTAGAGTGCGCTGCACCTCGGCCGCCGAAACCCCGAACACCTGCTCCAGGCGCGGCAGCGAGGCCAGGTACATGTCCACGGACATCGGCGCGAAGGCTTGCAGCGTTCCAAGCAGAACGATCAGCTCCATGGGGCGGCTCTTCGAGCCCGCTCCAGTCTGCGCCGTGGGGATCAAGGGAAAGTGTAGCAGCCTCGGCTCCGCGGGATTCTGCTACTATCGGGACATATGATGATCTCACGCGCCGAGTCTGGTTCGTAATGTCCACGTTTCCACCTCGGGGCATGCCTCCCCGCCGGCCCAGAATTCGCGAGAACGTCAATGAAGCCATCCGTGCGCGGGATGTGCGCGCGGTTTTCCCCGACGGCACCGTCGAGATCCTTCCGACCCTCACCGCGGTCCGCAAGGCCAAGGATATGGGCCTGGACCTGATCCTGGTTTCCCCCACGGCCGAGCCTCCGGTCGCCAAGGCCATGGATTACGGCCAGTGGCAATACGAAATGAAGAAGAGGCAGCATGAGGCCAAGAAAAAACAGCACGTCATCCAGGTCAAGGAGCTGAAATTCCGCCCCAACACCGACGACCACGACTACGAGTTCAAAAAGAATCACGCCATCCGCTTCCTGAAGGAAGGCAACCGCGTGAAGGCCGTGGTGCAGTTCCGCGGGCGCGAGATCGCCCACGTGGATCTGGGCAAGAAACTGTTGCTGCGCTTCTGCGAAGATCTCAAGGACTACGCCACCGTGGAAGGCCAGCCCCGCATGGAGGGCCGCAACGCCCACGTCCTGCTGAGTCCGGCTAAGCCCACTCCGCCACGTAAGGAAAAGCCCAAGGCTCCCTCGCCTCCGCCCATGGCCGAGCACCCTCACTAGGAAGGCGGTCTTCAGACCGCACCCGACTTCAGCCCCGCCATCAGGCTTCAGCCCGCGGAACCTTTCCCCACCCGGCTGCGTACTCCTAGCTTCAGGAGGTAGTCCGATGTTCTGCACTCACTGCGGCGCCGCACTGCACGCCGAATCTGACCGTTACTGCGCTTCCTGCGGACATCGGACGCCGCAAGGCGCCGAAGAACGCTTCTATCCGCGAAGACGGCTGGTCCGCCCGTCGCGGGAAAAGCGCATCGGAGGCGTCTGCGCTGGCATCGCGCAATACCTGGACGTGGACGTCACGCTGATCCGCATTCTGTCAGTGATCGGGCTGATTTTCAGCGCGGGCACGGCGCTGATCGCGTACGTGATCGCCTGGATCATCCTGCCGCCCGAAGCACCTCGCCCTGTGCCGGACGGCTGCGCGGCCAGCGCCCGCCTCTAGAGTCCCTGCTCATCCCACCGGCATTGCCGGGATCAGATGCTGCTCCGTCAGCGTGTGCAGAATTTTGTGGCAATTCACGATCCGCTCCCGCGCCGAGCGCACGTATTCGTCCCGTGTACGGTTCGCGCCGGCCAGCCCCAGTTCCTGCGCCTTGAGCGCCGTGGCCGCCGCAACGCGCGGCACCACGTCCGGGTTGGTCATGGTGGGAATGATGGCTTCCTCGCTCAAGCCTGCGTCTGCGGCCACCGAGGCTAATTCCAGCGCCGCGGCTAGCGCCATCTCCTCGTTGAGGCTCGCTGCTTGCGCATCCAGCGTGCCGCGGAAAATTCCCGGAAACGCCAGCGAGTTGTTCACCTGATTGGCGTAATCGCTGCGGCCCGTGGCCACAATGCGCGCCCCGGCCTGCTTGGCCAGCCACGGCCAGATCTCCGGTTCCGGATTGGCGCACGCGAAAACGATCGCATCGGCGGCCATCGAGCGGACCCACTCCGGCTTGATCAGATCCGGATCCGAACGCGAAAAGGCGACGCACACATCCGCGCCGCGCAGCGCCTGCTCGATGCCCCCGGTCACGCCGTCCGGATTGCTCTCCTGGCACACCGCCCACTTCTCGGGAAAATCGCTCTGCGCGGCGGCCACATCCGTCCGCCCCCGGTGCAGCGTCCCCTTGCTGTCGCAGGCGATGATCTGTTCCGGGCTGACGCCAAAGGCCTTCAGCAGCCGGTAAATGGCGACATTGGCCGCCCCCATGCCCACCATCCCGATCTTGACCCCTCCGATCTGTTTCCCCACCACCTGTAAAGCCCCCAGCAGCCCGGCCAGCAGCACCACGGCCGAGCCTTGCTGATCGTCGTGCCACACCGGGATTTTCATGCTCCGGCGCAGTTCTTCGAGTACCCGGAAACAGCGCGGCTGCGCGATGTCCTCCAGGTTCACCGCCCCAAAGGATGGTTCCAGCAACTGAACCGTGCGGACCAGCTCCTTTGCCTCCTGCGTCGCCAGGCAAATCGCCACCGCATCCACGCCGCCCAGGTACTTGAACAACAGCGCCTTGCCCTCCATCACCGGAAGCCCGGCGTAAGGTCCGATGTTGCCCAGGCCGAGCACGCGCGATCCATCCGAGACGATGGCTACTGAATTCCCTTTGTTGGTGAGCTGATAGACGGCCGCCGGGTCCGCCTCTATGGTCCGGCACGGCGCTGCCACGCCGGGCGTGTACCAGTACGAAAAGTCCCCCGCGCTCCGGATGGGGCACTTCGGCGCCGCCTGTATCTTGCCCCGATAATGGGCGTGCAGACGCACCGCCTCCTCGTTGTGCCTCCGGGCTTGGGCAACCCGGTCGTCTTGTGCCGCCATGGCGTCTCCCCCCTCGCTGAACCAAGCAATCCAAGGGCCGCCTGCACCCCCGCCCAGCCTCTTCACTTCTCCTCGTCTGCCGCGTCCAGGACTTCGAAGTAGCGGTAAAACTCGATCTGCAAACCCATGGGATACGAAACCAGCAGAATCGAAAAGTTCCCGTCTTCGTCCTGCTTGAACTCCAGGTTGCCCCAGGATGAGAAAAACCGCGTCTCCGAGCGCGCCGCCAGCTCGGCGCCCGCCATCACCAGCCGGCCGTCGCGCAGGACGATCTCCATCTCCCGGCCCGCGCGCGAATAGGTGCCCACGTAGCGCGCCAGAATCTCCGGCGCCAGCTCCACGCCTTCCTCGTCGTCGGCCGGTACGCGCCCGACCAGATGCCGCGCGTCTTTTTCGTTGTCGCAGACGTTTTCGATCAGTTCGGTGTCCGCCTGTAGCAGGAACGGAATCTTCAACGACCACGGTTCGGTGTACGCCACGGGATCGTCGATGGTGACCTCCACCTCCATGTGCCCGAAATCGATCCGCCGGAATCGCTCAATCGTGTGGAGCTGTTCACTGTGCGCGTGGCCCGCGTCGTCCAGCCAGCTCAGATCGTTGAAGCCCCGCGTGTCGACGACGAACGTGTCGCCTTCCCACCGGCCAATCGAGTAGCCGAACCACGCCGGGTTCATCTCGGCGGGATGGCGCCGTCCGTCGGTGAAGATCTGCCGGAAACGCGAGCCTTCCTCATGCAGGATCAGCGTCAGCCCGGGCGTCTGCACGATCTTGAAGTGAGCCGTAAGCATCGCGTCCGGGATCGCGTGCGGCAAACAGCGGGCCGACGGGCGCCCGGCGCCAAACGTGCGGTCGCGCTCCTTGAATATCGCCTCCGCCCATGCCCTCATCGGCAGCGGCGCGAAATCCGGCCGCCAGAATTGCAGACTGAAATCGGGGCCTTGCGAGGAAGGAATCACAACCCCCGCCGGCACGCGCGGCGCCGCGTAATCCGGGTCCCAAATGCCCGACAGGTCCGGCTTGCCGTCAGCCGCCCGCGGCGCGGGCGCGAAAAAGTCAACGTAGCCCTGCGCGGTCCGGGGCGCGCCCGCCGTCGGATGGTTGATCCACTGCGCGGCCAGCGGCAGCGCCAGCAGGGAAAGCGGCAGGAACGTCCGCATTGGAATCACCACCGGCTCCTGAGTTCTGACTCCTGTCGGCTGAGTCCTTCCACCCGCCCCCGCACCACCACCCTGCACGGCAAATGCTGCTGCCCGTAAATCGCCTCCCGCGCCCGCTCCATCTGCAACACCACCGCGTTGTCGATCCAGTCGCAGGTCGTGTACTCCTCCAGCGTCCCGTCGGCCACCGCCGGCGAAAATGAAAAGTACGCCGCGTACAGCACCGGCAGGTCCACGTGGAAATCCACCGTGCACACCTCCCCTGCCCGCATCGGCGCAAGCTCCGTCCGCTCCCGGGCCGTGTTCGTCCCGAACAGATCCATCCCCAAATGATTCCGGAACAGGAACCCGATGATCGGCCGCTCCAGCGCCGCCTTCGCCCGCACGCTGATCCGCACCACGATTGTCGAACCCGGCCCGAGCGCGCCCAGCCGCTCGCCCTGCTCCGACAGCACCGCGATCCCCAGAATCTCCGCCCGCCCGTCGCCGTAAC
>CAZTKA010000044.1:0-18425 GCA_964614015.1 uncultured Bordetella sp. | reverse complement strand
ACGTGATCAATCCTTTTTCCGGTTCTTAACAGGATCTCTTGGAGGGCTTCCGCCTGTGCGATCGTTCTTGGGAATCCGTCAAGGATGAATCCAGAATGACAGTCTGATGCCTTCAACCGGTCGTCAATGATCCCGATGACCACCTCATCGGGCCCCACCGGCTCAGGACTCTGCTCCACCTGCCCGGCATGCTGACTGCCGTGCTGATAAGCCTCGTCCTTGGCCGCCATCGCCGCCAGATACTGGTGCACCACCCGATCGGTCTTGCCGATCGCGCGCACCGAGCCTCGCTCCAGCCACATCGCCCGGTCGCCCAGCGCCTTGATGTCGCCCGTCGCATGCGATACGAACACAATCGTAGTTCCGCGCGATTTCAGCTCGTGCACCTTGCGCATGCAGCGCTGCCGGAAATACACATCGCCCACCGCCAGCGCCTCGTCCACCAGCAGAATCTCCGGTTCCACGTGAATCGCGACGGCGAAGGCCAGCCGCACCGCCATGCCGCTCGAGTACGTCTTCACCGGCTGATCGATGAAGCCGCCGATCTCGGCGAACGCTTCGATCCGCGCGAAGCGCTCCTGCATTTCTTTTTTCGAAAGCCCCAGGATCGCGCCGTTCAGGAACACGTTGTCGCGTCCGGAAAATTCAGGATTGAAGCCCGAGCCCAGCTCGAGCAGCGCGGCCACGCGCCCCCGCGTGTGTACGACGCCCGTCGTAGGTTGCAGGATCCCCGCGCAAATCTGCAACAGCGTGCTCTTCCCCGAACCGTTCTCGCCCACGATGCAGAATGTTTCCCCCTTCCGGATCTCGAAGGAAACCTCGCGCAGCGCCCAAAAATCGGCGTGAAACTTCCGCCCCCCGAGCGCCGCGATCTCCTTCAACCGGTCGCGCGGCGCCGCGTAGATCGCATAACTCTTCGAAACCCGCTCGAACTGAACCGCCTGAGACACTGATGAGATTATTGTAGTGGGAACTGCGGCCGGCTCGGGAAACTTCCTCCGCCGCGATCACCTCACAGCAGTAGCCGCCAGGCTTGACAGTTTGCGCCTCAACTCCGTACGCTGGATTAGGGCGCCGGTGTAGCTCAGGTGGTTAGAGCGACGGTCTCATAATCCGTAGGTCGCTGGTTCAACTCCAGCCGCCGGCACCAGCCTTCAGCAGCCAAGGGCTACTTCCCCGCTGTCAACTGCTCATAGATCCGGTCGAGTTCTTCCTGCGAGTAATACTCGATCTCAATCCGCCCGCGCTGTTCGTTCACTTCAACGATCCGCACACGCGTACCCAGGATTCGTTCAAGCCCTTCCGCCGCCGCGCGCACATTCGGATCCTGCGGCTTCTCCACGCGCCGGCCCGCGGTCTGTTCTTCGATCGATTTCTTGACGCGCGATTCCACTTGCCGCACGGACAACCCTTCGTTGGCCGCTCGCTGCGCCATCTCGATCTGATCCTTCGGGTCGATCAATCCGAGGATCGCCTTGGCGTGGCCCATCGTGATGCGTTGATCGGCGAGCAGCGCCTGCACTTCCTTCGGCAACCGCAGCAAGCGGATCAGGTTCGCGATGCTGGCGCGGTCCTTGCCGGTCCGGCGCCCGATTTCTTCCTGCGACAGACCCAGTTCCCGGACGAGCCGGTCGAAGGCGTGCGCGGCCTCGATGGGGTTCAAGTCGGCGCGCTGGATGTTTTCGATGAGCGCGAGCTCGAGCAAGTCTCGATCTGTAACTTGCTGAACCACAACAGGAACTTCGCGCAAACCGACCATTTTCGCGGCCCGCCAGCGGCGCTCCCCTGCAACGATCTGGAACATATCGCCATGCCGCCGGACGACCAACGGCTGAATGATGCCGTGCGCCCGAATGGAATCCGCGAGCTCTTCGAGCAGCTCCTGCTTAAAGACCGCGCGCGGCTGCATCGGATTCGGCTCGAGCACTTCAATGGGCAGTTTATTCGGATTGCGCGCGCGTTCTTCCGCAAGGGTCCAATTCATCGTTCCCGGCATGGCGCGCGGTGGCATCAGCGAGGAAAGACCTTTACCAAGCGCTTTGGGTTTGCTGGACGTGCTGTCCATTTTCGATGATCTCCTTGGCGAGTTTGATATAGCTCTCGGCGCCGCGAGAACGAGGATCGTACATGAGAATCGGCTTGCCGTAGCTGGGCGCCTCCGCCAGCCGGACGCTCCGCGGGATGATAGTTTTCAGAACTTCGTTGCCGAAGAAGTCACGCAGATCCTCGGCCACCTGGCGCGTGAGATTCGTGCGCTCATCATACATCGTAAGCAGGATGCCTTCGATTTTCAGCGGGTGCTGGAGGGAGCCGCGGATTTTTTCGATCGTGTCGATCAACTGCGAAATTCCTTCGAGAGCGAAGAATTCGCACTGAATCGGGATCAGCACCGCCTCGGCCGCCATCATCGCGTTGAGCGTGAGCAGGTCGAGGGCTGGGGGGCAATCGATCAGGATGTAATCGTAGCGGTCGCGCACCGGGTCCAGGACAGTACGAAGGCGAAATTCGCGGTCCTGGGTGTCCACCAGATCGAGATTCGCGCCGACCAAGTTTTTGTCCGCGGGCAGGATATCGAGGCCCTCGCATACTGTTTCGAGGATCGCCTGCCGGATTTCAAGGCCTCCGAGCATGACATCATAGAGGGTTTTGAGGTCGGGGGCTTTGTCGACGCCCAGGCCGCTGGTGGCATTGCCTTGGGGGTCGGAGTCGACCAGAAGGACTCGTAAGTCGTTGGCAGATAAGGAGGCAGCGAGATTGATCGCGGTTGTGGTCTTGCCGACGCCGCCTTTTTGGTTGGTAATCGCGATGACCCTTGCCACGTTGAGATCTTACCATGAAGAAGTGTTCCACGTGGAACACTTTTGGGAAAACCTACCTTACTGGTGGTGTTCCACGTGGAACACTTTTATTTGTCTTGGGCCGGTCATCAAGGCGAAATTGGATGCTAACTTCAACTTCAGCACGTCCTCCGGGCGGACCGCGCGGCTTACGACCCAGTCGAAACTCTCCTTCACATCTTCGGCGCGCATCGGCAGTACGCGGACGTTCGGCAAATCCCGCGTCGCCTCGCGCAAAAACACCGCCTTCCGCTGGCGGGATTCAATTAGCGTGACCTGACATTCGGGCCGCACCACGGCGATTGGAATTCCAGGGAAGCCCGCGCCGGAGCCTACATCGGCAATCTTGAGCGGTCCGGGTGGAAGCTGATGGGCCAGACGAATCGACTCCAGGTAATGCCGCTCCCAGGCTTGCTTGGGATCCGTGATGCGCGTGAGATTGAGCTTCTTGTTCCAGCGAAGCATCAATTCGAAATGGGCCTCAAGAGCGGCTTTTTGTGCAGAGGTACACATCGAGCACCGCGATTGCCGCAGGCGTGACGCCGGGAATGCGCCCGGCCTGGCCCAGCGTTTCCGGCCGCACGCGGATCAGTTTTTCGCGCACTTCGTTCGATAAGCCGGGAAGATCTGTATAACTGAAATCGCGCGGAATACGGCGCGCCTCCGCCTCGCGCAACCGCTCGACCTGCCGCCGCTGCTGCTCAAGGTAACCGGCGTATTTGAATTCGGTCTCGACGGTTTCGATGACTCCGTGCAGCGGATCGGAGAACGGAATTTCCAGACCGCGCAGGCGCGACTCGGGCCGGCGCAGCCACTCGGCCAGCCGCGACTTTTCCACGAACTCGCGCAGAGCCTGCTTTTGCTGCTGTTTTTGCTGGAACAGGCTCCAGCGCTGGTCATCGACCAAGCCGGCGCGGCGGCCGATGGGAGTGAGGCGCTCGTCGGCGTTGTCGATTCGCAAGTGCAAACGGAACTCGGCGCGCGAAGTGAACATGCGATAGGGCTCGTCGGCGCCGCGCGTGATCAGATCGCTGATGAGAATTCCGATGTAGCCATGGCTGCGCTCAATGATCACCGGGTCCGAACCGCCGATGCGCGCGGCTGCATTCAAGCCCGCGATCAGGCCCTGACAGGCGGCCTCTTCATAGCCCGAGGTTCCGTTGATCTGGCCGGCGAAAAACAGCCCGCCGATGGACTTCACTTCGAGCGTGTGATCGAGCTGGCGGGGATCGATGGCGTCATATTCGATGGCGTAGCCGGGGCGAATCATCTCGGCGTGTTCGAGCCCCGGGATCGAGGCGACCATTGCGGTCTGCACATCGATGGGCATGCTGGTGGACATGCCGTTGACGTAGATTTCGTGCGTGTCGAGGCCTTCGGGCTCGAGGAAAAGCTGGTGGCGCGGCTTGTCCGGGAACTTGACGATTTTGTCCTCGATCGAAGGGCAGTAGCGTGGGCCGACGCCTTCGATCTGGCCGCTGTAGAGCGGAGAACGCGCGATGGCGTTGCGCAGAATGCGGTGCGTTTGCTCGGTGGTGAAGGCAATGTGGCAGGGAACCTGCGGTTGTACGATAGATTTCGTAGTAAACGAAAACGGCGTCGGTTCGGGGTCGCCGGGCTGGGGCTCGAAGCGCCGCCAATCAATGGTGCGGCCGTCCAGGCGCGGGGGCGTGCCGGTCTTGAGGCGCTTCCAATCCAGGTTGAAGGAGCGCAACTGATCGCCGAGCAAGTTCGACGGCGCCTCGCCCGAGCGGCCGCAGGAGATTTTTTGCTCGCCGATGTGCGCGAGTCCGTTCAGAAAAGTGCCGGTGGTGATGATGACGGCATCGGCAGAGAGCGTGCGGCCGTCGCGGAGGCTGACGCCGGTGACGCGGCGCGGCGCGGTGTCGTTAAGGGCCAGCGCGGCGACTTCGGCCTGGATGATGCGCAGGTTGGGCTCGGCTTCGAGCAGCTCGCGCATCTTGAGGCGGTAGAGTTTCTTGTCGCACTGCGCGCGGGGGCTCCAGACGGCGGGGCCGCGCGAGGTATTGAGCAGGCGGAACTGGATGCCGACCGCGTCGGTGACCTGGCCCATGACGCCGCCGAGGGCATCGATTTCGCGCACGAGGTGGCCCTTGGCGATGCCGCCGATGGCGGGGTTGCAGGACATCTGCGCGATGAGGTCGATGTTCATGGTGACCATGGCGGTGCGAAGGCCGAGGCGGGCGCAGGCTCGGGCGGCTTCGCAGCCGGCGTGGCCGGCGCCGACGATGATGACGTGGTACTTCATGGGAAAGAATTCGGGACTCAGAACTCAGAAATTCAGAATGGCCGCTGCGCGCAGGGCCGGACTCAATTCCGGCCGCGGCCTAAAGGTCGGCCTCCTTGTTCAGCGCGGAGAAAGCTCGGAGAGGGTGACGGAATACTCGCCGGCATAGAGGGCAATGTAGCAAGCATTGAGGCGATCAATCCGTGGGAATAAGTGGCCATAGGTTTGATGTACAGCACGCCGTCGCGGTATTCGCGAGTGGGCTTCTCCGTAATGCGGAGGTACTCTTCCACCGAAACGAGTGGGGGGAAACGGGCGCGGTGGTGCTCATGGCCTCATTCTACCGCTGGAGGGGCAGCGAGGTTGCGCTTTTCGCCGAGGATGACCCACAAGGTCCAGGCGGCGGCGAGGACGATGATCGTTGCTGGCAGCATGCCCGGCTGGTGGACCGGGTTCCCAACGCCAGGGGCTGGGCCCGGGCAGCTGATTTCCGCAGTGGGGGAAGCGCGGACGCCGCGCGCAGCAGGGCACCTGAAGAAAAAAGGCCGCCCGTTGCCGGGCGGCCTCGTTGGTGTCTCCCCGCGAGTGGCTACATATCCATGTCGCCCATGCCGCCGGGACCGTGACCGGCCGGAGCGGGCTTCTTCTCCGGGATCTCGCAGATCATGGCTTCGGTGGTCAGCATCAGCGCGCTGATGGAAGCCGCATTCTGCAAGGCCGAGCGGGTCACTTTGGTCGGGTCGATGACGCCGGCTTTCACCAGATCCTCGTACTCGGAAGTGGCCGCGTTGAAGCCGTAGTTGACGTCCTTGCTGGCGCGGATCTTCTCGATCACGATCGCGCCTTAGGGCCCTACAAACACGAGGTATCCGAAAATGGGGACGGTCAGACAACCATAACCATCCGGCCCCCAACTTGAGTAACTGCCAGCCTCGGTTGCTGTCTGAGTCCATTCGCACCAGTACGCCCCCACACCTGCCCTGGCGCCCGCATAAATCAAAGAGGGGTTTTGCACATCTGACCACGCGGACGTCTGTCCTGGGTTTGCCACCGCCAGGCCGGACACAACGACGTAACTTGATTGACTGGAGCCTATCATGTCGCAGTACGACTCGACCTGATTCCATTCACTCCAGGCGGTTTGAGTACACGGGGAGCTCGTATAGTCCCAGTCGGCCATCGCCAACGAACAGATTGAAGCGAGAAAGGCGAATTTCAAAACGTTCATCGCGTTTCCTCCTTTCCCAAATCCTTTTCTTTTCTTCCCTTACTTTCTTCCCAGGTTCATTGCGCGCTATGCTTCCACACGTCGGGAGAGGGCGGGTTGAGCAATAGCTCTGCAATCAATTGATTTAAAGCTTGCCGGCCATTTTTCGCAAGAGACTTCGCTAGCATTTCTGCGGCGGCAAGTCGGTCTCGGATCATGTGTGACCCGACAAACTCACGCGGTTCCCTGGAAACCGATGATAGCCGTGCTAGAAGAACCTCGTCCGACTGGTTCTCCATACTCTGAATTTCTCGCAGCAAGCCCCGCAGTTGGACACCTTCGCGCACTAAGTAACGGAAAGTGTCCGCCTCATCGGGCCCAACCAACTCGCCGTCTTCAAAGATGATGGCGTCCAGCGAAACGCGAATCGATGGGGATTTCCTGACTTCCGCAAGATGCCGCAGCGCAACTTCATAGGCGGGTCCGGAAGGGCGGTTCACTTGACGAACGGCACCGGCTGGCGTGAATAACTCTGCCGCCCCGCGGGCAAATTGCCCTTTCGGATAGGACTGCATCAACGTGCCAGCCGCTGGCTCCTGCTTGGTGGCTGACGGGAAAAAACTGTATCGCACCACGATCGCACGAACCCGACGGTCGCCGTTATTCCTGATAATTACCGAATACGGCAGGGCGGGACGGATGACGTCTCTGCCAATTCTGTCGGGAACGATCTTCTCCACAAGGCTTTCGAACTGTGGCGAGCTTGGAGAGATTATTTCTAAGTTATCGATCTGACTAGGCAGTGGATCGAATTGCTGACCCACCAATAAGACTGGGACTACGAAAGGTAGGAGTAACGTAGCCGGAAGCCTACACCCAACAAAATTCATGGGACCCTCCCACAGCAGGATTCTACCCCCCCCGGAAAAAAAGTCAATCGGTGGATTCGTTAAATCTACCTCATTATTCTTGGTGGATTCTTGGTAGTTCAAGGGTGTCGGCCGCAGGAAAAAAGGCCGCCCGTTGCCGGGCGGCCGAAGTTGACTGACGGGCGGCAAGAGCGCCTGTCCTACATATCCATGTCGCCCATGCCGCCGGGACCGTGACCGGCCGGAGCGGGCTTCTTCTCCGGGATCTCGCAGATCATGGCTTCGGTGGTCAGCATCAGCGCGCTGATGGAAGCCGCATTCTGCAAGGCCGAGCGGGTCACTTTGGTCGGGTCGATGACGCCGGCTTTCACCAGGTCCTCGTAGTCGGAGGTGGCCGCGTTGAAGCCGAAGTTGACGTCCTTGCTGGCGCGGATCTTCTCGATCACGATCGCGCCCTCGTAGCCGGCGTTGCCCACGATCTGGCGCACCGGCTCCTCGCAGGCGCGGCGGATGATGTCGACGCCGATCTTCTCGTCGCCTTCCGCCTTCACCTTGTCGAGAGCGCCGGCCGCGCGCAGCAGAGCCACGCCGCCGCCGGGCACGATGCCTTCCTCGACCGCCGCGCGGGTGGCGTGCAGAGCATCCTCGACGCGAGCCTTCTTCTCCTTCATCTCGGTCTCGGTCGCCGCGCCCACTTTGATCACGGCCACGCCGCCGGCCAGCTTGGCCAGCCGCTCCTGGAGCTTCTCGCGGTCGTAATCGGAGGTGGTCTCCTCGATCTGCATGCGGAGCTGCTTGATGCGGCCCTCGATGGCCTTCTGGTCGCCCGCGCCGTCGACGATGGTGGTGTTGTCCTTATCCACCGTGACGCGCTTGGCGCGGCCCAGATCCTTCAACTGCACGCCGTCCAGCTTGATGCCGGTCTCTTCGAACACGGCGGTGCCGCCGGTCAGGATGGCGATGTCTTCGAGCATCGCCTTGCGGCGGTCGCCGAAGCCGGGAGCCTTGACGGCGCAGGCGTTCAGCGTGCCGCGCAGCTTGTTGACCACCAGCGTCGCCAGAGCCTCACCCTCGGTCTCCTCGGCGATCACCAGCAGGGGCTTGCCCGCACGCGCGATCTGTTCGAGCACCGGCAGCAGGTCCTTCATGTTGGCGATTTTCTTTTCGTGGATCAGGATGTAGGGATCCTCCAGGACGCATTCCATGCGCTCGGGATCCGTCACGAAGTAGGGCGAGAGATACCCGCGGTCGAACTGCATGCCGTCCACGGTCTGCAATTCGGTCGACATGGTCTTCGACTCTTCCACCGTGATGACGCCGTCCTTGCCGACCTTCTTCATCGCCTCGGCGATGGTGTTGCCAATGGTCTCATCGCCGTTGGCCGAGATGGTGCCCACTTGGGCGATCTTCTCATCGTTGGCGACCTTGGCGGACAGCTTTTTCACCTCCTCGACCACCGCGTCGACGGCCTTCTCGATGCCGCGTTTCAGCGCCATGGGATTCGCGCCGGCCGCCACGCTCTTTACGCCTTCGCGGAAGATGGCCTGTGCCAGAATGGTCGCCGTCGTGGTGCCGTCGCCGGCGATGTCGGAAGTCTTCGAGGCCACTTCGCGCACCATCTGCGCGCCCATGTTCTCCAGCGGATCCTTCAGCTCGACTTCCTTGGCCACGGTCACGCCGTCCTTGGTGATCGTGGGCCCGCCGAACTTCTTCTCGAGTACGACGTTGCGGCCCTTGGGACCGAGGGTGACCTTCACCGCGTCGGCCAACTGGTTCACGCCGCGCAGGATCGCCTGGCGGGAATTTTCGCTGTATACAATCTGTTTTGCAGCCATATTGTTGTTTTCTCCTCCTGAAACCCTTTAAGCCTTCGCCTTCTTGCCCACGCCTTCGATGACGCCCAGCACTTCATCCTCGCGCATGATCAGGTACTCGACGTCATCCATCTTGATGTCGGAGCCGGAGTACTTGCCGAACAGGATGCGGTCGCCCACTTTCACGTCGAGCGGGATGAGCTTGCCTTCGTCGTTGCGCTTGCCTTGGCCGACGGCCACAACTTCACCCTGTTGCGGCTTTTCCTTGGCCGAGTCGGGGATAAACAACCCGCCCGCCGTCTTCTGTGTTTCTTCTTCGAGCCGTTTGACCACGATGCGGTCATAGAGCGGTCGAATGTTCATATTGCAACCTCCATTACGTTAGTGATTGAGTTGAAAGAGAGAACTTGCCGTTCCGGGATGGGCCGGGCGCAACCGCCCCGGTCCAAGCAATATTATTAGCACACTCGCGGGAGGAGTGACAATACTTATCTGCAACTAATTGATAAAACAGACTGTATTACATCAGTAGATGTGGCCCTCTGAGTCCAGGCGGAGCGTTTCGCCGCGCCATACAACGCTGTTGCCGAACAGCCCGGCGATCCACACAGCGCACCCGAACAGGTCGCGCAAAGGCACGAGCGGCCAGAGCAGGAGCGCATCTCCGCTGCGCAGCAGGCCCCAGCCGGCTACGGCCGCCATGAGCATCCGCGCGGCGAGCGCGGATGCGGCCGCCGTGTAGGAACCGGCGAAGACCGCCAGCAAGGCCCAGACAGTGGCGAAGGTCACCGGCAGCCCCAGGTAACCGGCGAAGTTCGAGACTCGAATCGTGCGCGCCCAGCGCAGCTGATGGAGCCACACGGCGCGCCAGTTCCCGCTCATGTGCGTAGTGACGATCACGTCGCTCAGCACGCAGCGCAGCCCGAGCGCGCGAATGCGGCGCCCGAGCTGAAAGTCGTCGGCCAAATAGTCCGCAATCGCTTCGAAGCCCCCGATACGCTCGAGATCCCGCCGGCGGAACACCATGGTCGAGCCCATGGCGAAATCGTCGACGCCCACCAGCCGCGCGACCAGTGTCGAAGGAGCGAAATCGGTCGCGATGCCGAGCGCCTCAAAGCGCGCCGCGAACGTCGATCCCTCGGCGCGGTAGAGGCACGTGACCAGACCGACGTGCGGATCCTCCAGCGGGGCGGTGACGCGCGCCAGGTAGTCGGGCTCGACGCGGATGTCCGCATCGTTGACGATCCAGACGGGATGGCGGGCGGCGCGCGCCAGATCGATCAAGGCGCCGACTTTTCCGTTCGGGGTTTCGGTCCGCACGGTCACAGCCTGGGCCTTGGTAAACTGCGCGATCAACTCACGAGCCGGATCGCCCTCGCGGACGCCGCAGAGGAATTCGTAGTCTCCCTCGAGGACCGTGTGCGAGGCAATCGCCTCCCGCATAGACGGTTCCATGCCGTACACCGGCTTCAGGATGCTGACCGGACCCGGCGCGGGAGGGCGAGCAGGCGGCCTCCGGTGCCGGAACGCGACGCAAGCCGCCACGGCAAACAATTGGTAGGCCGCCGCGACGGCGCACAGGAGTTCGAGAATCACAAGGCTAACAAGTATACTCCGCAGGCCACGCACAGAGCGCCGGTCCAGCGGCGGAAATCGACCTGTTCTTTGAGCAGCAGGCGCGCCAGCACGGTGTCGAGCACGACGCTGGCGGCTGAGGCGGGCACCGCGAAACTCAAATCCGCGATCTGCACCAGAGCCATGAAAGCGAAAAACGAGATCGCCATGCAGAATACGGCCAGGATCAGAAGTTTCCTGCGAGCCAGGCTCGCCAGGAACGTTCCGGCGGCGGTGACCTCGCCCAGGCGCTTCATTTCGTAACTTTGCAGCAGATCGCCGGCAACCGTGGCGGCGACGACCACGCTCAGCAACAGCCAGGCTTTCATGGGCGTTTGCGCTCCGGGCCCAGACCGACCAGGATCGTTCCGGCAACAATCAACACGGTTCCGATCCAGCGCGCAGGGGTGATCTGTTCATTAAGAAACATGCGGCCGAGCACCGTGCTCAGCACGTAGCCGACGGCTGTCACGGGCAGCACGTAGGTGAGATCGGCCCAACTGAGCATGGCCATGCGGGTGAGCAGCCACAGGATGAGCAGCACAATGCCGAGCGTCACCTGGGGCTGGAAAATCGCGCGGAGAAATTCGACCAGGGACGCCGTAACGTCGTTGGAGGCGCGCATGCCGAGCGCCAGCAGCAGATTTCCGGAAGCGTTACTGAGAACAATGATGAGGGCGAAGACGCGGGTCTTCCAGCGCAGCGTGGAAGTCATGCATTGGCGTTGGCGCTGGCCTTCATCTCGGCGACGTATTTCTTGCGCTTGGAGCGCAGGCTCAAATATTCCCGCGCCTCCTTATAGAGACGCTTGCGCTCGCTATGATCGAAAATCGCTTTGCGGACGATGCGCCAGGCGGCTTTTGGACGGAAGTAATATTCGCCATAGAATCGCTCCACCCAGTCCATCATTTCGGCCTCGTCCAAAATGCCGGGGTAGATCACATGCGGCAACTGGTGGCCCTGCTCATCGCTCATGTTGCCGATGTTGATCAGCGCGTTTTGCCTGGCGAAGTCGTAAAACTCGGTGCCGGGATAGGCGTGGGCGATGGATACCTGGATGGTCTCGCAATCCAGGTTCTTGGCGAAATCGATGGTGCGGCGGATGCTCTCGCGGGTTTCCCCCGGGAGGCCGACGATGAAATCGGCGTGGATGGTCAGGCCCAGTTTGTGGGCATTTTCCGTGAAGCGCTTGGCCATCTCGATGGTGGCGCCCTTTTTGATGTTCTTGAGAATCTGCGGATCGCCGCTCTCATAGCCCACGATCAGGAGCCGCGCTCCGGCGTCCTTCATGGCTTTGAGCGTGTCGTAATCGGTGGTCACGCGCGAGGTGCAGCTCCAGGTGAAGTCGAGCGTTCCCAGTTCCTTGCACAGATCGAGCGTGCGCTGCTTGCGGTAATTGAACGTGTCGTCGTCGAAGAAGATTTCCTTCAAGCCCGGAAAATTCTCCTTGACATACTTCACTTCGTTGACGATGTCTTCCACCGAGCGCAGCCGCCAGCGGTGGCCGGAATGGGTTTGCGGCCACAGGCAGAAGGTGCACATGGCCGGGCAGCCACGCGAAGTGTAGAAGGAAAGATACGGGTTCAGCAGGAACGGCACGTTGTAGCGCCGGAAATCGAGGTCGCGTTTGTAGACTTTGGTGACCCACGGCAGTTGGTCGAGATTTTCGATCAGCGGACCTTCCGGATTGTGGACGTTCCGGCCATCCTTGCGGAAGCTGACGCCGGGCAGATCCTCGAGCGGGGCGCCTTTGGCATAGTGGGCGATCTGATAATCGAACTCGCGCCGCACGATAAAGTCGATGGCCTTGGTCGAATTCAGGGCCTTGTCCGGCTCGGTGGTCACGGGAGGCCCCACGAAGCAGACCTTGAGCTTCGGATTGGCGTCCTTCAGCATCTCGGCGATCTTCACGTCCACGTGGAAACCGGGCGAAGAGGTGAACAGGACCAGCAGTTCGAAATCCTTGCCCATTTGCACCGTCTGTTCAATGGAGACGCCGTGCGGGGGAGCGTCCACGACCTTGCTGTCGGCGAGCATTCCGGCCGGATAGCATAACCACACGGGATACCAATACGATTCGATTTCGCGCGTGGAGGGCCAGCGCGAACTGGCGCCGCCGTCGAAGCCTTCGAAGGAAGGCGGATTCAGAAAAAGCGTTCTCATTCGTTAAAGCGTCCGATCGGTGGCGGACGGTTCCCCCGCCGGCTGGTAATCGCTGTAGCGCGCGATCACTTCAGCCTGCCCAATCCCCAGAAATCTCACGTTCAGGCGGCTTTCGAAATACTTCACTACGCTGACGCCTCCGCGCAGTTCATAGTCCCGCCGGAAGCGCACGTTGTTCAGGATCCAATGCGGGTTTTTGACCAACCTGCCGGATTCCCGGAGCGGCATTCCGGTCTCGCCGTCGATTTCCACCTGTCCTTCAAACAGTCCCGGGGCCTTCCGCTTCGGCTTGACGTCATAGACGTAGATTTTTCCGGAACCCTTCCGCAAGATGGCGTTGATCGAGAACTTGTAATCGGCCGTGGTGACGGGGATGGCGCCGTATGCCCTGGATTTCTGCTCTTCTTCCATGGTGCGCAGGATCAATTCCTTGCGGACGCGGTCGTCGCCGGCGAAGGCGCTGATCGCACGGAAGGTCACGTCGCCAACGCGGGAAATGCTCTTGAGCAGGCGCCAGCGGCCTTGTTCGTGCAGCTCCGTGAAGCGGGCCTCATAATCGGCCACGATGTTGGCGCCCAGCATCGCCTGGTGCTGGCGCGGGACGGCCGCCTCGTAGCGCGCCAGCACGGCTTCCAGTTCCTCGGCGAATTCGCGCGGAAACGCTTGGGTGGCCGGCGCCGGCGAAACGAGCAACGCGGATGCAAGCAAGAGAGCGATGAGACGCACTTCCGAACCGTCCAGACGCGACGTAACGCGCCATTATTTTAATGTATCAGATGTGCTCATGGCACGCCCGGGTCCGCAGTATGGCCATCGTTATCCCGCGCGGCGGGCAGTTGATTCCGCCGGTGCGGCCGGGACGGGTGTCCTAAAGCCTCGCGAGCAGCTCGAAATCGACGTTGCCACCGGACAGCACGACGCCCACGCGGCCGCAGCCTTCCGGCAGTTTGCGGAACAGGACGGCGGCCGCCGAGGCCGCCCCGCTCGGCTCCACCAAAATCTTGGTGCGCAGCAGCAAGTATTTCACCGCCGCGCGGATTTCCTCTTCGCTCACCAGGACGATCCGCTCCACATTGCGTTGCATGATCGGGAAGGTCAGCGCTCCCGGGCAGGGCACGCGGAGGCCGTCGGCGATCGTCTCCGGCGCGGGGATCTCGATGCGCCGCCCCGCCGCCAGCGATCGGAAGGTGTCGTTGGCGGTTTCCGGTTCGACGCCGAGGATGCGGATCGCGGGCCGCAGCGCTTTGGCGGCGATCGAGCAGCCCGACATCAGACCACCGCCGCCGACCGGAACAACCAGCGTATCGAGATCGGGAATCTCTTCGAGCAGCTCCAGGGCGGTGGTGCCCTGGCCCGCGATGATCCAGGGATGATCGAAGGGCGGAACGACGGTCGCGCCCGATTCCTTGGCGATGCGCGCGGCGATGGCGGCGCGGTCCTGGCGGAAACGGTCGTAGATCACGATTTCGGCGCCTTGCGCGCGCGTCGCCTCCATCTTCGAGCGCGGCGCATCGGCGGGCATCACCAGCGTAGCCTTGGATCCGGCGGCTTTCGCGGCGATGGCCACCGCCTGCGCGTGATTGCCGGAGGAGTAGGCCACCACGCCGCGCTGCAGATCCGCTTTCGGAATGGAGAACAGGAAATTCGAAGCGCCGCGGATTTTGAACGCGCCGCCCGTCTGGAAATTTTCGCACTTGAAGAACGCCGTGACGCCGGCCTCGGCGTCGAAACCGCGCGAAGTCATTACGGCGGTCCGTTTGGCGACCGGGCGAATCCGTTCGGCGGCCTGCCGAATATCGTCGAAGACCACGGGCAGGGAATCAGTAGCCGGCATGCTTGTCGACGATATTGGTCAGCGGCTCGCCCGCGCGATACCGGCGCAGGTTATCAAGGAAACATTCAACCGCCAGATGCACCCAATTCTGCACGTGATCGGCCGTGTGCGGGGAGAGCAGCACGTTCGGGAGCCGGTAGAAAGGATGCGCGGGCGGCAGCGGCTCAACGGAGAATACGTCCAGCGCGGCGCCTTTGATCGAACCCGCCTCCAGCGCCCTGGCGAGCGCATCTTCGTCGATCACCGCGCCGCGGCCGACGTTGATAATCACGCCGGTTGTTTTCATCGCGGCGATCTGCGTGGCGCCGACCAGGCCTCTGGTTTCCTCAGTCAGGGGGGCCGACACCAGGATGTAATCGCTGTCGGCCATCAGCGTGTTGATTTCCGAGAGCGGAAACGCGCGATAGACCAGCGGATCGCTGTGCAGCAGGCGCGAGCGGCGGCGGATCGCCAGAATCCGCATACCGAAAGCCGCGGCGCGCTGGGCCGCAGCCCGTCCGATCTCGCCGTAGCCGATGACGCCAAACGTTTTTCCGTTGAGTTCCTCGGTGTGGAAGGGCTCCCACAGGCGGGCTTCCTGTTGCCGGATCATGCGGCGCATGCCGTAGGCGAAATGCAGCATGGCTCCGAGGGTCCATTCGGCGAGCGGGACCTTGAACACGCCGCGTCCGTTGGTCAGGGGCAGAGGGCTGGCGATTACTTCTGGCGAGAGCACATTGTCGAGGCCGGTCCACAGCGAATGGATCCATTTGGCGTGTCTTGCCTGCCGCACGGCGGCGCTCAACAGGCGCGGCCCGAAGGCGGCGTTGAGGATTACTTCGGCCTCAGGGGCGGCGTCGCGCAGCTGCTCCTCATGGTTGACTATTACGGTGTGCAAATCCAAACCATCGAGCAGTTTCAGCCAGGAGGATTGGGGGTCCGCCAGGACCAGAAGTTCGAGGGGCATGGCCAACCCCTTAGAATAACGTGGCACACTGGGGGTGTGCCTGAGTATTGTACGTGCGGCGCGCACTTGCCTGAGGAGGCGCGCTTTTGTCATAAGTGCGGCAAGCCGCAGCGGGAAGAAGATCTGAGAGCCGCGCCGCCTGAACCGGTCCGCGCGGAAGCCGCTCCGCCACCGCTGCCCGAGCCTCCGCGTATCAGCCTGCGCGACCGCATGACCGTGAGCACCACGCTGATGGCCGCGGGTGTCACGTTGCTGCTGTCGGTTCTGCTCGGGCCGTTGGGTTTCCTGGCGCCTGTTGGCGGCGGCTTTTTCGCGGTCTTCATTTATCGCCGGCGGAGCGGACGCCCGCTCAACGTGCTCAGCGCGGCGCGGCTGGGCTGGCTGGCCGGCGTGGTCGTATTCACACTTTCGACCGTCTTCATCACGATCGCGGCTGTGGGCCTGTCGCAGCCTGAAATCGCGCAACAGGTTCGGGAACAGATGGGCAAGACCGCCGGATCCGCTCAGGAAGTGACTCGGCTAATCGAGATGCTCGGCAGCTTTTCCGGCGTGATGCTCCTGCTGGCCGGGGTGTTTATATCCTCGACGCTGCTGATGGGGCTGGGCGGAGCGATGGGGGCGCTACTTACCGGCCGCCGCCCGGCGAACCATCCAAACGCCTAGGAAGATGACGCTCATGGCGCGCAGTTCGCGCAGGCCGAACGGTTCGCGATAAACCAGCCAGCCCAGCGCCACGGCGACCACCGGATTTACATAGGTGTACGTGGAAACGATCGCCAGCGGCAGGCGGCTCAGCGCCAGCATGTAGCAACCGTAGCCGATGATGCCGCCGAAAATCGCCAGATACAGGGTCGCGCCGATCGCCTGCGGAGTCCAGGCCGCCATGCCTGGCAGCAGCAGCGCCGGCGCGCCCGCCACCAGGCCTGTCGCCATCTGCTGGACTCCGGCGATCACGAAGGGATGCGTCGCCTGCTTGCGGTTGCGCTGCAACAGCGACCCCAAGGCCCAGCAGGCTCCGCTGAATTGCAGCAGCAGGAACCCCAGCACGACGCCGCCGGATTCGAGCGAGCCCTCGGCAAACGCCGCGCGGGCCGACGGAGCGACCAGGTACAGCACCCCCGCAAATCCCACCGACAGGCCCAAGGCCGTGGGCGCGTGCAGGCGCTCGCCTCCGGGCAATAGCGCATCCAGGCCCACATACCAGAACGGCGAAGTGGTGATGAACAGCGAGGCGAGACCCGTGGGCGTCCACAGTTCGGCCACCGCCAGCGTGCCGTTTCCGACGCCGATGGTCAGGATCCCGTAGGCTCCAGTCAGCCACAGATCGCGGCCTCGCGGCAGAGGCACTCCGCGGATCAGGCAGATCCCCAGAATGATCCCGCCGGAGATCAGGTTGCGGACCGAGACGATCACGGCCGGGCTCAGCGTGTCCAGGGCCAGACGGAAGCCGAGATAGGTCGTGCCCCAGAAAAAACACACACAGATCAGCGCCAGATACGCCGTGAACTGTGGATGATTCCGCAAGGAGCAGGTTACACTATGGTAGCTTGATTCTCACACTCACGATCAATCCCGCGATCGATCGAACCTTCAGCGTGGACAAACTGGTGTTCGAGGACCGCGGCTACATTCTGTCTCAAAGCGAGGCGGCCGGGGGGCGCGGCATCAACGCCTCGCAGGTGATCCACGCGTTCGGAGGCCAGACGCTCGCGCTGCTCACCTCCGGCGGCGAAGCTGGCCGGCGGATGGAGCAATCGCTTGCCGGCATGGGGTTTCCGTTCGAGGCCGTGCACGTCTCGGCAGAGAGCCGCACCAATCTGATCATTTCCGACCAGCAGGGGCTGACGGCGAAACTGAATGAGCGGGGCGCCCCGCTGCGGCCGCAAGAGGTCGCCTCGGTGCGCGCTTTGGTGGAAGTGCATCTGAAAGACGCCCGCTGGCTGATGCTGTGCGGGAGCTTGCAGCCGGGCATCTCGTCGCGTTTCTATTTCGAAATGATCGAACTGGCGCGGCGGCAGGGCGTAAATACCCTGCTCGACACCGACGATGACGCGCTGCTGCACGCGCTGGAGGCGAAGCCGACCATCATCACGCCGAACTTACAGGAGGCCGAGCGCCTGCTGGGCCGTGCGATTCTGACGCGCAGCCAGTCGCTCGAGGCCGCCAAGCGGATTCATGCCATGGGTCCGGAAACGGTGATCCTGAGCCTGGGCGCGCGCGGAGCGCTGGCGTCTTCGGCGGAAGGAGCGTTTGAAGCGGTGCCGCCGCGGGTCGAAGCGCTGTGCCCGATCGGCGCGGGCGATGCCTTGGCCGCGGCGCTGATATGGGCGCTGGACCAGGGCAAGCCTTTCCCCGACGCGCTCCGCTGGGCCGTGGCTGCCGGAACCGCCAGTGCGATGCTGCCCGGCACGATGTTTCCGACGCTGGAGCAGACGCGGGGGATTTACGACAAGGTGGAGGTGCGGACGCTGTAGTTCCCTGACGAACGGCCGCCGTGTTACCTTGCCAGATACATGGCACTCACAAAACAAGAACTGATTGGTTCCTTACAGAACGAGATTCGCATCCTGCTGCACCTGGCGGGCACGTTGCTGCTGTTTGCCTGGCTCGCTGCGATGACCGCGTGTCCGTGGCGCAGCGGCTTCGTTGCCGCCCTGTTCGCGCTGCATCCGCTGCACGCGGAGTCGGTCGCCTGGGTGTCGGAGCGCAAAGACGTCCTCAGCGGCTTCTTCTGGATGGCGGCCCTGCTCGCCTACGATCGCTATGTTCGGGGCCCCACGCCGGCACGCTACGGCCTGACGGCCGCACTGTTCGTGCTCGGGCTCATGTCCAAGCCGATGCTCGTCACGCTGCCGTTCACGCTGCTCCTGCTCGATTACTGGCCGCTCGGGCG
>CAZTKA010000043.1:11701-25545 GCA_964614015.1 uncultured Bordetella sp. | reverse complement strand
CTTCTGATCTTCTCTCAGGTAGTTGATGCAGAAGCTTCCGCTGTTCTGGATCGCAGCCATGGTCCGGGCCCGGCGGTCCAGACAAAGCAGGAACTGCGGCGGGTCAAGGGAAAGCGACGTAACGGCGTTCATGGTCATGCCGCAGGGTTCGGTCGAGCTTTCCATTGCGGTCACGACCGCAATGCCGGTTAACCACTGTCCGGCGATCTGGCGGAACTGGTCGGGTTGCATCACAAAGGGATCAGTCTAACAGGCTGCGCCGCCCGCTGCGGAGCTGGCAGGTTTCCAACGGCGGCGTTGCCGAGTATAATCAGGACAGGTCAGGAGGCCCCCATGCGAAGATTGTCTCGCGGCTCATGCTTCGGAGCGGCGGCCTTCGCTGCCGCCGGGTTGCTGTGGGGGCAGAGCGCACCTTCCACGCCCGAGCCTGCCGCGCCGGCTCCAGCCGTTTCGGCAAACCCGACCACGCCTTCGCCGACGCCCACGATTCCCTCCACCCCGGGCGGCCGCGGCGCCGGCGGCGGCACAACCACCACAGCGCCCCCGCCCACCATCATGCCCCCCCGTCCGATTTTTGTTTCCGGACGCGTGATTCTGCACGATGGCGGAGATTTGCCGGAGCGCGCGACGATCGAGCGGCTGTGTTCCACCAATGCGGTCCGCTCGGAGGGCTACACGGACGCGAAGGGGAACTTCGCCATCCAGCTCGGCCAAAACCAGATGACGCTGCCGGACGCCAGTACGCAGATGGCCTTTGATCCCAACAGTCTGAACGGCCTGCCGAATACAACCTCGAGTTCCAGCGGACGACCTTCCGCCAACGCTGAAAATCCCTTCTGGGACTGCGAGCTGCGCGCCCGCCTGCCCGGCTACCGCTCGACCAGCGTCCTGCTGGCGGGACGCAAGCCCATGGATCCGCCCGACATCGGTCAGATCGTGCTGTACCCGATCAGCGCCATCGAGGGGCGATCGGTCAGCGTGACCAGCGCGCTGGCTCCCAGGGACGCAAAAAAGGCGTATGAGAAGGGACTCAACGCGGGGAAAAAGAATAAGCCGGAGGAGGCAGAAAAGGAGTTTCGCAAGGCAGTTGGGATTTATCCGAAGTATGCCGAAGCGTGGACGGAGCTTGGCAAGCTGCTGATCGAGCGCAAGCAGTATGCGCAAGCCCGCGAAGCGCTGAACGAGGCGGTCGCGGCGGATTCCCGCTCCGTCTTCCCCCACGAGCAGCTCTATGTACTGGCCTTCGAAGAAGCCAACTGGCAGGAACTTGCCGACCGGACCGACCGGCTGCTGCGGCTGAATCCGTACGATTTTGTCGGCGCCTACTACTTCAACGGCGTCGCCAACATGCAACTGCGGAAGTTTGAGGAGGCTGAAAAAAGCCTGCGCGAGGCGCTCGGCATGGATTTTCGCAATCAGATTCCGAAGATCCGCTATGTGCTGGGTCTGGTTTTGGTCGGCCGGGAAAACTACGTGGAAGCCGCCGAACACTTGCGGGCCTTCGCCAAGCTGGCGCCCAACGACACGGTCATTCCCAAGGTGAATTCGATCCTGACGCAATTGGAGAATGACCGGCGCATTCCCGTGGCGGCGGCCAGCAAGTAAATTCAAAACCGCACAAAGCAGACTTCGGTGCTGTTGCATGAGGCCCCGAAGCCGCGAACTTCGATCGCGCCGGCGTCAGTCGCCCATTCCGCACGGCCGCCGGGACAAAGGATACAGAAACAGCTTTGTAAATGCATGTGAAAACGAACAATTTTGTGAAACGTGGGGGAGGGTATTGCAAGCCAGATTCGCGTCCCACTATACTGCGATTTTACGGCGATTGTATGGCGCTGCCGCGTTCCGACGAATTCGATCCTTTAGCTCCCCAGCGGGAGGCGGCCCTGTTTTACGGGCTGTTCCTGCGCGGCCACTCCGCCGAGTCGCTGCGGCGTGACATCGATGTCCCTCGCAAGCTTCTCGACAAGATGCTGCTGCGCCATCGCAACGAATCTCAAGTCCGCGCCAAGCTCCAGAAGGGTTATCAGTATCGCAAGCAGGTGCTGGCGATCTTTGATGAGTTGGTGACCCGCCAGGACGCCCACGGCAGGGTGCACTGAGCCGCAGCCGGCCGTTCTAAACGCTTTCTCAGCCCCAAGCGTCTAAGATAGTGGTATGGAACGTGGACGTTTACGCCGGGGGTTTTCCCTCATCGAGCTGCTGATCGTCGTGGCCATCATTCTGATCATCGCCGCCGTGGCGATCCCCAAAATGAACTCGCAGTTGATGCAGGCTCGCGAGATGGCGGCAATCCGCGAGATTAACACCATCCACCAGGGTCAAACGCAGTATTATTCGCAATTTGGACGCTTCGCGGCGTCTCTCAGCGAGCTCGGCCCCCCGGCCAGCGGCGCGCCCGGCCCAGCCGCAGCCGATCTCATACCGGCGGCGCTCGCCAGCGGCAAAAAGAGTGGTCACATCTTCACTGTTTCATTGACACCAACCGGGTATTCGATTACGGTGACGCCGGAACAATTCGGCAGCTCGGGCCGGCGCAATTTCTATTCCGACCAAACGCTGGTGGTCCGCGAAAGCTGGACGCAGGAGCCTGCTACGGCGCAGAGTCCGGAACTCGGCGCGGCGCAGCAGGCGGCCCAGTAGTCTCCGCGACAGGCTACAGTTTCGGCCCCGGCGGCGGGAGCGCGCGCGCCGGGCAGACAGACTGGAAATTCAGGCGGCGGTGCGATCCGTCGCAGAACGGCTTGTTTTCTGAATGGCCGCACCGGCACAGGCCGATCGTGGTCCGGCCTCCCAGATCGAACGCCTTCCCCTCCGCATCACAAATCTCAAAGTCGCCTTCCACGCGAATTGAGCCGTTACTGTTGATGGTGATTTTGGCTGGCATCTTTTGATGCTAGCGCACGCGCGAGGGCCCGTACGGCGGATGGGGGCCTGTACGTTACAAGCCTGTACGTTACAAGAAAGACCGCGCCGCTTATAATGAGGGCAAATGTGGAAACTTGCGGTGCTTTTGGCCGGGATGGCGGGGCACGTCGCCGCTCAAGCCCCCTTCGATCCGGAGCGCGTGCTGGCCGGTTTTCTCAAAAACATCGCTCCGATGCTGGAGCGGCAGCCTGACTACACGTGCCTGGAAACCGTCGAGCGCACCCGCCGTTCCCCGGGCGGCAAGACTCAAGTGCAGGACACGCTGCGTTTGGAAGTCGCGCTGGTGGACTCCAAAGAAATGTTCGCCTGGCCGGGCTCCCGGGAATTCGAGGACAAGGAAGTCACCGACATGGTCACCAGCGGCATGTTCGGAAACGGCAACTTCGCGCTGTATCCGCGCATGCTGTTCGGCGCAGGCGGGCCTGCTTTCCTCTATGCGGGCGAGGTGGAAGTCAACGGCCGCAAGACCGCGCAGTACAACTTCAAGGTGCCGCGGCCAATGAGCGGGTACACGCTTTCGGTCAACGGGAGGAAAGCGATCGTGGGCTTCCATGGGTCGTTTTTCGTGGATCCGGAAATGCTGGACCTGCGGCGGTTGATCATGATTCCCGATACTATTCCGCCGGAATTCGAGTTGCTGGCCTCCGAGGACCGTGTGGATTTTGACCGTGTGCGGATTGGCGAGGAGTACTTTCTGCTTCCGGTCGAAAGCAGCCTGATGATGTCGTTTCCGGACGTCGTGAGCCGCAATCGCGTCCGCTTCAGCGGCTGCCGCAAATTCACCGGCGAAAGCACTCTGGTGTTCCTGGAAGATGACGAACTCGCCGAATCCGCGCCGCAGCCTGTCCTTCGCGAAGTGGAATTGCCGCTGGAGACCACGCTGGAACTCCTGCTTACCTCCGAGATTCCACTGGCCTCCGGCGCCGTGGGCGACGTTGTGGAAGCCAGGCTCAACCGCGATATCAAGTCCGGCCGGCAATTGCTGGCTCCCAAGGGTGCGACCGCCCGCGGACGCATCCTGCGCCTGGACCGGACGGACGAGTTCACCGTACTCGAACTGCGCTTCACGGATTTGGAATGGCCGGGAAGCCACGCCCGCATCCAAGCCAGGTTTGAGGACTTCAACGCAGCTTTCAACGCGCTCGATGCCGGCCGGCGGCGGTCTTTCTATCATGATCCGCAAAACGGCGCACTGGTGATCCCGCGCGGCGGGCCGGCCCGGTTGAAGGATCTGCTGATGTACTGGCGCACGGCGCCCTGAATCCGGCACACACGCGCCATCGAATCGTGGCATCCTCAATGAATTGAGGCTCGATTCGTGATTCATCTTTCCAGCGACACCGGGGATCTGTTCCGCCACGCTTACAACTTCGCCGAAAGACGAGTGCGGAAACTGATCGAGAAGCACCCGCAGATGTACCCGTTCTACACGCAGAACGGCGTATGGACGCAGGAGGGCCCGGCGTGGACGCGCTGGACCGACGGCTTCACGCCGGGCTTGATGTGGATCTTCGCCAAGCACGCCGCCCCGGAATCACCCGAGCGCGCGTTCTGGGCCGAGCAGGCGATGCAGTACACAACACCCCTGGAGCCGCGCAAGTTTGACCGCGACGTGCACGACCTGGGCTTCCTGTTTCTTTCCACCTACTACCGTTGGTGGCGGATGACGCATGAGGCGGAGCACCGTGAGGTTTTAATCGAAGCCGGCCGCACGCTGGCCCAGCGTTTCATGGAGAAGGGGCAATACCTGCGAAGTTTTGTGGCCGAAAATTCCCTGTACATCGACATTATGATGAACGTCGGACTGATCTACTTCGCGGCGCGCGAGTCCGGCGACCGGCGCTTGCGCGAGATCGCCACCCGCCACGCCCACACGACCCGCCGGGTGCTGGTACGCGGCGACGGATCGACCGCACAGGAGGGAATCTTCGACATCGAAACCGGCGAGTTCCTGAAGCAGACCACGCATCAGGGCTACCGCGGCGATTCCTGTTGGTCCCGCGGCCTGGCCTGGAGCCTGTACGGTTTCACCACGTGTTACGAGTACAGCCGCGATCCGCATTTTCTGAGCACGGCCGAGGCGTGCGCCGACTACTACATCACTCATTCACCCGCCGACGGGATCGCCCCCTGGGATTTCAATGCGCCGGAGAATACGGCCCTGCCCGACACATCGGCCGCTGCCATCTGCGCGAGCGGGCTGCTGCGGTTATGCCGGCTGGCTCCGGATCCGTTGAAGGGGCACTTGTATTGGTCGACGGCGGTGCACATCCTGCGGAACCTGTGCGAGAAGTGGGTGACGAGCGGGGATCCGAATTGGGAAGGCATCTTGCGTGGCGGTGCCTATCATGTGAAAAAAGGGCTGGCCGTGGATGAGTCCGTAATGTGGGGGGAATATTTCTTCGTCGAGGCGCTGGAGCGCGTGTTGTGGTAAAACAGCTTCCAGGAGATAGACATGGATAAGAACCGATGGATGCTTGCAGTGGTGATCGGGCTGGCCTTGACGGCATTCGCCTTCGCCGCGGATGTGACCGGCACATGGACAGCGAGGTTTGACACGCAGGTAGGCGTTCAGGAGTACACCTACGTCCTGAAACAGGAAGGCTCGAAGCTGACCGGCGTGGCCAAGTCGAAATTCGCCGAGGCCGAGACGGAGATCACGGAAGGATCGGTGAACGGCGACGATATCACCTTCGTCGAGAACCTGAATTTCCAGGGGATGCCCCTACGTATCGTTTACAAGGGCAAGGTTTCCGGCGACAGCATTCAGCTCACGCGCAACGTGGCGGAAATTGCGGACGAGACCGCCACGGCGAAGCGCGTGCAGTAGATCACCACATCAGGATGTGCCACAGACTGGCGAAGTCATCGGTCCACAGCAGCGGCTCGGCCGGAGACCAGCCCGAGACCAGGTGTTCGATGCCGGCCTCACGCAGCCATTCTGGACGCGGCGTGAGCAGAATCCAGCGCGATCCGTCCTCGCCGCCGGGCGCATAGCCGTTTGAAAGGAACTGCGCGGCGCGCCAGCCGAGATGCTGGGCGAGGCCCCGGACCACAGGCTCCAGATTCAGCGTCCGGTTCGAAATGTGCATCAGGATCATGCCGCCAGGCTTCAAACGCCGCTTGTAGATGCCGGCACACTCGGCGGTCAGCAAGTGCATGGGAATCGCGTCACTCGAAAAGGCGTCGACCACGATCAGGTCGAACGGCGTGTTGGGCCCGGACACAAGTTCGCGTTCCATCTGAACACGGGCGTCGCCGAGCGCGACCTCGATTTTCGCCTTGGAGTCCTTTAAGTACGTGAACCAAGTGTTGGCGATAATCTCCACATCGGGATTGATTTCGTAAAAGCGGAATGTATCGCCCGGGCGGCCCCAGGCGGCCATGGTGCCCGCGCCGAGTCCGATAATGGCGACGCTGCGGCCGGGCGCCTTCAGAGTGTTCATCACGACGCCGGCGCCGCCGTGCGGGCCGAAATAGGAGGTCGGCTGGTTGCGCAGCGGCGGCTCAACGTACTGCGAACCATGCTTGATGCGGCCGTGCGTCAACTGGCGGTACTCGCCGGCCTGATCGTTACGATTCACGACCCACAGGACCCCGAAGAAATTGCGGACAACCGTCTGCACGCCGCGAACGCTGCCAGGCAGCACCGCGAGCGACCCCGCGCCGAGCGTGCCGAACAGCAGAGCCATCAGCGGAATGCGGATGCTGAAGTTTCCGCGGGTCCAGAGCTCCCAGGCTCCGGCGCGCAGCCATCCGATGAATCCGAGCGTGCAGGCCGCAGCCAGCGCCATGGGATATTCGGTGAATTCATTGAAAACGCGCGGCGCTACGACGGCGACGAACGCGCCGCCGAGCACGCCCCCGGCGGAAACCGTCAGATAGAACGCGGTCAAATGGCGCGGACCAGGGCGCGCGTGGCGCAGCTCGGCGTGGCACACCATGCAGGCGGCGAACAGCGCGGCAAGATAGACCACCGCTTCGCCCCACAGAGGCAGAAAGACGGCTCCGGCGCCGGTGGTCGCGGCCGCGACGGGGGCCAGCACGCCCGCCAGGATCGCAAAGCTCAGACGGTGATACCAGCGGTCGCTTTCAAACGTCAGGATGAAACTCAGCAGGTAGAGCGAGAGCGGCACGACCCACAGAAACGGAGCTCCGACGATATCCTGCGTGATGAGATTGGTGGTCGCAAGAAGAAGTGCCGAGCCGGTGGCGGCCAGGATGAGCCAGTAGACCACAGTAAGCATCGAGGGACGGAGTTCCGGTTCGGCCGCTCCCTCGCGATCGCGGCCCGGCAGACTCGTGCGGCTCCGCCAGGCGGTGAACGTGCAGAACGCCACGAACAACACATACAGGCCCGACCATATCCAGCTCTGGGTGCGCAGGCGCGCGTAAGGCTCGACCAGGAATGGATAGCTGAATAGCCCGAGAAACGATCCGAAATTCGAGAGCGCGTACAGGCGCCAGCCGCTGCCGCCCGCTCCGGAGACGCTGAACCAGCGGTGCACCAGGGGCGTCGTCGACGAAAGAAGGAAGTACGGTCCGCCGACTGTGATCACCAGCAACAGAAGGATTTGTCCCGACGGATCTTCGCGCGCTGCCAGTTTCCAGGATTCCGAAGGCTCCACCGGCAGCATCGCCAGCGACGCAGCCAGAAACCCGATGTGAATCATCGCCTGCGCGCGGGCGTTCTTGAGCGATCCCAACCAGTGCGCGTAGGCGTAGCCGGCCAGCAGCGCGCCCTGGAAGAACAGCAGGCACACGCTCCACACCGCGGGCGTGCCGCCGAACCAGGGCAGAATGTAGCGCCCCATCATGGGCTGGACCTGAAACAGCAGGAAGGCGCTCAGGAAGATGGTAAGCGGAAAACGAAAACTCATGCGGGCGGACCGAGGCATACCTGGATTTCGCGGACGCGCGCACCCCGGCCGCCCGCGCCGAGCGGCGCCGCGATCTCAAACGGGCCTAGTCGGGTACCAGCGGCAAGCGGCATCGGCGCGGCGAAAGAGCCGTTATTCAGACTAGCAGAGCTAGCAGCCTTTTCCGCAAGGCCGCCGCCGTATCCCGGTCCGCAGCGACAACGAGGATGGTGTTTTCACCGGCGATGGTGCCGACCACTTCCGGCCATCCCGCGCGATCCAGCGCTTCGGCGAGCGGGCTGGCGTGTCCCGGCGGCGTGGCCAACACAAGCAGCTGCTGCGCCTGTTTCACATCGAGCAACGATTCGCGTGCGACGGTCTCCAGGTCCGGACCATGCGGCGTGACCGCCGCCGGAACCGCGTAGCCCTCCGGGGTTTTCACCAGGCCGAGTTCGCGGATATCGCGCGACAGGGTTCCTTGCGCAGCATCGATGCCGGCGGCGCGCAGGCGCTTCGCCAGATCCTCCTGCGTCCGCACCTTGCGTGTGCGAATCAGGTTCAGAATCTGGCCTTGGCGGTAGCTCTTGTTCATACGGTCATTTTGGCCAGGCGCACGCGGGCTTCGGCGAGCGCCGTGGCTACAGCGTTGGGCCCGGTGCCGCCGCGGATCTCGCGCGTCTTCATCCCTTCGCGCGGCTGCAGCAGCGCAGCCATCGCGGGCGTGAACTCGGGAGCGAAGGCCGCGAGCGCCTCGGGTGTCCAATCCGCTGGCTTCTTGCCCGCGCGGACGCTTTCAAGCACCAGCCGTCCCACGATCTGATGGGCCGTATGGAACGGCGTGCCGTTGCGCGATAGGGCCTCGGCCAGATCCGTGGCCACCGCCCAGCTCTCCTCGGCCGCGGCCGCCGGCCCTGCCGGATTCAGTTTCGCGGATTCGACAACCACGCGCGCCATTTCAAGCGACCCGCTCAACTGGTCCGCTGCATCGAACAGAGGCTCTTTGTCTTCTTGCAGGTCGCGGTTGTAGGTCGACGGCAGGCCCTTCATGGTCATGAAAAGCGCACTCAGATCGCCGAAGACGCGGCCAGTTTTGCCGCGGATGAGCTCCAGCGAATCAGGGTTCTTTTTCTGTGGCATCAGACTGGAGCCGCTGGTGACCCCGTCGCCCAGTTCCAACCAACCGAACTCTTCGCTCGAATAGAGAATCCAATCCTCGGCAAAGCGGCTCAGGTGGAGCATCGTAGTTGACGCCGCGTACAGAAAATCCAGCGCGAAGTCGCGGTCGCCTGAGACGTCCATACTGTTGTTGGTGACCGCCTCGAATCCTAGCTCGCGGGCGATGGCTTCGCGGTCGAACGGAAAACCACTGCCCGCCAAGGCCCCGCTGCCGAGCGGCAGAACGTTGACCCGCGCGCGAGCCTGCTTGAGGCGCTCGAAATCGCGCGCGAACATTTCGAAATAGGAAAGTAGATAATGCGGCCACAGGACCGCCTGTGCCCGGCGGAGATGCGTGTAGCCGGGGACGATGGCGTCGGGGTTGCGCGCGGCACATTCGAGCAAAGCGCCGAGCAATCCCGTGAGACGTCCCATGGCGCGGTCGATCTCTTCGCGCAGCCATAAGCGCACGTCCAGCGATACCTGCTCGTTGCGGCTGCGGCCGGTGTGCATCTTGTCGGCCGCCTGTCCTGCCCGTTCCTTCAGCTTGCGGATGACCAGGGTGTGAACATCCTCGTCGATCGCGCCTTCGAAGAATGCAGGACCGTTCGCCTCCTCGCGGATCGCCTCGAGGGCTGACACGAGCCGCTCGCGCTCGGCTGACGTGAGAATGCCCGCGCCCTCCAGGGCGCGCGCGAAGGCCTGCGAGCCCCGGATGTCGCAGTCGATCAAGCGCCGGTCGAAGTGCAAGGACCGGGAGAAGCGCTCGAAGACTTCCGAGGGTCCTTCTTCGAAACGGCCGCCCCACAATTTCATGCCGTTGCTTTCTTCGCGCTCTTTTTCGCTGTCTGTTCCACCGCCGCGCGGACTTGGATCGGCAGGCCGATGAGGTTGATGAAGCCGCGCGCGTCCTTCTGGTCGTATTCGGCGCCCATGGTGAAGCTGGCGATGGCGTGCGAGTAGAGCGAATAGGGTGACTTGCGGCTCACCGGCTGGAAGCCGCCTTTGTAGAGCCGCAGCGTGACTTCGCCGGTCGTGTTGGCGCTGGCCGTGGTGAAGAACGCATCGAGCGATTCGCGCAGCGGCGTGAACCACAGGCCGTTGTACACCAGTTCGGCGTAATCCAAAGCGAGCTTCTGCTTGTAATGCGAGATGCTCTTATCGAGCGTGAGCGACTCAAGCTCGCGGAAGGCCGCCATGATCAGCGTGCCGCCAGGAGTTTCATAGCAGCCACGCGACTTCATGCCGACGAAGCGGTTCTCGACCAGGTCCACGCGGCCGACGCCGTGCTTGCCGCCGATGGCGTTCAGCGTTTCGAGCAGCTTCACCGCGGGCATCTTCTTGCCGTTGACCGAAACCGGGGCGCCCGCCTCGAAACCGATCGTGACGTCTTCGGGCGTGCCGGGGGCGTTGCGCGGGTGCTTGGTGAGCATCCAGATCTCCTCCGGCGCCGCATTGCCGGGGTCCTCGAGGGCGCCACCTTCGTGCGAGATGTGCCAGATGTTCCGGTCGCGGCTGTAGATCTTCTTCGTGGATTGCGAAATCGGCACGTTGTGCTTGGCGGCGTAGGCGATCGCGTCCTCGCGCGAGATGATGTCCCATTCGCGCCACGGAGCAATCACCGGCAAGTGCGGCGCGAGCGCCTTGTACGTCAGCTCGAAGCGGACCTGATCATTGCCTTTCCCCGTGCAGCCGTGCGCCAGCGCATCGCATCCGGTGGCCAGCGCTACCTCGACCTGTTTTTTTGCCAGCAGCGGCCGCGCAATAGAGGTGCCCAGCAAGTATTTATGCTCATATTCGCCGCCGGCGCGCACCAGGCGCCACAAATATTCCGAAACGAACTCCTCGCGCAGATCGGCGACGTAGCATTCCGAGGCTCCCGTGGCGCGGGCCTTGGCTTTCAGTCCGGCGAGTTCCTCCCCGCCCTGGCCGATGTCGCCGCACACGGCGACAACTCTGCAGCCGTAATGTTCCTTCAACCACGGAATGATGATGGACGTATCCAGGCCGCCGGAATAGGCGAGTGCAACTTTCTTTGGTTTGTTCATAAATTCGTTTTGGCTCCGATCCGCTCCAACAACAGCGCCTTTTGCGCATGCAGGCGGTTTTCGGCCTGGTCGAAGACCACGGAGCGCGGCGACTCGATCACTGCGCCGGCCACTTCTTCACCCCGATGCGCCGGCAGACAGTGCATGAAAACCGCATCGGGGCGCGCCAGAGACATCACAGCCTCGGTCACTTGATACGACTTGAAATCGACGCGGCGCTGCTTGGCTTCGCCTTCCTGGCCCATGCTGGCCCAGACATCGGTATAGACGGCGTGCGCGCCCGCGGCGGCTTCCTTCGGATCGTGCGTCAGATTGAGCTTGCCGAGCTTGCGGGCGGCCTCCGCGACTTCGTCATTCGGCTCATAGCCCTTGGGAGTGCAGACGGTCACCTCGACGCCGAGCCGTCCGAGCGTGAGCATCAGCGAGTGTGCAACATTATTGCCGTCGCCGATGAAGGCCAGCTTGAGCCCTTCCCAGCGGCCAAAGCGTTCCTTGAGCGTCTGCGCATCGGCGAGCGCCTGGCAGGGGTGGAACATATCACTGAGTGCGTTGATCACAGGCACGCTCGAATAACGGGCAAGTTCTTCCACCGTCTCTTGGCGGAAGACGCGCGCGGCGACAGCGTGGGTCCAGCGGTCGAGGTTCCGGGCGATATCCTGCACGGGCTCGCGGTCCCCTAACGGTCCCGAGGTCGTGACCGCGTCGCCGCCGAGTTGCTTGATCGCCAGCTCGAAGGTTAGCCGCGTGCGTAGCGAGGGCTTTTCGAAGACCAGGCTGAGGTAACGCCCGGCCAGCGTTTTCGAGAATTTCGCGGGCGCGCGCTTCATGCGCGTGGCGAGGTCTAGGATGCGAACTGTGGCGCCGGTCGACAGATCGAGATCGGAGCGCACGTGCGCGGCGTGCGGCGTAGCGAGCTGCGGTGCGGTCATGGCGTTTTCCACGCGGATGTTTATGCAACCTATGGAATAATAATACAGCCCCCGGGGCGGGCGCCGCAAGCCCGACTCGCTTCCGCGGCGCCGGCTGCGCCGTCGGGCCGGTCACGACTCCTCGGAACCCTCCGCCATCTCCTCCAACTGTTCCGCCCCGGCGCTATAGCGCCTCAGCACGCGGATCGACGCCGCACCGCTGAAGCCCGCGGTGCGCAGCTTGCGGTAGGCGCTCGCAAGCTGTTTCGGTTCCCCCAACAGCGTTCCCAGCGCCTTGCCGCGATATTTGCGAGCCAGGAACGCCTCGATCAGCGCGCCTTCATCTGCGTTCTTGTACGTCGCCTCGACTGCGGCCTTAGCCACATCCGGGGCTACGCGCCGGGCGGCCAGATCCCGCAGGACGCGGGTCTTGCCGAAGCCCTGGTTCTCGAGGCGCCAACCGGCAAAGGCCGCGGCAAAACGGCCGTCATTGGCGTAGCCCGATGCCTTGAGATACGCGATGACGGCATCGACGTCTTCTACGCGCGCGGCGCGGCGCTTGAGGCGCGTCCGCAGCTCGGCGATCGACTGCGCGCGCGCGGCCAGAACCCGGCCTGCGTATTCCATCAGCCCGTCACGATCCAGCAGTTTCGGTCTGCGAGCCGCCACGGTCTTCATTGTGCACCGCGCGCGCGGCGCGGCGCAGCCTCGCCCACTGTGGAAACAAGGGAGGATTTTCCAGCCAGGTCAGCATCCACAGCTTCATCTCTTCTTTTACTTCCCGTTTTTCCGGCTTGCGGGCGGCAAAGCGCGCGTGGTCCTTGGCCTCGATCACCAGCCGGCGTACGGCCACCTTCCGCGCAGCGCTGCCTCGCTCGTACTCCTCGAGCAAGGCGAGCAGCGTTCGCTCCAGCACATCGAAATCCTCCTGGCGGACGCCTTCGACCAGGGGAGCGAGCTCCACGCCCGCTTCCCGCAACAAGCGCCGGAGGTAGGCACCGGTAACCGGGCCCAGCGCGGCGCGGATTGCCTCGAACTCCTGCTCGCCGATGCGGGCGGGGCGGTTTTGCTCGATCCAATCGCGCAGTTCAGCGCGCTTTCCGCGCAAGGGTCTGGGTGGCGAGGGCATTGCGATAATTCCGCACGGCTTGCTGGTGGGCGGCCAACGTGGCGGAAAACACGTGCCCGCCGCCTTCCGGCTTCGCGACAAAGAACAAGTAATTGGTTTTGGCCGGATACAGCGCGGCCCGGATCGCGGCCGAACCCGGATTGGCGATGGGCCCGGGCGGCAACCCCGGGTTCAGGTACGTGTTGTAGGGATGCTCGCGTTTCAGATCGGAGCTGTAGAGCTTGCCGCGATAGGCGCCGCTCAGCAGAGCTGCATAGACCACAGTCGGATCGCACGCCAGCGCCATCCCGATCCGTAACCGGTGCGTGAATACGCCGGCGATCAGCGGCCGCTCTTCCGGCGACCCGGTTTCCTCCTCAACCATGGAAGCGAGCGTCACCACTTCGCGCGCGGAGCGCCCCTCCGGGGCCAGCTTCTTCCACTGCTTTTTGAACTCCTCGACCATCATCTGGCAAAGCTCCTGCGCCGTCGTTGCGTGGGACAGGCGATAGGTCGAAGGAAACAGAAAGCCCTCCAGGGATTCGGCATCCGGCGCCAGGTCCCGGATCAAAGCAGGATCGGAAGCCGCGGCCAGGAACTCCGCCTCGGTCATGATGCCCTGCGTTTCCAGCAGCCGCGCAATGTCCCAGATGTTGCTTCCTTCCGGGACCGTGAAGTCGAAGTAGTAAATGTCGCCCGTGACGATGCGGTTGAAAATCCGCCAGGGGCTGGCCGCTTCGATGAACTGGTATTCGCCGGCCTGCAAGACGGCGCGCGGCCGTATGGCTCGCAGCGCCAGAAACACCCATTCGGAATCGATGACGCCGGCTTCAGCCAG
>CAZTKA010000043.1:0-11691 GCA_964614015.1 uncultured Bordetella sp. | reverse complement strand
ACGCGGCTTGAAACCGCTCACCCTCGAAGCCGCGATACACGGCGGTGAACCGGATATAGCCGGCGAGCGCCGCTACGGCCCCGCTCAGGGCCAGGACGGCGGCGATCCGGCGCAGGCGCGTCATTGCGCGGCCCTCGCGGACAGGTAATTCTCCAGCAGGATCTGCGCCGCCAGCTTGTCGGCCGCCCGGGCGCGCTTGGCGATGCTGATGCCGCTCGATTTCAGCACGCGCCCGGCTTCCACGCTGGTCAGCCGTTCATCCCAGTAGCGGACCTCCAGGCCGGTGCGCGCTGTGAGCGTTTCGCCGAACGCACGGACAAATTCGGTCTGCCGCCCCTCGCGGCCGTCCATGTGCAGCGGGTATCCGATCACGACCAGCGAGACATCGTTTTCCGCGGCGATCCTGCCGATGGCGTCCAGATCGGTACGGAGGTTCACCCGCTCGAGCGTCGGCAGGCCCTGGGCCGTCAGCCCAAGCGGATCGCTCAGGGCCATTCCAATGCGCTTTTTGCCCAGGTCCAGGGCCAGAACACGGCCCTTCCGTGGATTTTGATTGTTCTCCACTTTAGGTGCGCACCATAATAGGAATGAAGTGTACGTTCCCAGCTCCACGGCCGAAAAAAGCTACCGCCTCGCGGTGGGAGTTTTGGCCGCCGGCGCCAGCTTGACCTTACTTTATTATGGCCGGGTTTTCTTCGTCACGGTCATCATCGCCTTCATCATCGCCTTCCTCCTGGAGCCCCTGGTGCTTCTGCTGATGCGGATCAAGGTGCCGCGGGGCTTGGCTAGTTTCCTGGCGTGTGCCCTCTGGCTGGTGAGCTTGTACTTCATTGGATTGGGCGTTTTCATGCAAGGCCAGGCCGTGATGAGCGACCTTCCAGCCTACGGCGAACGGATCAACACCATTGTCGAGGGCGCGGCTGCGCGCGTCGAGGCGTTCGAGCGCAACGTGTACAGCACGCTGGTCCCGAAGCGGTTCCAGGAACAGCCTCCATTGCCCGTATCGCCGCCGGCCGCCACGTCTCGCGGAAAACGCGCCCCCGAGCCGCCGCTGCCCCAGCCGCAGCCGCTCCAGGAGGTCCGCATCCGTCCCGAACCCACCGCCTTCCTGACGTCGGCCTACGACTACGTAAGATCCTTTTACGACGTGTTGTTGATGGCGTCTTTCGTGCCGTTTCTCGTGTATTTCATCCTGAGCTGGGGAGATCACCTGCGATCGCGCCTGCTGGTGACCCTCGAAGGCGAGCCGCGCTACATGGTGATGCGCGCCCTCGATGGCGTCGGCTCGATGGTGCGCGCCTACGTGATCGGCAACTTTCTGCTTGGCGTGCTGCTGAGCGTGGCGAGCATCGTTCTGTTTGCCACCGTTGATTTGCCGTACTGGCCGCTGGTGGCTCCTCTGAGCGGATTCGTGAGCCTCGTGCCCTACATCGGCTTGCCGCTCGCACTGCTTCCGCCGCTTATCGCGGTTCTGCCGGTTTCGACCGAGCCGGCCATGTATCTTTACCTGGGCGTGAGTGTGGCGTTGCTGCATCTGTTCGCCTTGAATCTGCTCTACCCCAAATTCGTCGGCGCGCGCGTGCATCTGAATCCGCTGGTGGTCACGCTGGCCCTGATGTTGTGGGGCATGCTGTGGGGCGGCATCGGACTCCTGCTGGCGATCCCGATCACCGCGGGCATCAAGGCCATCTGCGACAACGTAGCGGGGCTGGAGCCGTACGGGCGGCTGCTGGGAGACTGACCTTGGGCCGCCGCCTCGCGCTCCTGATACTGGCCAGCCTTGCCGTCCTTGGCGGACTCGTGGCCATCTTCGTTTCGGCGAACAAGAGCAGCCTCGTGCGGCTGGAAGGCTCCATCCTCAAGGTCCGGACGTACGCGCTCAGCAAACAAGCCACGCTGGTTCTGGCCGATTTTCGTCTCACCAACCCCACCCGCGTACCGTTCGTGGTCAACTCGATTGAGATGTTTTTGGACCGTCCGGGCTACGAGCCCGCGCCCGCGGGAATCCTGACCCGCGGTGAAGTCGAGCGCGTCTTTGCCTACCAGAAGTTCACGGGACCGCAGTACAACGAGACGCTGCGGGTCGGGACGAAAATCGCACCCGGGGAGACGATGGACCGGATGAGCGCCGGCCGCGTGGAACTGACCGAGGCCGATCTCGAGCGCCGCACCGCGGTGCGCCTCCGCATCCGCGAACTGGATGGCCGCGTGAGCGAGATTACCGAGGCCTCCCGGCAAAAGCAATGATGATCACCACCCAAGTGCAAGATTCCGCGCGCGGGCTGCCCGCTTCGCGCATTCCCGTCGCGCTCGACTACTTTGTCACCGGTTTCGGCTGGAAGGAGGCGGGACACGGCATCACAAACGACGAGGGCCGGATACTCGATTTCGGCGAAGCCCCCGCGCCCGGGCTGTTCCGGCTGATGTTTGACGCCGCCGCCTATCACCGCGATGCATTTTTCCCGTCGATCGCGGTGATTTTCGAAATTTTCGATCCCAAGCAGGCGGTGCATATCTCGCTGGTTCTCAGCCCCTTCGGTTACTCGGTTTACCGGGGCTTCGGCGGATGAGATGACACTGCGCGTCAAGGTGACGCCGCGCGCCCGGCGCACGGAGATCGCCGCCAAGATGGCCGACGGCACACTGAAGATTCACGTGGCCGCCGCGCCGGATCGGGGACAGGCGAACGAGGAGCTGTGTTCCTTCCTGGCCCGCCACTTCAGCGTGCCGCGAGCGTCCGTCGAAATCCTGAGCGGACACACTGCGACGCGAAAACTGGTGCGAGTAGGCTAGGCCAGATCTTCCAGCACTTTCTCGGCGTGCCCGGCGACCTTTACCTTGGGATAGATCCGGGCGATCTTGCCCTGCGCGTCGATCACGAACGTCGTGCGCTCAATACCCATGTAGGTCTTGCCGTAATTCTTCTTCTCCTTCCACACGCCGTAGGCCTCGGCGAGGGCGTGGTCCGGATCGGGCACGAAGGTGTAGGGCAGGCCGTACTTGGCGGCGAATTTGGCCTGACGCTCGGCGCTGTCCGGAGAGATGCCGACGATCTGCACGTTCTTTTTGGCGAATTTCTTCGAAAGATCGCGGAAATCGCAGGATTCCTGCGTGCAGCCAGGCGTGTCGGCTTTCGGAAAAAAGAAAACGACCGTCGTCTTGCCTTTCGGGATGGCGGGAATCGCAGGGGCTTTGTCACCCGGTTGGAGACTCATATGGGGTTATGATAACTCCTATGCGAATCCTGTTCTATCTGCTTGCGATCGCGGCAGCATATGCCCAGACCGCCGCGCCTGCCGGCGCCGACTGGAGCCATTACGGCGGCACGCAGTATTCCTGGCGCTACAGCTCGCTGGACCAGATCAACACGCGGAACGTGAGAAACCTGGCGCCCGCCTGGATCTTTCAGACCGGAGATTATTCCGAGAATCTGCAATCGACGCCGATTGTCGAAAACGGCGTGATGTACCTGATCACGGCGCGCACCCACGTGTTCGCGTTGAACGCCGCCACCGGGAGCGTGATCTGGCGCTATCGCTCGCCCGATTTACCGCCCGCGATGCAGATCGGCTTCCTGGGCAATCGCGGCCTCGCCATCGGCGGCGGCAAAGTGTTCTTCGGAACGCGCGACAATTACGTCGTCGCGCTTGATCAGAAAACCGGCCGTGAGCTGTGGCGCGTTTCCATGGACGACCCGCGCCAATGCGGTTGCAACATCACTGCCGCGCCCCTGGTGGTCAAGGATCAGGTGATCGTCGGCGGCACCGGCGGCGACAACGCGCACCGCGGATATCTTACGGCGCTCAACACCAGCAACGGACGCCTGGCGTGGCGCTGGTATGTGATCCCCGCGCCGGGCGAGCCGGGCAATGAAACCTGGAAGGGCGATAGCTGGCGTTGGGGCGGCGGGTCCCCGTGGCTGACCGGCTCCTACGACCCGCAGTTGAATCTGCTGTACTGGGGCACCGGCAACGCAGCGGCCGATTTCTACGACGGCGATCGCGTGGTCTCCGGAGCCAGCAAGAGCGGCCCGGTGAACCTGTACACGGCCAGTGTCGTGGCGCTCGATCCCGACACCGGAAGACTACGCTGGTATTTTCAGGAAGTCCCCGACGATGTGTGGGACTTTGATTCGTCCTACGAAGTGCTGCTGATGGATCGCGAGATCCGCGGCCGGATGCGCCGCATTCTGGTCCACATGAACAAGAGCGGGCTGACCTTCGTGCTGGATCGCGAGACCGGCGAATACCTTGGCTCCTTCAATGTTCCGGAGGAATCGAACTGGTTCAGCGGCGTCACCGAAGACGGCAAACTCGTCGGCCGCAATGAGCCCGTGCTGGGCCAGACCAAATCCTTTTGCCCTAGCGCGGCAGGCGCGAAGAGCTGGAACTCGACCGCATACTCGCCAAGGACGGGGTACCTGTACGTACCCGTCATCGAGCTTTGCACCGACATCACCCCCCGCAATACGGCTCCAGCGGAGGGCAAGAATTACATGAACGGCGATTTCCCAATCAAGCTTCCTCCGGGCCGCACAACCTATGGTCATGTGGACGCCTGGGACCCGGTGACTGGCAAACGCGCCTGGAGCGTCCCCTATCGCTTCCCACTGATGAGTTCGATGCTGGCAACCGCCGGCGACCTGGTGTTCACCGGCGATCCGGAAGGGAATTTCTTCGCGTTGCACGCGCGTACGGGCGAGAAGCTGTGGAGTTTTCAGACCGGAGCGGGCCATCGCGGTGCATCGATCTCTTATTCCGTAAACGGCCGCCAGTTTGTCGCGGCCACGACGGGCTGGCAACAATCCGTGGTCGGCGGGGCCATTTTGGAACTTCTCCCGAAGGAGGAGTTTCGCCAGGGTTCGACTTTGGTCGTCTTCGCTTTGCCGGAGGGAACGAGATGAGAACCGTAATTTGGGCAATCATGGTCCCGGCGGCGTTATCCGCCCAGAGCGTGGAGGACGCGGTACAGCGCGGCGAGCAACTATTCGCGCAGACATGCGGTTCCGGCTATTGCCACGGAGGCCGCGGCGCGGGTGGCGGCGCTCCCCGGCTGGCGGCGCGCGGGTTCGCCCAAGCGTTTATCGCCAACACAGTGAGCCGCGGCGTTCCCGGCACCGCGATGCCGGCGTTCGGCGGGAATCTTCCTCCGGCGGATCTGAATGCCATCGTCGCGTATGTGGCGCGGCTGAATCACGTCCAGAACATCGAGGTGAGCGGCAGCGCTCCAGCCGCGGCCCCGGCGAAGCTCTCCGCGGAAGCGGCGAGCGGGCGCACGCTGTTCTCCGACGCGGCGCGCGGATTCGGTCGATGCTCGACGTGCCATGAGGTGGGCGGATTCGGCATCCCCGTAGCTGCGCCGGTCCAGAGCGTCCCCCAGGATGCCGCGGCGCTCCGGGCGCTGGCGACGCCGCGCGTGGTTACGGCGGCCATCGGCGGAGAAACAATGCCGGCGCTGGTCGTAGCGAGCAAGAGCGCCTCGGTCACGCTATATGATCTGATTACGCCGCCGCCGGTCTTAAGAAACGAACTCCCGGCATCTGTCCGCATACAAGAAGGCAGCGCGTGGCGGCATTCGAGCGTCATCGGATCCTACAGCGATGCCGAGCTGAACGCCGTTCTGGCGTACCTGCGCGCGGCCGCACAGGATCCGGTGAGGGAGACCCCTTGATCTGCCGGCGCTAGATTTGATCGCCAGACCAGCCGGCACTCAGTCGCCCGCGGCGGCGGCGCTGGCCTGCTCCTGGTCTTTCACCAGGGGCCACATCTTGAAGAACTCAGCGTAAAAGATCAGGAACGGGAACGTCACGCCCAGCAGCGCCGAGGCCAGCCAGCGCTCGAGATCGTTGCCCGGAGGACCGATCGCCAGGTTCCCGCTCACCACGGGCGCGAGCGCTCCGTACATCTGTGCGAGCAGGCTGCCGATCACCGCTGCGGCCGCGGTGTTCGCGACGCCTTTCACGGGCTGCTGGAGCTTCGAGAACAGCGAGTTTTGCAGCATGTTCAGGACGACGATCGTGCCGAAGATAAACGGCACGGGAACGCGCACCAGAAACAGCATCGGGTCCATGCCCATCAGGTTCACGCCGATGTGGAAAGCGGCTCCCCCGATGACCAGGGCCAGCATCGTCCAGACAACACCCAGCACCGGCTGCTGCATCAATTTCGGCGCTGTGCTCAAAGGCCACAGGTCAAAGTGCAGCAGCAGGAAAAGCACGCCGATCGCGGTGACATAAAAAACCGTCGCGCTATTTCCATTGAAGAGGCCGCCGGGATCGAGCGATGCGACGTAGACAGGAGCTCCCGCCATGAAGCTGTAGTTGAAGAACACGCGGAACAGCGCATAATTCACAGCATAGGCGGCTGCCACCAGCAGAACGCCCGAGGCGATCGGGTTTTTGACCATGACGTTCCACGGCCAGCCGCCGAACATAATCGCGAACCAGAACGTCACCACGACGCTGACGATGGAACACATCATCAGCATCGGCGCGGGCGGGCTGACCAGGCCTCCCGCGATCCACCAGTACACGGGTGCGATCACCAGCGCTGCGATGACGCACGCGATGACCAGCAGGACCCCCTTGACCGGCTGCCGGACTCCGTCGGCGAATTTGGGGTTCGCGCCCCAGGAAACGCCAACGACGATTTCCATCGGAATCAGGCAAATCAACAGATAGGAAACCCAGCCCAGGAAGGTGTCGGGACTGAACAGGGAGATGAATCCCAGCGAGACCGCCATGACGATTAAGGTAGCGGCAATTCCAAGCGCAGGCTGCTTCATGATGTCTCCGTTTCAATTCTGGTGAGCCGAGACAATATAACACACCTATGCCCATGGAACGAAACTCTATGTGCCCGGAATCCGTGCCTGCCGGGATGGATCGTGAATGGCGCGTACGGACTACGGTCAGCGCAGGACGTTCGTCGTAACACAACTGTTGTTATCGATGGTGTTGGCCGCGCGCGAGACGCCCGGTCCCGTCACGATGCAGCGCGTCTCCATCTGGTGCCCGGAGATCGTGTTGCCGCGAATCACGTTGCCCGTGGTCTGTTCCAGCCGCGCCACTCCCCTGCCCAGATAAATGCCGCTTTCCAGCATGTGCGGCTCATCCGGCTTGTAGATGCATGGAAACTCAGCCGCGTTTTCGTTGCAGCGGGCCAGGTTCAGGTTCGCGAAACGGTTGTTGAGAACGCGGTTTCCCTTCCCCATGAGGAACAGGCCTCCGAATTTGGTCCCATCAATATTGTTACCCTTGATCTCGATGTTGTTGGCGTGCACGGAAGGATTTGAGTTGTTCATCACGATGCCGAAGTGTCCGTTCGGATAACTGGATGCCTTGCCCGCATTGACGCAGCTGTTTCCTTCCACCGTGCCGTCATGGAAACCGTCGAGATCGATGCATTTTCCGTTGATCTCGCGAAACCGGTTGCGGGCGTAGACCGCGTCCTCCACGTCTCCGGCGGTGTCGATCGCAACCGGCACGCCCCCGCCCTCCACATCGACCAGCTCCGGCGGGAATCCGATGTCAGTTCCGCTGTTGCCTTCGACGCGAACTCCCTTGGCATGGCCGACCTGCAGCGCGTCGCGCCCGATGTTCTCGAAATGGTTGTTCATAAACGCGCCGTTCTCGAGGCGCGGCGAGGTGAGCAGCGAATGCGTCCACAACGCGTTGCCCCAGATATCGCGAAAGACTGAATCTCGCACCTCGAAATCCTTCGAGCCTTCCTCGATCAGGATCCCGCCGCTGCCATTGTTGCGGCCCTTGGCGTTCTTTGAACCGGACCTCGTCACCGTCACATCGTGAATGCGAATTTTTGATGAGCGGCTCACAATCACGGGAAAGTGCGCCACTTGCGTGAATTCGACCCGCGCGATTTCAAGGCCCTCCACCCGGTCGGCGACAATGCCGTTGTTGTCATACCAGACCCGGAACGCGTTCTCCGGAGCAGCCATCTCGGTGGCTTCGGCCAGCGAGCCGCGATTGCCGTCGATGATGAACTCGCGCAGCGTGATGTTCTTCACACCCTCCAGCACCAACAGAGCCTTGCCCTGAAAGCCGCGCGCCGCCCGCAGGCGCGTGCCGTTCCCCCGAATTTCCAGATCCGTCGAACCGGCATGCAGCACCAAAGGCGCCGACAACTCCACCACGCCTGCGGGCAGCCGGACGATGCCGCTCGATTGCGCCGCCAGAATCTCGCGCAATGCCTGCTCCGGCGGCTTGCCGCACCCGGCCAGCGCGGCCAGGGACGCCAGCGCGGTGGCCACAAGACGCGCGCCCATTACATTTTGTTGATCCACTCGTTCAACCAGCCCAGGAATTGCGAATACCACAGCAAAGTGTTCTGCGGCTTCAGCACCCAGTGGCCTTCATCGGGGAACAACAGCAGCTTCGAGGAAACACGCCGCGACTGCAGGGCCGTGAACAATTGTAATCCTTGACCCACGGGCACGCGGTAGTCCAGTTCGCCGTGAATCACCAGCGTGGGTGTCTGGAACTCGTTCACGAAGGAGCTCGGCGACCACTTCGCATAGAGTTCCGGATTCTCCCACGGCATCCCCTGGAATTCCCACTTGACGAACCACAGCTCCTCGGTCTCCGCGGCCATGCTGCGCAGATCGAAGACGCCGGCGTGGGAGATGAACGCCTTGAATCGTCCCGTGTGGCCCAGGAGCCAGTTCACCATGTAGCCACCAAAGGAACCGCCCGCGGCAGCCATGCGGTCCGAATCGATATAGGGCAGCGCGGCGACTTGATCGACAACCGTCATAATGTCGTCGTATACCTTGCCGCCCCAATCTCCGCTGACCTCATCGGTGAATTTTTGGCCGTATCCTGTGGAACCGCGCGGGTTCGGCATCACCACCACGTAGCCCGCGCCCGCGAACACCTGCGCGTTCCAGCGATAGCTCCAGGTTTCCCCCCACGCCCCCTGCGGTCCTCCATGCAGCAGGAACAGCACGGGATAGCGGCGCGTTTCCGAGAATCCCGGCGGCTTCACGATAAAAGAATGAATCCGCGTCCGGTCCAAACTGTCCATGTAGATCTCTTCGAGCGGAGTCAGTTGGACGGCCGCCAGGAGGTCGTCGTTCAGATGGGTGAGGGCAACGCCCGCGCCTCCGGTAGAGCTGGCGCGAAAGATTTCCGCAGGACGAGTCCCGCTGACTTCGGTGTAAATCAATTGCCGCCCGTCTGCGCTGAATTGCACATCGTCTAAGCTCGCGGATCCGGTGATGATCGCACGCAATCCGCCGCCCGTGGCCTGAATCATTTGCAGACTCGTACGCCCGCGGTCTTCCATGATGATAAACAGACGCGTCGAATCGGGCGACCAGGTATACGCCCCCGCGGAACGGTCCAGGCCCTCGGTCAAGCTGGTGGTCTGGCCCGTGGAGCGGTCCAGCACCATCAGGCGCCAGCGGTCGCTCTCGAATCCGGCCCGCGCCTGCGAGCGGAACGCCAGCAGCTTCCCATCCGGCGAATACCGCGGAGCATTATCGGCTCCAGGCCCCGCGGTGATCTTCCGGTATTCCCCACCCGCTAGCGGTACAACGTAGATATCCGAGTTCGTGCTGGAGGCCGGATCCCGGTCCACGTTCATGGTGAAGGCGACCTCGGCCGAATCCGGCGAGATGGCGTAATCGTCGGGCCCGCCCAGCGAAAATGGCGGAACCATGTAATCCCCGGGCGTCAGGTCCTTGACATCGCCGCCGTCAATGTTCGCGACCATGAGGTGCTGGCGGCGAGGGCCCTTCCACTCGTTCCAGTGGCGGTACAGCAGCGCGGTGTAAACGCGCGCCTTGACTTTGCTCTTTTCATCCTCGGCAATACGCCGCGCGTTACAGCCGTCATCGGCGCCGCATTCCGGATACACGCTCGATAGAAAAACCAGTTTCCTGCCATCCGGGCTGACCAGCACGCCGCTGGCTTCCGTCGAAAGCTTGGTGATCTGGCGCGGCGAGGAGCCGTCGGCATTCATCACCCAGATTTGCGAAGACCCGCCCCGGTCCGAGACGAAATAAATCTGCCGTGAATCCGGAGACCAGCGCGGCCGCCCGTTGGCCGATCCGGCATTGGTGAGCTTACGCGGAGTCCCGCCGGCGGTGGGCACGACGTAGATATGGGTGGGCTTGGTGTTGGCGTCGATGTCGATCGTCTGAACAGTGAAGGCGACTTGCTGGCCGTCCGGAGAAAGCGCGGGCTCGCTGATCCGCGCCAGTTTCATCATGGTCTCGACGGTGAACGGCTGACGTTGGGCGAAAAGCCCGGCCGCTCCCAGCAGCGCGAGCAGGATCGTGCGGGGCATCGTTTTCATTCTACAAGGCCCGGCGCCGATGCGGAGTTCAGCCGCGGCCGGTTCCGCGCGAATTTGACTGAAGAAAATCGTGTTGCCGCCGCGTCACGCCTGTGACGCTCCGAATCCCCTCAGCGCACGGTGGATCAGTCACATGGCTAGGGCCCACTGCGTGCACAGCCGGAAGCATGCGCAAACCTGCCTTGCTGGTCTCCCTGGGATTGCCTGCGGCAGCGCTGCTGTTGCTGCTGACAGTGGCTGCCGTGCGACTGCCGCTCATAGCTCCGCACAAGACGGTCATGCCGCTATCGATCCGCTATTCTCCGCCCCAGTCCGCTCCGCCGGGCGGAGGCGGACAGCCCTCCACCCAGGCCGCCCCGGACCGTCCGGCTCCCCGCCCCGCGCCGCGTCCGTTTGCGCCCCCGCGGCTTGCCGTCAGCGGACCGCACTTGCCCGTGGCCGTCGTCTTGAACGAAGATCCCTGCATCAAGCTCGCTTACGCCGGCCTGGAAGATTTGCCCGGCCTTCCCGGCGCTGGAGGAAGCGGACTCACAGGCTTCGCCGGGGCTCCGAAAGCGGGCCGGCCGGGCAACGCAGCTCCGGGACCAGGAGGCCGCATCATGCAGCGCACGCTGTTCAAGAACACTGCCAGCATCCGCCTCGCCTCAGCGGCGCGGCCTGCGGCGGCATGGGCTCCCGCGTTTTCCACGCGGACCGCGGCCGTGCCTATATTTTTGCGCCGTTCGGCCAAAGCCTGCTCGGCCAATCCAGGCGTTCGCGCGACGGGCCCAGGACAAACCGCCCGCGTGCCTCCGGAAGACCGCTGTGGGAAGCGATCTGTCCTTATCGGCACCACGACCCCGTCAGGCGAAATGAATCACAAGCTTGCATATGGGGGAGGACACACGTGTGTCTCCAATGTAGCTTGTTCCTGGTGGTCACCCACGCCCCGTACGTCTTTGAGGAATTGGTAGCGCTAACGGGAATCGAACCCGTATTTGAGCCTTGAGAGGGCTCCGTCCTAACCGTTAGACGATAGCGCCGCGCGTGTTTCCCATTATACGGCAGCTCTCTAGGCGGAGGTCCATTGCCGGATCGCCGTCCTCGAAACGCACACGGCCACGGAGCACGCAACTCCCAGCGCCAGGTGAGCGATCGCAATCAACGCAACCAGGAATCGTATCTTTTGTCAGACGTCCGCATCGGACCGAGCGTGGACGCCCTCCGGCCGCCCGCGCCGCTTCAAGCGATACACCAGCGCCCCCGTCGCGAGCGTCGCCGCCGTCGCCCCGCCCGCGTAAGGTTGCAACAGGAAGCCTTGATAGGTCATCCACAACCCGACCGCGCCAAACAACAACGGGACCGCCGGATACGCGAAGCTCACCGCACGCATCCT
>CAZTKA010000042.1:0-25726 GCA_964614015.1 uncultured Bordetella sp. | reverse complement strand
CCGTAGAGCGGATCATAATCGGCCGTCGGGCGCGCCGCCTTCACTTGCTCCAGCGTCAGGCCCTTCTTGACCAGGTCTTGAATGCGGTCGCGCACAATGGTCACCATGTCGCGATACTCGACCACATCGGCCTCATCGCACACTCGGCCATGACCCGGGATCACCATGGTGCCGCCCTCCTGTTTCTCGGCGGGCACGGTCAAGTCGAGCAGTCGGTTCAGCGCGTTCACCAAGCCGTTGATCGTGCCGCCGCGGGCGACGTCGATCACCGGATAGCGGTCCGGCGTGAAGAGGTCGCCGGTGGCGATCACATCCGAGCGCCGGAAAAACACGATGCTGTCCGCCCCGCTGTGCGCGGCCGGCAGGTGCAAGATGCGTACCGCCTCGCCGTTGAAAAAAAGGTCCTTGGCAGCGCCAAAATACGTGTTACCCGGCCAGGCTTCCGGGGACGCCCCGGCTTCCTGCATTTGCGCGACGACCCCTTCGTGCGCCACTACCGTGGCCGGAAACGCCGCATCGAACCGCGCGACATTTCCGCCCGTGATGGTGCGGCCGGCCTTGGATATGGTCTCATTGCCTCCGGTGTGGTCCGGATCAGCCGCCGTATTGATGATGTAGCGCACCTGCTTCGTCGTGAGTTGGCCGATTTTCCTCAGCAAGTCTTCCGCGCGCGCCGCCGATTTCGTATCCACCACCAGCACGCCGTCCGCGCCGACCTGAACCGCTGAATTCCCGCCCCCGCCCACGATGATCGAAACCTGGCCCTGCACCGGCAGGACGTGGAATTCGGTCATCTCCGCCGGCCGCGGCGCAGCCGTGCTTGGCGCGGGCGAACTGCTGGGGTTCACGCGATATTCCGGCATCATCGTTGCTGGTCCGCCGCGGGCCGCCTGTTCCGGAATTCCACGCCGCGCGGGGAATTCCCCCAGAAACGGATTCGCGCCCGGCAAGTGGTGCGGAACTTTTCCAGCCGGCCGGTCCACTTCCTCGACGGCTTCGCACGGATAGGGATCGATGCGCTGCCGCAGGTCCATTACGAAATCCGTCGTGCGAACGAAGGGTTCGGTGAGATACACGGGATCGTGCACGATGCTCACCAGCGTGAGTTGATCGCCGTGGCGGATCCAATGCTCTGTCAGCGTGGCGCGGTCGCTGCGCGGCACGCCGTTGCGGCGAATCCATCCGGCCTTCAGATGCGTCGTGGTAACCGTCAAGATCTCCCCGTTCCACTGGCCGGTCGAAAATCCCTGCCAGGTGTGCGGAGCCCACTCCGGCGGATGCGGGCGCCCGTCCATCCATATGGTGCGCTCCGGCGCCTGCCAGGAGATGTGTGTACGCCAAGCGATGATTTGCTGCGTCTCGCGGTCCACCTCCTTCCAGATCCGCAGATTCGCAGGTCCGCGCGGGCCGTAATCGGACGGATGCGGCTTGCATTGATGCTCGGGCAGCGTCAGGATGTCGGCATCCCACGCATCCGCGCGCATCCGCGCCTCATCGGTGACAGGCAAGCCGAGATAGTCGCCGATTTCAGGGCCTGGGATGCGCTCGGGCTGGTCCTCGTGAAACAGTGGGTTCCATTCGCCCGAAAGATCGATCTGAGCGAAAGCAGGCGCAACCAGCAGTACGCTGCTTACCAGTAAGATTCGCCGATTCATCCGTGTCCCCCGTGCTATTGTATCCTGCGCTGAGCCGGACGCGCATAGGCCTTTGACATCGCCGCGGCATGCGCGTACCATCGGGGCCATGAGAACACCACTGCAACTCGCTTTGCCGCTCAGTTTCATAGCGGTGTTCCCGTTCACGCTGGGCGGCCAAAGCCCTCCTCCCGCATCCAAACAGAAAATCTGGATTCCTCCCAGGACCCCGGATGGCCAGCCGGATTTGCAGGGCGTCTGGACCAACGCGACGCTCACCCCCATGGAACGGCCGCCCGAGCTGGGATCGAAGGCGTTCTTTACGGCCGAGGAGGCCGCGGCTTACGAGAAACGCCGCATGGAGCAGACCGACGCCGATCGTCCTGACTCCCGCCGCGCGGGCGATGTCGGCTCCTACAATCAATTTTGGTTTGACCGCGGGACCCAGGTCGTCCACAGCAGGCGGACCTCGCTGGTGATCGATCCCCCCGACGGACGGATCCCTCCCATGACCCCAGAGGCTCGCCGGAAGTTCGAACAGGAGCACGCCCCGTTTGACCGCCTTCCCGCCAACGGCCCGGAAGACCGGTTGCTGACCGAGCGCTGCATTCTGTTCGGAGGCGCGGGCCCGCCCATGCTCCCCGAGCCGTATAACAACAACTACCTGATCGTGCAGAGCCCGGGCTATGTCACGATTCTGGCCGAGCTCAATCATGAGGCCCGTATCATTCCGCTCGATAGCCGCCCCCTGGAGCCCGGAGTGCCCGAGTGGACGGGAAACTCGCGCGGCCATTGGGAAGGCGACACGCTGGTGATCGAGAGCCGGGATTTTCTCGCCAACCAGGTGAGCCGCTTCGGCGTGGCGTACCTGGACGGGATGTCGGATGAGAATCTGCGCGTCACGGAACGGCTGGCGCGCGTCGGCGCGGACACGATTCTGTACCAGGCCACCATCTCCGATCCGACTGTCTATACCCGGCCTTGGACCGTCGAAATACCGTTGCGCCGCCGCAATGAGCCGTTGTACGAATACGCATGCCATGAAGGCAACTTGGGCATGAACGGCATTCTCTCGGGCGCGCGGGCGGCCGAGGCCCTGGCCTCGCGGTAAGGCGGAGCCGGATCAACGCTCCGGCCTGGCCGGTGAGGCTACTTGCAGTCGAAATTCGCGGCCTCGTCCGTCGATCCCGAGCCTGTGTACTGCGCCGTCTGCGGATACGCGCACAGCGGCCGCGTGCGGTCCGTCTGGCCGTTGCGCTGCCGCGATGCCTCGATGCGGTCCGGAGCCTTGCCCTGCTCCACCCACTGCGTCAGCGCCGTGAGCATGTCGAACGTGCTGGTCCCATCGCCCCCGCCGCAGTGCGCCATCCCCGGCACCATGAACAGCCGGTGGCTCTGCTGCACCTTCGCCAGTCCGCCGTTGGCTTTCACCACGTTCTCGTAATACGTGACGCTGCTGCCCGGGGAAATTTGCGGGTCGCTCCATCCGTGATACTGGATGATCTTTCCGCCCCTGTCATAGAAAGGCTTCAAATTCGGGTCCAGGGCATCAATCGGAGCCACCGCCTTCAACGCCGCCGCCATGTCGCTGTCGAAGTTCATGGTCTTGTAGGCCCAGTCCGGGTTGCTGAAAACCACGTAACGGAACGTGTCCAGCGCCAGCCCGAACGGATTCGCCCCAGCCATCGTATTCCAACCCATCTCGCTGCCTGGCTCATGGCGCGCGAAATACACTTCGCCGGTGCGCGGATTCTTTACGTCGGAATAAATCCTGCGGACCGTTTCCACCTGGGCCGCGGTCAGGCAATTGGGAGCATCCGCCGCGGGGCACTGAATCGTCTTGGGATCGAAGGTGCACTGGCGCGGATCCTCGAGCACGCCGTCCTTCACGCCGTCGATGCCATCGCAGGCCGTCAGCACCGCCTCATGCACCACGGCGAACTTCGCCTGCGGCAGAGCGCTCTCGGCGTCCTTATGCGTCTGCTGCGCGATCCAGACGGCCTGTGCCGAGCGGCCGGTGAATGCGATCGCCGGCGCTCCCGCCACGATTCCGTCAAAATCCGCCGGGAACATCTGCGCGGCCTTCAAACCCTGCCGCCCGCCCGCCGAACAACCGTTCCAGTAGGAACGCCGCGCCGGGCTCTCATAGCGCGCCTGAATCAGAGCCTTGCCGATTACGGCCATTTCATGCACCGCGCGGTAGCCGAAGTCGATCACTTTTTCCGGATGCCCGAGGGCGAAACTGGCGCTGCCGCCCTGGTGTCCGGTGTCCGTCATCGCCGCGACGTATCCCATCCGCAAACCTTCGGCCAGCGTGTTCTGCGTGATCGAGCCGTTCCAGCCGCCGTTCCCGTTCGCCAGAAAATTGCCGTTCCAGCCCGCCTCCGGCATCCAATACTCGATGTTGATCTCCGAATCGTTGGAGGGTCTGGACACAACCGTGACGCGGCAGAACGCCCTCAGATCCGCGTAGGGGTTGGCCTTCCCCTGCGCCGGACCCTTGCCTTTTCCGGCTGAAGCCGCAGCCGGAGTGAACGAGCCTGCCGCCACCGCCTCCGCTTTGATCGTCGCGTGCGGAACGCTCAATGAATTCAAGCTCTCGCAACTGGCCGCAACCGCCGGAAACGCGGCCAAAATCAGAATCGCGAGGACCATCAGGCTCCTGAGTTTCATGTTGTACCTCTCCTTGCCGACGCGCCGCACGGACCTGGCGGCCCGCGGCCCCTGGTTATCGATTCTACCCAATCCGCGCCGATTTTGCTGCCGAAACACCGAACCAGCCGCAAAACTTCGAGCTCTTGGTTGACGGCCACGCTCGAACGCCGTACTCTTGCTCCTATGGCCACCCGCTTCTGCACCGTCCTGACCCGCACCGCCATCCTGCTGCCCGCGCTCTTCCTCACGGCCGTGCTGGCCCAAAACGATTGGCCCGTCTACGGCCGCGACCCCGGCGCGCAGCGTTACTCCCCGCTTACGCAGATCAAGCCCAGCAACGTGTCCAAACTGATCGTCGCCTGGACCTACGACACCAAACCTGCTCCCGGCGCGAAATCCAAGCAGGCTTCCAAGACCACGCCCCTGGTGGTGAACAACGTGATGTATTTCACGACGCCGTTCCAGAGCCTCGTGGCCATCGAGCCGGAGACCGGCAAGAAACTCTGGAGCTTCGACCATAAATACAACCCGCGCCCGTCCCGCGGCATCGCCTATTGGCCGGGCAACCGCAACAGCCCGCCGACGATTTTCTTCGGCACCGAAGACGGCCTGCTGATCGCCGTAAACGCGCGCACGGGAAAGCTCGTCCCCGGTTTCGGCAAGGAAGGCGAGCTGGATCTGAAGCCAGGCATGAAAGACCACATGCCTCAGGCGCCCTACGGACTGAACGGAGCACCGGTGGTCTATAAAAATCTGGTGATCACCGGCTCGCACTTGCAGGATTACGGTTCCATCGGAGGCAAAGGCGACGTGCGCGCCTGGGATGCGTCTACGGGAAAACTTGTGTGGACTTTCCACACCGTCCCGCAGCCAGGAGAAGTCGGCCACGAGACCTGGCTCAATGACGGCTGGAAAGGCCGCTCCGGCGTGAACGTCTGGAGCACGTTCAGCGTCGATGCGGAAACCGGCACGCTGCTGATGCCTCTCGGATCCCCCAGCGACGACCGCTACGGAGGCGACCGTCCCGGCAACAACCTGTTCGGCAACTCGCTGGTGGCCGTTGACGCCATGACCGGCAAACTGAAGTGGTACTTCCAGACCGTGCATCACGATCTTTGGGATTACGATCTGCCGCCACAGCCAACGCTGATCGACGTCGTCAAGGACGGCAAGAAGATCCCGGCGCTGATTCAGACGACGAAAACGGGACTGGTGTTCATTTTAGACCGGCGCGACGGCAAACCGATCTTCGGCGTGGAGGAGCGGCCGGTCCCAAAGGGCGACGTTCCCGGCGAGTGGTATTCGCCGACACAGCCCTTCCCCCTGAAGCCTCCGCCGCTGGCGCGCATGACGTGGAATCGCAATGAAATCGCCGCTTTCACGCCCGAGCATAAGGCGTACTGTGAAGACCTGTTCAAGAATGCGAGCAATGATGGCCCTTACGCTCCCGTGCGCATGACCGATACGGTGGTCTTCCCCGGTTCCGATGGCGGCTTCAACTGGGGCGGCGGCAGCTACGATCCCAAGCTCGGTTATTTCTTCATCAATTCGCACGACCAGGGGCACGTGCAGAGGATGGTGGAACAAGTACCCGCCAAGGAACCGCCCACGAAAATCGGCGGAGCGGGCGACGCCAGCCAGATGCCCTTCGTTAGGCGCAACGTCGGATCGATCACGAATCCGGCGACGGGTTGGCCCTGCCAATCGCCCCCGTGGGGCGAACTGTTCGCCATCAACGTGAACACGGGCGACGTGGCGTGGCGGGTTCCGTTCGGACGCGTGGAGTCGCTCGAAAAAATCGGCGTCATGAACACCGGCTCGTACAACATCGGCGGATCGGTGGCGACCGCCAGCGGACTGCTCTTCATCGGAGCCACCAGCGACAAGCGCTTCCACGCCTACGAATCGAAGACCGGAAAGCTGCTGTGGGAAACCGTGCTGCCCGATACCGCATACTCCAACCCCGTCACCTATCTGGGCCGCGACGGCAAACAGTACGTCGCCATCAACGCCAACGACACGATGGTCGCCTTCCGGCTGCCCTGAAGAAGCGTTACCGCCGCCACAGCCAACCGCAGTGCGTCCGCAGCGGGAGCGCCCGGGCGAGCGATATAATCAAGGATTCTATGTTCTTTCGCCGTGAAGCACCCCGCCAGTGGACCTTTGAGGACCGCCTCGCTAACCTGAAACAATTCGGATTCGAAGTCTCGCGCGAGGCCGACGGCAAAGCCGTCGCCAGGCGCAACGGGTGCGCCGCTACCGTCGAGGACGCGGGCGGCGGTAAGGTCATTATCGGCCAAGCCGGCATCCTGATCGCCTCCGAGATCGCGCGCTTGGTCCACGGCGGTTATCAGATGTTCCTGCGCACGCCCTCGGGCCGCGAACTGCCGGCACTCGCGTCCCAATTAAAGGAGCTGCACGCATTCGACGAAGATCTGCGCGAGGGCCTCGGCCTGACCAGCCTCTACAATCTCTCTCTCGGCACCACTTGCGACGATCACCTGTACGATCGCGTCCGCGGCCGCGATCACGCCCGCGCGCCGCGCCCGTGGGAACACAAGGCCGCACACTCCTAACTCGTGCGCACGCTGGGGATCGTCGTCGCGGGCTACTGCGCCTTCCTGCAGCTCTATTCGACGCAGCCCCTGCTGCCCCGCCTCACTCGGATCTTTCAGGCCGGGACTGTCGAAGTCAGCCTGACGATCACCATGGCCGCGCTCGGCGTGGCACTTTCGGCGCCGGTGGCGGGGCTGCTCGCCGACCGCCTGGGCCGCAAGCGCGTCATCGTCTGGTCGGCCTTTCTGCTCACGGCGTGCAGCTTGCTGGCCGCAACCTCTCCGAATCTCAAAACGCTCATTTTCTGGCGATTTTGCCAGGGCGTGTTTACGCCCGGCGTCTTCTCGGTCACCGTGGCCTACATCAATGATGAGTGGAGTCCGGGCGAAGTGGGCCGCGCTCTTTCCGCTTACGTCAGCGCAACCGTGCTGGGCGGATTTTCCTGCCGCTTTCTTTCCGGCTTGGTCGCTTCGCATTTTGAGTGGCGCTGGGTGTTTCTCGTTCTCGGCACAGCGAATCTGGCAGGAGCCGTCGCCGTCGCGCGGCTGCTCCAGCCCGAGACGCATCCGCGCCACCTCACCGCGCCCCGCGGCTCCGTGGTCGCGGCCGTGCGTGATCATTTGCGGAACCCCCTGCTGGTTGCGGCGTTCGCCGTGGGCTTCTGCGTCTTGTTTTCATTGGTCGCGATTTTCACCTATATCGCCTTCTATCTGGCCGCGCCTCCGTTTCATCTGGAACCGGTCGCCCTGGGCTCGATTTTTTTCGTCTATTTGATTGGCGCCGCTGTGAGCCCCGCCGCCGGCCGCGCCATCGACCGCTTCGGACCTCGCAAGGTGCTGGCGTGCGCAATCGCGGCGGCTGTCGCGGGCGTGGCCCTCACTTTCATTCCTCATCTGGCCGCCGTCACCCTTGGGCTCACGATCTGTTCGACGGCAACATTTGCCGCGCAGACTGCAGGCAGCGGGTTCATCGGGCTGGCGGCGAACCATTACCGCGCGCTCGCCGTCGGCATGTACGCGAGCTTCTATTACCTGGGTGGCAGCCTCGGCGCTGCCGTGCCCGGCTACTTTTGGAATCTGGGCGGCTGGCCCGTCTGCGCCGCATTCATCGTGGGCGTGCAAATCTTGACCGTGGCCCTCGCGCTGCGATTCTGCAAGGAACCGGAGCGCGTGCTGGAAAAAGCGCCCTTCATCCCGGCGCCCGAGATTGACTGAGGCACGCATGAGCCAGCGGATCGTCGTCCTGGGAGGAGGCATTATCGGGCTTGCGGCGGCCTGGCGTCTCCAACAGGCGATTCCCGGCGCATCCGTCACGATTCTCGAACAGGAACGCGCCCTCGCGCTGCATCAGAGCAGCCATAACAGCGGCGTGCTGCACTGCGGCTTGTACTACCGTCCCGGTTCTTACCGCGCACGCCTCGCCGTACAAGGGATCCGGCAGATGGTGGAATTCTGCCGCGCCCACTCCGTTCCGCATGAAATCTGCGGCAAAGTCGTCGTGGCCACCGAAGCGGACCAGATTCCGCGCCTTCACAACCTGTTCGACCGCGGCTGCCAGAACGGCCTGCGCGGCCTCCGGCTGCTCACCGCGCCGGAACTGAAAGAGATCGAGCCGCACGCCGCGGGCCTCGCCGCGATCCTGGTTCCCGAAGAAGGCATCGCCGATTATCCGCGCGTGTGCGAAACACTCGCCCGGCTGGTGCAAGCGCAAGGCGGCATCATCACAACGTCGGCGCGAGTCACCGCGCTCCATCATGAAGGCGCATCCTGGCGCGTCGGGCACACGCAAGGCGAGACCCCCGCGGATTTCGTGGTCACCTGCGCCGGTCTCTATTCCGACCGCGTAGCCGCGCTCAGCGGACGCGCGCGCACGGTGCGCATCGTGCCCTTCCGCGGCGACTATTACCTGCTCCGCCCCGAACGCCGGCACCTGGTGCGCAACTTGATTTATCCCGTGCCGGATCCACGCCTGCCCTTCCTGGGCGTGCACTTCACGCGCCGTATCGGCGGCGGCATCGAAGCGGGACCAAACGCGGTGCTCGCCCTCTCGCGCGCCGGCTACCGGAAGAGCGCGGTGAACCTCCGCGACCTCGGCGACGCTCTCCTGTACCCGGGCCTGTGGCGATTTCTCCGCAACTATGGGAGCGTCTGCTGGGACGAGCTGCGCCGCAGCTTCAGCCGCCGTTTGTTCTGCGAATCCTTGCAGCGCCTGGTTTCCGAGATTCGGGAAGACGACCTCCAGCCCGCGGGCTCGGGCGTCCGTGCGCAGGCCCTGGCGCCGGACGGCACGCTGCTCGACGATTTCCACTTCGTCGAAGAACCGGGCGCCTTGCACGTGGTCAACGCACCCAGCCCGGGCGCTACCGCCTCCCTCGCCATCGGAGAGGAGATCGCGCGCCGCGTGAAGGCGATGACACAATAGGAGCATGTCCCGCCCAGCCGCATCGGCGGCCCAGGCCGCCCGCCGGTTCTTCGAGGCGTCGCAGCTCGGTTTGCTGGCCTCCGGTTACGGTGCTGTCGTTGGTTCGGGCGAACTCGATTGGCCCGCCGCACTCCTGCTGGGGGCTGCCCTGCTGCTCCGCGCGCTGGCCGTCGGCGGGCGGATCCAACTGGCTATTCCGCCTCGCATCACCGCGGCGCTCACGGTCGCCTACATCGCGTTTTTTCCGCTGGACTATTTGTATGTCTCCCAGTCATTCCTCAAGGCGACCGTCCATTTAATCTTTTACGTTGCAGCGGTCAAGGTCCTTACCGCGCGCACGCCGCGCGATTTCAACTTCCTGAAGCTGATCGCCGCCATGGAGCTGATGTCCGCCGCGCTGCTCTCCATTCACCTGAACTTCTTTGTGTTCCTGGCGCTGTTCCTGTTCTTCACCATCGCCACATTCTCGAGTGGAGAAATCGTGCGATCGGCCCGCGCCGTCGAATCCTCCGCGCTGGTTCAGGCGCGCGTGTCCCCAACGCCTGCCGCCGCCTTCCCTCGAAGGCTGGCGGTTCTTTCCGCCGCGCTGTTTTGCGGAATCTTGATCATGACCGCCGGCATCTTTTTTGTGCTGCCCCGCACGGCTCGCGCCGCCCTGCAGCGCTTCGTGCCGCAGCGCTACCACATTCCCGGCTTTGCAAGCGAAGTGACTCTGGGTGAAATTGGCGAGATTAAACAGCGCACCACGCCCGTGATGCACATCCGCTCGGAAGAAGGTCTCGACCTGACCGCGCTCCGCTGGCGTGGCGCCGCGCTCTCGCGCTTCGACGGCGCGCGCTGGTACAACCCGCCGGCCCCCGAACAGCGGCTGTGGGTGGATCGGGGCACGCTCGTGTTGCCGCCGGTGCGCTTTGCCCGGCCGGGCCGCAGCTTGGTCTACGAAGTGCATCTCAACGAGATTGCGTCGGATACCCTGTTTTTCGCAGGCACCCCCCAGACCATCGGCATTCCCGTGGCTTCCCTGTGGCGTTCCGCTTCCGGATCCTTGCGCGCGCCGCGTCACAACATCACAGGCTTGCGGTATCGCGCCATCAGCCGCCTGGAGGACGAGACCGCGCCCGCCATCGAGGCGCCTCCGCCGCTCCCCCCCGCCGAGCGTGCGGCTCTGCTCGAATTGCCGCCGCTCGACGCGCGCATCGCGGCGCTGGCGCAATCCTGGACCGAAGGATACGCAACCCCGGAAGAGAAAGCACACGTGCTCGAAAGCCGCCTGCGGCGCGAGTACGGATACTCCCTCCGCATGCTCGATGAGCCCGTCGCGGACCCGCTTGCCCATTTCCTCTTCGTCCGCAAGGAAGGCCACTGCGAGTACTTCGCCTCCGCGCTCGCCGTGATGCTGCGGTTCGCCGGTATCCCTTCGCGCGTCGCCACCGGATTCCTGAGCGGCGTTTTCAACCCGGTCAGCGGCTGGCAGGTGGTCCGCGCTTCCGACGCGCACAGTTGGGTGGAAGCCTGGATCCCCGGCCGCGGCTGGATCACGCTTGACCCGACGCCGCCCGATCCCTCGGCGCCGGCTCCCGCCTGGTGGAGCCACATTGCGATGTATCTCGACGCAGCCGGCCAGTTCTGGACGGATTGGGTCATCGGATACGACTTCGAGCACCAGGTGGCGCTCGCCAGCCGCATGCAGTCCAGCGGCCGCCGCGCCCGCTTCGCCTGGCTGGATCAAGCCGTCTCCTGGCTGGAGTCCGCCGCAAGCGCCGGACGCCTCTGGATCGCCGCCTTCTTCGCCGCCGCCGCGTTCTCGGTGATCGCCGTCCTGTACGGGCGAGGCTGGAGTGAACGGACCCGCCGATGGTGGCGCCTGCGGCGCGCCCAGCGTGGAGAAGTCGAAGCCTCCGACGCGACACTGCTCTACGAACGCATGCTCGATATCCTCGACCGGCGCGGTTACCGCAGGCCTCCATGGCTCACTCCCGTTGAATTCGCCCGCGTCTTGCCCCCTTCGGAACTCTCGGCGCTGGTCGGCAACCTGACCGCGGCCTACAATGAAGTCCGCTTCGGAGGCCGCACGGACGCTGCTCCGCGCATGGCGCTCCTGCTCGAAAGGATCGAGTCGTTACCTGCCAAGTGAGCTCCCGCCGCACCCTTACGATCGCCGCACTGCTGGTCTGCGTTGGAATCGCACGCATCGCTCTGACCTACACCATCTTCGGCCCCACCTACGATGAGCCCTGGCATGTGGCCATCGGCATGGAGTGGTTGCAGTGGGGCACATACACCTACGAGACCAAGCATCCTCCTCTGGCGCGCGGCGCAGTGGCTCTCGGACCCTACCTGGCTGGCGTCCGCTCCCAAGTGCATCGCGACATCGCCCAGGAGGGCGTAAGCGTTATCTATGAAGACGGCAACGCGATCTTTGAATCCGGCGGAAATCTCTGGCGCAACCTCGCGCTCGCCCGCGCGGGAACCTTGCCCTTCTTTGTCCTGGCGTCGGCCGTCACATTCCTATGGGCCCGCCGGTGGTTCGCGCCCGCCGCCTCTGTATGGGCCGTGGCCTTGCTGGCCGCGGCGCCGCCCATCCTCGGGCACGCGGGCCTCGCCACCGTCGACATGGCATGCGCCGCGGCAACGCTCGCCGCGCTCTATCAATTGCTCCGCTGGATCGAGTCCCCGGACTGGAGGCGCGCCGCGTGGCTCGGCGCAGCCATCGCGCTTGCCTTCCTCACCAAGCTCTCGAGCCTCGCTTTCCTGGCCGCGTGCCTCGCCGTGGCGCTGGCCGCCTGCGCCCGCCGCATCCCCTGGCGCGCGGCGCTGCGTCATGCCGCCATCGCAGCCGCCGTGGCATTTCTCCTTATGTGGGCCTGCTATGGATTCACGCTCATCCCCTTCGAAGCCGCGTGGGGACCGCATCCGCGCATCGACGCGCTGCTGGCGGATCATCCCGGGCTCGCGCCGGTGTGGAGTTCCCTCGCCTCCCTTCCCCTGCCCCTGACCGAATTCATTACCGGAGTGCGCGACGTCAGCCGCCATAATGCCATCGGCCATGATTCCTACTTGCTCGGGCAATATCGGAGCACCGGCTGGTGGTATTTCTTCCCCGTGGTGCTCGCCGTGAAGACGCCCCTCGGATTCCTATTGTTGGCCGCGGTCGCGCTCGTGAGTCTCTTGCACCGTGCGCGCCGGCTTCCCTGGCAGCAAGTTCTCACTGCCCTGTTTCCGCTCGCGATCCTCGCGGTGGGCATGACCGCCCGCATTGATTTGGGCGTACGCCACATTCTCCCGATTTATCCCCTGCTCGCCCTCGTCGCGGCTCATGGGACCGCGGTAACCATCCACAGGCGCGGCTTTCGCGGCATCGCCCTGGCCCCGGTGGCGCTGGTCGCTTGGACCTTCTTCGACTCCATCCGCGCGCATCCCGACTACCTGGCCTGGTTCAACCAGCTCGCGCCTCAGCCGGAGCGCGTCCTCGCCGAATCCGACTTGGACTGGGGCCAGGATCTCGAACGCCTCAGCCGCCGCGTGCGGGACCGCGGCATTCCCCGGCTTTCGATCGCTTACTTCGGCTCGGCCCTGATGCAGAGCTCCGGATTGCCTCATTACGAAATCCTCGATCCGCAGCGCCCCGTGCGCGGCTGGGTCGCCATTAGCGTGCATCACCTCTATCTGACCCACGCCAAGGACGGCTCCTACGGCTGGTTGAAGCAATACACGCCGGTCGAGCGCGTGGGAAAATCGATAGACTTGTTCTACATTGAATGACGCCCGCGGTAATCCCATACAGCAAGCGCGAACAGCACGGCTGGTATTTTTACGATTGGGCGAACTCCGTGTTCGCCACCAGCGGCATCGCCCTCTTCTTGCCGATCTATGTGCCTTTGCTTGCGCGCACCGCGGCCGATCCCCAGGGTTACGTGCACCCGCTGGGCATCCCCGTCGCGGCGGGCAGCTTCTGGTCCTACATGGTCGGATTATCGGTCGTCTGCCAGGTCCTGGTGTTGCCACTGATCGGCTCCATTGCCGACTACGGCCGCCGCAAGAAAGAGTGGCTCGCCATTACGGCGTTCACCGGCGCCGCGGCCTCCCTCGCCTTGTTCTTCGTGCAAGGCTCGCAGTACTTATGGGCTGGGGGGTTGTTTCTGATTGGCAACGTCGCGCTCGGCGCCTCCGTCGTCGTCTACAATTCATTTCTCCCGGAAATCGCCCCGCCCGAGGAACGCGATTCGATCTCCTCCCGGGCCTGGGCGCTCGGATACGCCGCCGGCTGCCTCGTATTGCTCCTGCACCTGCTGCTGCTGTCCCGGGCCGCGAGCCTCGGCATCTCCCGCACGCTCGCGCTGCGCATCGCGCTCTCCTCCACCGGCCTCTGGTGGGCGCTCTTCACCATTCCCGTGCTGCTCCGCTTGCACAATCGCGGAACCCCGCAGGCTCTGCCGCCGGGCCGGACCCTCTTCGGAGCCGCCTTCGGCCAGTTCGCGCGCACCCTCCGTCATATGCGCGCCTTTCCCCACACGCTCACGTTCTTAATCGCCTACCTGCTCTACAACGATGCGATCCAGACGGTGCTGGTCGTCTCGGCGCAGTTCGGCGCCGAGGAGCTCAAGATCCCCGACCAGCAGTTGACCATCACCATCCTGATCGCTCAGTTCGTCGGCATCTTCGGAGCCATCGGATTCAACCGCCTTGCGAAAGCCCTCAGCGCCAAAAACGCGGTGGCCGTCGCCCTGGTGATCTGGACCCTGGTGCTTCTGTACGCCTACGGTTTCGTCAGCTCGGTGGCCGAGTTTTACGTAATGGGCGCCGCCGCGGGCGCCGTGATGGGAGGAAGCCAGGCGCTCAGCCGGTCCATTTTCGCGCAGCTCGTCCCCAAGGGAAAAGAGGCCGAATACTTCAGCCTGTATGAGGTGGGCGACAAGGGCACCAGTTGGCTGGGACCCCCCACCTTCGGCCTCGCCTTGCAGCTTACCGGAAGTTACCGCGTCGCGATCCTCTCGTTGATCATTTTTTTCGTGCTCGGTCTGGGCGTTCTGACCCGCGCCGACGTGAAGCAAGGGGCGCTTGACGTCGCCCGTCATTGCGCGTGATGTGCTCGCCATCCTACCTGTACGCCCGGATTAAAGACGCGATGCACACCAAGGCCAGGAAGGCGATGAGGCCGACAGCAACGGAACCGCGCAGGGCGCGCCGGATGCTGGACGGGCGGGCCGCTTCCACGCGGATGGCGATCACTGGCGCGGGATTCCCCGCCTCCCTCCGCAGCCACGGCGCCGCCTCGCCTTCCCGGCGCGGACCCATTTCGATCACGCCGCGCCGCACCGGCCGCACCCGTCCGGCGTGGCATTCCAGGGCTTCCACTAAGCGGACGCCCCGGATGCTGTCGCCCGTCTCAACGATTCGGCCGAGATAGCGCCGCGGCACCGCCAGTTCCTGCCCGCCGCGCGCGTTCACCACCACCATCTCCGTCCATGTGGCGCGGCGCAGAGTCCATTCGTTGTGCTCCACACCCGCAATCGCGGGCTCGAAGCGGAACCGGCTGTATGCCAGCTCGGGCAGCGGAGCCGGTGTGAGCGACAATGACATTGTCCCTATTGTATCCCGCACCCGCGCTTGCCCGATACAATGACAGCGTGCCCGCGCACGCCGTCGAACTCGAGCTGTTCCGCCACCTGCTGGTCTCCATCGCCGAGGAAATGGGCATCGTCCTGCGCAAGACCTCCTATTCCGCCAACATCAAAGAGCGCCGCGACTACTCCTGCGCCGTCTATGACGCCGCGGGCCGCGCCGTCGCCATGGGCGACCACATGCCCGTGCACCTCGGCGCGATGCCGCTTTCCGTGCGCGCCGCTATCGAGGCCTTCGAACTCCAAGCCGGCGACATCGCCCTGCTGAATGATCCATTCCAGGGCGGCACCCATCTGCCCGACATTACGGCCGTCGCGCCCGTATTCTGCGGCGGCGCACGGCCCGCCTTCTATTTGGCCAACCGCGCCCATCACGCCGACGTCGGCGGCATGAGTCCCGGATCGATGCCGCTGGCGCGCGAGATTTTTCAGGAGGGCCTGCGCATCCCGCCCGTGCTCATCCAGAGGCGCGGCGCGCTCGATCGCGGTCTGCTGCGCATGCTTCTCGCCAACGTGCGTACGCCCGCCGAGCGCGAGGGCGACTTGCTCGCGCAGTTCGCCTCCCTGCACCGCGGCGAAATCCGCCTGCGCGGTTTGGTGGACCGGCTGGGCTTGCAAACCGTTCAAAGCCGCATGCGCGCCTTACAGAACTATAGCGAGCGCATGATGCGCGCCGCCGTACGCGCTCTGCCGCGCGGCGTCTACGCCTTCCAGGATTCCCTCGATGGCGACGGCATCCGCCCCGGGCCCGTGCACATCCGTGTCCGCGTGACACTCGACCAGGATCGCGCTACCGTGGACTTCACCGGCTCGGATCCGCAAACCGAGGGTCCGGTGAACGCCAATTATGCCGTGACGCTTGCGGCGGTCATGTATGTTTTCCGCTGCCTGATACCGGACGACGTGCCCTTTACTTCCGGGATTCTCCGCCCCGTTCGCCTGATCGCTCCGCCCGGTACGGTGGTAAACGCCGTGGCCCCGGCCGCCATGGCTGCCGGCAATGTCGAGACCTCGCAGCGCATCACAGACACGCTGCTCGGCGCGCTCTCGCAGGCTGCGCCCGATCGCATTCCCGCGGCAAGCAGCGGCACAATGAACAACCTGACCATCGGCGGCGCCGGCTTCGCCTACTACGAAACCATCGCCGGCGGCATGGGGGCCTCGCCCCGCGCGGCCGGCTTGAGCGCGCGCCACAACCACATGACCAACAGTTCGAATACGCCCATCGAAGCCTTCGAGCATCAATTCCCCCTGCGCATCGAAGCCTATCGCGTCCGCAAGGGCTCGGGCGGCGCCGGCCGGCATCGCGGCGGCGACGGCATCCTTCGCGAGTTCCATTTCCTGGCGCCCGCCGAAGTCACGCTCCTCGCCGACCGCCGCAGGCGTGGTCCCTGGGGACTCGCCGGAGGCAAGCCTGGCAAGAGCGGCCGCGATACGCTCCTCACTCGCGGCAGGTCCAGAAAAATCCCCGCGAAATTTCGCTTCGACGCACGTCCGGGAGACCGGTTGCGCATCGAAACTCCTGGCGGCGGGGCCTGGGGCACCTGAGTTCGGCTGCCAAACAAAGCCCCCAGGCGGCCAAATTTCTGCCAATTTTCAGTTGACAGTCACTTGCAACTAAAATAGAATTATAGTTGTTTTTCCCTTAAACCGCTTTCCCTAACTGCAAGGCGGTTGCTGTTGAAAGGAGTTCGAAAGAACCAGCCGGGACGCCTTCCTTGGCGGGAGCGCCCCGGCCGGTGGATCGACAACCCGCAGGCTGGCGACTTTTCTATTTTAGGCGTCCCGCCTGCGGTTCTCAAGAGATAGATAAGCTTACGCATCCGGTCGCGCGCCTCGGGGCCGCGGGTATCGACAGTGACATTTCGCAAAACCCTTTTCTGGCTTCATCTCACGGCAGGTTCAGTGGCCGGCCTGATCATCTTCTTGATGTCCGTGACCGGAGTGCTGCTGACGTACGAGAAACAAATTCTCGCCTGGATGGACCGGCAGACTGCTCATGCCTCGCTCAACGCGCCCACCAGCGTTGAAGCGCTGCTGGCAGCGTCGCGGGATCCGGTCAGCGTCACGCTGCGCGCGGACGGTGGGGGCGTGACCATAACTGGGCGCGGGCAACCCGTTGCCTCGCAGAGCGGCGCCCGGCGTTTCTTCCGCGTTGTGACGGACTGGCATCGCTGGCTGGGAACCTCGCAACAGGAACGCGCCACGGCCCGCGCCATCACCGGAGCCGCAAACCTCGCGTTCTTCTTCCTGGTGCTCAGCGGGCTCTATCTGTGGTTCCCCCGTAAATGGGGATGGCGGAACCTCCGCGCCGTGCTCCTGTTCCGTGGCGGGCTCTCCGGACGCGCGCGCGATTTCAACTGGCACAACGTCGCCGGATTCTGGTGCTGCGTCCCGCTGTTCTTTGTCGCGCTCTCCGGCGTGGTCATTTCCTACCCCTGGGCGAGCGACCTCGTCTATCGCGCCGCCGGTTCGCAGCCGCCCGCGCAAAGCAAACAGAAAAGTAAGGGCGCTTCGCTTCGGGCTGCGCACGCCGCCGCCCCAGCCGATTATTCCGGCCTGAATGCTCTGATCGAACGCGCCAAAATTTCTGAACCGGAGTGGCGGACCATCAGCTTCACCGTCCCTGCCTCGCGTCACGAGCCGGTGATCTTTGCGATCGACGCCGGCAACGGAGGCCAGCCACAAAAGCGCATCACTCTCACGCTCGACCGCAACTCCGGCCAGATCCTGCGCGCGGAGCGCTTCTCGGATCAGGACGCCGGACGCCGCGCGCGATCCTGGATGCGCTTCGTGCACACCGGCGAGTATTACGGAATCGCGGGGCAAACCATCGCGGGTCTCGCCTCCGCTGGCGGCGCGCTGCTCGTCTGGACCGGCCTTGCGTTGGCCTGGCGGCGCTTCCGCAACACCCTTCAGCCCCGCTAGCGGCCGGGACCAATCGCGCGCTAGAATAGCCGAACAGGAGATTCCAATGACGCGACTTATGATTGTTTCCGCGCTCGCCGCCTTCAGCGCTCCGCTGTTTGCGGCGCTTCCCGTGGTTCCTGCAAAAGACCAGGCCGCGCTGCTCAAGAGCAACGATCCGAAGCTGGCCGCCAATAAAAAGCTGGCCTACGATTTCTTCCGCATCGTGCTGATGGGCCGCCGCTTGAATGAAGCCGACAAGTTCATGACCGTCGACTACATGCAGCACAACCCCAACGCCGAAACCGGCATGGCCGGCTTCAAGGCGTACTTCTCCGCACTGCCCGGCGGCGAGCAGCCTATCCCAAATGACCTGCCCGGTCTGGTTGCGATTCAGGCCGAAGGCGACTACGTGACCCTCAGCTTCGTGCGCGAGTACGATGATCCCGCCAAGCCCGGCGCCAAGTACACGACCACCTGGTTCGATATGTTCCGCATCGTCAACGGCAAAATCGTCGAGCACTGGGATTCGGCCATGAAGGGTGGCACGGGTCCGGTGGCGGCCAAGGCGAAAGCCAAGTAACCTCCCGCCGCCTCGAACGTTGCGCGCGGATCCGCCACACCCTGGCGGGCCCGCCCCGCTCCTTGAAGGATGCGCCCGGCGGACCGGACCTACTTCGCCTTCCCTTGCAGATCCGCGCGCGACGCCGCGGCGTCCTTCAACGGAGCCACCTTGTCCGGGTCCACGCGGATCATTAGGTACTCGATGTGGTCGTCGATGCGCGTGAACCAGTGCCCCACGCCCGCCGGAATCACAATCACATCGCCCGCCTTCAACTGGTGCGTCTGCGGATTACGAATCGACTTGCCGTTGTGGCCCGGCCCGTTCAGCATCTTCACCGCGCGGTTGTCCGGCGGGCGGCGCTGCATCCCCTCGATGTCCCACCCCGTCACCAGCGTCGCCGACCCGCTGATCACGTGGTACACCTCGCTCACCAGATCGTGCTCGGCAACCTCCGACGGCCCGGTGAGTTTGCCGCGATACACCACGCCCACTGCGACGTTGCTCTTGCCTACGTCCACGGCGCGCACTTGTTGATCCGTGATGTTTTCCGCCTTGCCACGAGCCAGGTAGGCGTCCAATTCGCTCTTTTCGATGTAGGTGGCCGAACACTGCCGGCAGCTCGGCTCCTGCGCGGAAAGTAAGACAAACGCTCCCGGCAAAAACAGCCACCATCCCGTTTTCACTTTGGCCATACCACCCCCTGATCCTCCGCCGTCACCGGCGCGAGCCCCTTGTACACAAACTTCTGCACGCGCTGGCCGCGATATGTCTCGGTCGTGTAGATGTTGCCCTTCGAATCCGTCGCGATGCTGTGCACGCCGTAGAACATGCCCGGCTGCCGCCCGCCGTCGCCGAAGCTGGTCAGCACCTTGAGCGACTTCCGGTCGAGAATATGGATTTGGTCGTTTTCTCCGTCCGCCAGATAAATATAGGTCTGGTCCGCATCCCGGGAGAACGCGATGTCCCACACCGAGCCTGACCCGCGCGTCTCCTTGGCGATGAACACCTCCTGCACGAACGTCCCGTCCGGCTTGAACACCTGAATGCGGTCGTTGGCGCGGTCGCAGACGTACAGTAGATCGTCGCGCGACAGCTCGGCGCAATGCACCGGATTCCGGAACTGCGGAGCCGGCGGCGCGTCCGGATCATATGGCCCCAGCTCCACGTCCTGCGGCGGCTCCCCGTAGGCCCCCCAGTGGCGCTTGTACGCGCCGGTCTCCGCGTCATACACAATCACGCGATGATTCCCATACCCATCGGCCACGTACAACTCATTCGTCTTCGGGTCGACGAACGTTTTCGCGGGCAGGCGCAGGTTCTGCGTGTCGTTGCTGCCCTTGCTGGAAACCGGCTTTCCAATCTGCAACAGGAATTGGCCGCTCTTGGTGAACTTCAGCACCTGGTTGTCAGCGAACGGCTGCACGCCCGCAACCTGATCCTCATTCAGCGCCGGACCCGAGCCGCGCCCGTTGCCTCCGATCCACACGTTGCCCTTGTAGTCAACCGTGATGCCGTGGTTGTTCAGCGGCCAGGTATACGGCGCGCCTTCCTTGGGTCCGCCCCAACTGTCCACCAGGTTCCCAGCCGGATCAAAGTGCAGCACCGGTGGTGCCGGAGCGCAGCAGCGAGCGATCTTCGGCGTCGTGGTCGCGTGCAATTCGCCCGGCTCGAGCGACCCGGCGCGATGCACGATCCACACGTGATCCTGCTCGTCCACGGATACGCCGATCGTCTGCCCAAGAATCCAATGGTTCGGCAGCGGCTTGGGCCACAGCGGATCCACCTCGAACCGCGGCGCCATCACCGCCCCGCCCCCCGCGCCCGTGTCGCCTACAACACTCCACGCCAGCCCGGCCACAATAATGACGCCGAGCAAAATCGCACCCGTGATGAAATCCCGACGCATCCGGCACTCCTCCCCGGTAGGCCAGTATACACCCTGCGCCGCCGCGCGACGCGTCACTCCGGCGCCCGGATCTCCAAACCGACCGGCGCCACGGTGAGAAAGTGTTGCAGATCCCATGTGAGCAAGAGGCGGGCTCCGGCCTCGAAACTGGCAAGAGCGATCTCGGCGTCGTGAACGCGCCCTCCCCAATAACCCCGGGCCAGTGTGTGACGGATCACGCTCCAGGCGTACCCAGGCGGCAGCCCCGCAAGCACCGCCTTGTCGAAGTACCGTCGCAGCAGTGCTTCGGCCACCTCGGGTGGCATCCCAAAGGGCAAGGGCGAACGGGAAAGCACCGAAAACGCCTCCATCAACACGTGCTCGGCGACAACGAACTCCGCGCCCCCGGCCATATAGCTCGCGTATACGCCAGAGGTGACTGCGTGCCTCTCCGTCTGCTTTGCCAGCAGGGGCACGATCACGCTCGTATCCACGGCAACCTTCAAAACTTCTCGCGCTCCTCACGAAGAATTCGAATCCAGCGGTTGATCTCGTCCTGACTGACGGGCGAAGTTCCCGGAGCAGATTCCCAGACCGGCAGGCCCCTTTCATAGACAATGCGTCCCTGTGCTCTCGGAGCTATCAATACAACGCGGCCATTGTCTATTGTCACTTCCAGTTCAGTGCCCGGCTGCAAACCCGCTTGTTCGCGCATGGTCTTCGGAATCACCACCCTTCCTGCCTTGTCAATGGTAGTTTTCATACCATTATATTACCACGAATGCACGCTTGACACCTGTGTAATTCAATCGTATGATTGAAACATACGTATGACCGCCCGGCCGGATACGAAAACACTGATCCTCGACGCAGCAGAGAAGTTGTTTGGAGACAACGGCTTTGAGGCGACTTCCTTGCGTGACATCACAACTGCGGCCGAAGTCAATCTCGCCGCCGTAAACTATCACTTTCAGTCGAAAGACAGCCTCATCGATGCCGTCATCGCCCGCCGCATTCAACCCGTCAATGAGCGGCGGCTGGCGCTGCTGGACGCCGCCGGCCCGGAGGCCACCGTCGAGCAGATCCTGGATGCCTTCCTGCGGCCTGTTTTCGAGACCGACATCGCCAGCGCCTTGCCCCTGCTCGGCCGGATCATGTCAAACCCGGACTTCTTCGTGGACCGCCTGTTCCAGAAACATCTCGCGCCCGTGGCCCAGCGCTTCCTCGAAGCCCTGCGCTGCGCGCTGCCGGAGCATACGCCCTTGGAGTTGACTTGGCGGCTCTATTTTTCCGTCGGCGTGATGACGCATGTGCTGCTGTGGGGCCCGGTATTGCCCCGCATCACCAACGGCCTTGTGGACATCCGCGACCGGCGGGCGTTGCTGGATCGTAGCGTGCGATTTCTCGCCGCCGGATTCCGCGCTCCCGCGTGCAACTCATGACTTCTATGCGAACCTCTGTTCTGTGTGTTCTCGCAATTTCGCCGCTGCTGGCCCAGGGCGCCTTGCAGCTCAGTTTGGCGCGCGCCGTCGATATCGCGCTCGCGCCGGACGGCAGCGCCCGCATCGCGCTTGCCGAAGAATCCATCCGGCTCGCGGAAATCCGCCGGCAGCAGGCCAGAGCCGCCTTCCTGCCGAGGATCGACGGATCGCTCCAGGACCGCAACCAGACGGTCAACCTTCGCACCTTCGGCTTCGATTTCGCCAGCACGACGGTGCCGGTCCCGGGCTTCGCTTTCCCCAGCTTCGTCGGCCCCTTCAGCGTGCTCGATCTGCGGGCCTCTGCGCAGCAACCCGTGCTCGATTTCACCATCATCCGCCGCTACAAGGCGTCGCGCGCTGGAATTGACGTGGCCAAGGCGGATCGCGGCGTCACGCGCGACACTGTCGCCACGCAAGTCGCCCGTGCCTATCTGGCCGGCCTGCGCGCCGAGGAAGCGCTCCGCTCCGCGCAAGCCAGCGTCGCCCTGTCCGAGGCGGTGCTCCAATCGGCGCAATCCCAAAAAGACGCGGGCGCCGGCACCGGCATTGAAGTCACGCGCGCGCAAGTGCAGCTTGCCAACGACCGGCAGCGCCTGACGGTCGCCGAAAACGAGCGCCGCCGGGCCATACTACAGCTTCTGCGCGCCATCGGCCTGGACCTTTCGACGCCGGTGGAGTTAACCGGCTCGCTGGCCTATCAGCCGGTGGATACCGCCGCTATCGAAACGTCTCTCGGCCTCGCGCAGAGCAAGCGCTCCGAAATTCTTGCGCAGCAGCGGCGCGAACAGCTCGCGCGTCTGAATCTTTCCAGCGTCGAAGCCGAACGGCTCCCCGCGCTCGCCGCCTTCGGCGACTACGGATCGATCGGCCGCCAGGACATCGGCCTCCGCCCCACTCGCACCTTCGGCATCACGCTGACGGTGCCGCTGTTTGACGGCGGACGCCGCCGCCAGCGCCGCCAGGAAAGCCTCTCTCAACTGCGCCAGGAACAAATTCGCACCGGCGACCTCCGCGATCAAGTGGAGCTTGAGGTGCGCCTCGCCCTCGACAGTCTGCGCTCTGCGGCCGAGCAAGTCGAAGCCGCGCGCGAAGGCCTGGCCCTGGCGCAGAACGAAGTCGAGCAGGCCCGCCGCCGCTATCAAGCGGGCGTGGCGATTCCGCTCGAAGTCACCGACGCGCAAACGCGTCTCGACCGGGCGCGCGACAATCAGGTAGCTGCGCTCTACAACCACAATCTCGCCCGGCTGGAGCTGGCCGCGGCCACCGGCAACATTCAGGAGTACGTGCACCAATGAAAAAACGTCTTCCGCTTCTGCTCCTGCTGGCGCTGGGCGCCGGCGGCTACTACTACTGGAGATCGCAGGAAGAGAAAGCCCTGGAAGGCCGCCTCCTGGTCTCCGGCAATCTGGAGCTGACCCAGGTGGATCTTTCCTTCAAAATCCCCGGCAAACTGGTGGACCTGATGGTGCGCGAGGGCGACTGGGTCAAAAAGGGCGACATCATCGCGCGTCTGGAAGCCACGCAGCTTGAGCAGCAACGCGCGCGCGATCTTGCCGCCGTCGCCGCCGCTCAATCGCAGTATCAGCAATTGCAGACGGCGATTGAATATCAGCGCGCCGCCATCGACAGCGAACTCGCCGTGCGGCAGGCGGAGCTGGCGCAGGCGCAGGCCCGTTTGAACGACTTGCTGGCCGGCAGCCGCCAGCAGGAAATCCGGCAGGCGCAGGCCGCCGTGAACGACGCCAAGGCCTGGAACGACGTCGCGAAGCTCGAATGGGAGCGCGCGCAGATGCTCTACGCCAAGGAAGACATCTCGACAGCGCAGTACGATCAGGCGCGCACGAAAGTCGAGAGCACGGCCGCGCAGCTCCGCCAAGCGCAGGAACGGCTGGCGCTGGTCGAGGAGGGTCCGCGCAAGGAAGAGATCGCCGCGGCGCGCGCCGCCGTCGCGCGCGCGCAGGCCGCCATCACGGCTACGGAGGCCAACCGCATTGAGCTCCGCCGCAAGGAGCAGGAGCTCACCCTGCGGCGCGCCGAGATCGACCGCAGCCGCGCCCAGGTCGGCATGACCGAAGCGCAGATCGCCGACACGGTGCTCACCGCCCCCATCGACGGCGTGGTGCTGGTCAAAGCCGCGGAGTCCGGCGAAGTGGTCGCCGCCGGAACCACCATCGTTAGCCTGGGCGATCTCGATCATCCCTGGCTGCGCGCCTACATCAACGAAACCGACCTTGGCAAAATCAAGCTGAACGGCACGGCCCTGCTGAGCACGGATTCGTTCCCCGGCAAACAGTACCAGGGCCGCATCTCCTTCATCGCTTCCGAAGCTGAGTTCACGCCCAAGCAGATCCAGACCAAGGAGGAGCGCGTCAAGCTGGTCTACCGCATCAAGATCGAAGTGGACAATTCGCACCGCGAGCTGAAGAACAACATGCCGGTGGACGCGGAGATCCTGCTGTGAACATCGTCGTCGCCGAGAATCTGACGCGGAAATTTGGCGAGCATACTGCCGTGCGGAACCTGAATCTGGAAATCGCGGCGGGCGAGATTTTCGCGCTGGTCGGTCCCGACGGCGCGGGTAAGACGACGGTCATGCGCATGCTGTGCGGGCTCATGGATCCCAACGAGGGCCGCGTGGTGATCGCCGGTTTGGATGTTTCCAGGCACCCCGGCGCCGTCAAAGACCAGATCGGCTACATGGCGCAAAAATTCGGCCTGTACGGCGATCTCACCGTTGAGGAGAACATGGCGTTTTATGCCGATCTGTTCGGGATTCTGGGAAAGGAGCGTGACGATCTGAGCGCGCGTCTTCTGCAAATGACGCGCATGGAGCCTTTCCGGAAGCGCCACGCGGCGAAACTTTCCGGCGGCATGAAGCAGAAACTTGCGCTGATGTGCACGCTCCTGCACAAGCCGCGCGTGCTGTTTTTGGACGAGCCCACCAACGGCGTCGATCCGGTTTCGCGCCGCGACTTCTGGGCGATTCTTTATGAGCTGGTCGGCGGCGGCCTCACCGTGCTTGTCACGACAGCCTATCTTGACGAGGCCGAGCGCGCCAATCGCGTGGGGCTGATGCATCAGGGCCGCATGATCCGCTGCGCGCCGCCGGCAGTGCTGCGCGAGACGCTGCCGGAGGCCTGCTACAGCCTCACCGCCCCGGACCGCCATGCGGCGCGGGAGCTGCTCGAAGGCAAGCCCGGTGTGCTGGCCGTGCAGCCGTCGGGCGCCGACCTGCATCTGTTCCTGGATGAGCGCCAAGGCTCGATCGAGGCGCTGCGCGCCATTGCGCCGTTTGCGTATCGCCGCGTGGCGCCCTCGCTCGAAGATGTCTTTATCGCGCTGGTCAAGAAAGAGGAGCTCGCACGTGCCGCGTAACAGCTCCGGCCCTGCGGTCAGCACCGACCGCTTGGTGAAGCGCTTCGGCGACTTCGTGGCAGTGGACCACGTGACGCTGCGCGTCGAGCGCGGCGAGATCTTCGGTTTCCTCGGGCCGAACGGCGCCGGAAAATCGACCACCATCCGCATCCTGTGCGGCCTCCTTGCGCCGAGCGAAGGGACAGCGACCGTGGCCGGCTTCGACGTGGCCACGCAGGCCGAACAGATTCGCGCCAACATCGGCTATATGTCGCAGAAGTTCTCGCTCTATGACGATTTGTCGGTGGAGGAGAACATTGAGTTCTTCGGCGGAGTCTACGGCGTTACCCCCAAGAAGCTGGCCGGGCGCAAGCGCTTCGTCCTCGGCATGGCCGGCCTCGGCGACAAACGTACCTGGAAGACGCGCCTGCTCTCCGGCGGGTGGAAACAGCGGCTGGCGCTGGGTTGCGCGATTCTGCACGAGCCACAGATTTTGTTTCTCGATGAGCCGACCAGCGGCGTCGATCCCATAGCCCGGCGCGACTTCTGGGATTTGATTTATCAACTCTCCGCGGCGGGCCACACGATTTTTGTCACCACGCACTACATGGACGAGGCCGAATACTGCGACCGGCTTGCCCTGATTT
>CAZTKA010000041.1:0-26045 GCA_964614015.1 uncultured Bordetella sp. | reverse complement strand
GCGCCTTGCTGGCTGGACTCGCACAGTTTCGCCAGCCACACTGGCAGGCGGGCGGGCTGCGTGCGCTGAACCGCACGGCTCAGGGTCTCGCCCCGGTGCTGGGGGTCGCAGCCCAACTGGAACAAGTGTTCCTGACGCTGCTGGTGCTCGCCGAGCAGCGCGCGGCGCAATCGCAGATGCGGACCCTGATGCTGCGCACGGCTGTGCTGGCCGGAAGGGTCCTGATCGAGATCGGGCACTCAGCGGAGACCGAGCCCGATGGCGAGCCGCACGCCGCCCGGCAGGCTGAAGCCGGCGGACTCGACCTGGAAGTCTGCACCGGGATTATCCGCAACCACGGCGGTGAAATCCGCAGATTGCGGCAGGCCGGATTGTACGGTTTTGAGGTGGACCTGCCGCTTGCCGCAACGGAGGCCCGAAAAATTCACGCCGCGCGCTCTCCAGCAATGGCTGCGCGGCCCATGACCTTCCTGGTGGTGAACCCGGACCGCGGCGAAGCGCTCCAATGGATGTCCCTGCTGAGCCAGCGCGGTCATCGCGCGGTTCCGGCCGCCGCACAGGAGGCTGCGGATCTCGCCCAACGAATCCGCTTCGATGCCCTGTTCTGGTCGGCAGGGCCGCGGCGCGGCGACTGGCCCCAGTTCCGCGATCGCGCGCGGAATTCGGTCGGCGCGTTTATCCTTGTCTCCGACCTCTACGACCGCCAGTTGGCCGACAGCCTGGAGGAAAACGGCTGCTTCCTGCTGGGCCGGCCTCTGGAGGAGGCGGCCCTGGACCATGTGCTGGAAGAAATCGCCGGGCGCGCAGTATACGCTGACTGATCGCATCTCCGGTGCGCACAGTCACAGGGCCGAATGCGCGACAATAGCAGAGGAAGTTCCACCTACATGAAACTCGCCACAAAATTCGCCACTCTCGCTTTGGCTGCCGCAGCGGCCCTCGCCCAAGCGCCTCAAACCCCTTTGGATAAGGCTGCCCTGGAGGCTTACCTGCGCCACATGGAGTTGTGGATCCCGCAGGTCAATGTGACCATCGACGATCCCAAACCCGCACCCTATCTGCCGGGTTTTTCCGAAGTGAACGTGCACCTGTCGTTCAATGGACAGGCCAAGGACGAGCACTACTACGTTTCTACCGATGGCCGCCGCCTCATCAAGGGTGACGCCTACGACCTGGCCCGCAATCCTTTCCAGGCGAACCTGGACAAGCTGACCACAGAAGGCCAGCCCAGCTTCGGCGGCGCTTCAGCGCCCGTGACGCTGATCGTGTTCGGCGATTTTCAATGCCCGCTCTGCAAAGCCGAGGCTGAGATCATGCGCGGCAACCTGGCGCAGACTTACGGCGACAGGGTGCGCGTGTTTTTCAAGGATTTTCCGCTCGAGGCGATTCATCCCTGGGCGCGCGCCGCTTCCGTCGCCGGACGATGCGTCTACCGCCAGGGCGCGGTCTCGTTCTGGAAGTATCACGATTGGATTTACAAGGACCAAGGCCTGATCACAGTGGAGAATCTGAATTCGCAAGTGATGAAGTGGGCCGGGGAGAATGGTGTGGATGCGGTCCAGTTGGGCCGCTGCATGGAATCCAAGGAAACCGACGCCGAGGTGGCGCGCAACATCCGCGAGGGTCTGGCGCTCGGCGTGGACGCCACTCCGACCACGTTCCTCAATGGCCGCAAACTCGTGGGAACCATCGAATGGCCGATCCTGCAACAACTGATCGCCATGGAACTGGAACATCAGAACAAGACTGCCGGCGCGGCGGCTGCTTCCGACGGGAGATGACCTATGCGGCGGCTCCGGTTCCCCGTCTTATGGACGCTTTCCACCGCGCTGATTTCCGCGGCGCTGGCCGCGGAAATCTCCGCTGGCTCATTCGCCGGCCATGTCCGCTATCTCGCCTCCGACGCGATGAAAGGCCGCGCCACCGGGTCGCCGGAACTCGAAGCCGCGGCTGCCTATATCGCCGGTCAGTTCGCATCGTTCGGCGTGAGGCCGGTTCCGGGCTCGGGCGGATATTTGCAGGAATTCACCGCCATCACGGGCGCCCGCGCCGGGCGGAACAATCGTCTGGAAGCCACCCGTAACGGCCGCTCGGAGACGCTGGACATCAACGCCGGATTCATCCCGCTCAGCTTTTCCAGCTCCGGCTCGGCCGCATCTGTGCCCGTGGTCTTCGCCGGCTATGGCATCACCGCGCCGGATTACAATTACGACGACTACGAAGGCATCGACGTCAAAGACAAGTTCGTCTTGATTTTCCGCCATGAACCCCAGGAGGACGACCCGTCAAGCGTCTTCCTGGGGCGCCAGACGACAACCCACGCCACCTTCGTCAACAAAGCCGTGAACGCCAAGATGCATGGCGCGCGGGGGGTGATCCTGATTAACGATACCTTCGCGCATCCCGGCGAGCGCGACGCATTGCTCGCCTTTGGGCAGACCGAGGGACCCGCCGACGCCGGCCTGTTCTACGTACAGATCGCCGAGCAGACGGCCGAGCAGTGGATCCGATCCGCCGGCCGCGACCTGCGCCAGATTTTTCAAGCCATCAACAAGGACCTGAAGCCGCGCTCGTTCCCGATCGACGGACTGACCGTCAACGTCAACGTCGAAATCATCCGCGAATCCAAGCCTGTTCATAACGTCGCCGCATTCATCCCCGGATCGACGCCTGAGTACGTGATCGTAGGCGCGCATTATGACCACCTGGGCCTCGGTGATGAACATTCTCTTGCCCCGCGCGAGATTGGCCAGATCCATCACGGGGCCGACGACAACGCATCCGGCACCGCAGGCATGTTGGAACTGGCGCGCTGGTTCGCAGGGCAGCCGCAGCCGCGGCGGGGTATCCTGTTCCTGGCCTTCGCAGGCGAGGAGCAGGGACTGCTTGGCAGCTCCCATTTCGTCTCCCATCCGTTGCTGCCCCTGGAAAATGCCGTGGCGATGCTGAATATGGACATGATCGGGCGGATCCGCGACGGCAAGGTTTATGTGAACGGCACGGGGACGGGTTCGACGCTCGACCGAATCGTGGCAGCCACGAAAATTCCGGCGGGCCTCAAGATCGATCTCTCGGAATCCACCGGCTACGGCGGCAGCGATCACATTTCGTTCCTGGCAAAACAAATCCCCGTGATTTTCTTCTTCTCCGGCCTGCACGGCGATTATCACAAACCCAGCGACACGGCCGACAAAATTGACGCGGCCAGCGCCGCCGCGCTGCTCGGCTACGTGGCCGATATTATCGTGGACATCGCCAACGCGCCCGAGCGGCCCCTGTTCAAGAGGGTCGCCGAACCGGCCGGTACGCACGGCCAGGGCGGAGGTCCTGTGAGCTCCGGTTACGGACCCAATTTCGGGAGCGTGCCGGATTTCAATGAGCCGCCCAAGGGCGTTCGCTTCGCCGACGTGCGGGAGGGCAGCCCCGCCCAGAAGGCCGGACTCCGCGCCGGGGACATCCTCATCGAATTCGGCGGCAAAGAGATTGGAAACCTGTACGACTTCACGTACGCCTTGCAATCCCACAAGCCCGGCGATGAAGTACTAGTGAAAGTGATCCGGGAGTCCCAAACAATTGAGGCGAAAGTACTGCTGACGGCGCGGTAATCTCCTGGCATACTGTTGCTTCGGGAAAATAACATGTCCACTGCCAACCCCGCCGCCCAAAGTATTCCGACCGCAGCTTTGAAGAAGTTGCCGCCGCTGGTCCTGCACCCCTTCTCCGACTCCAGCGGACCCAGCCGGCTCATCGAGAGCTCACGCGCCAGCATGATGCTGCAAGGCTTGTTGCCGAGCGGCGATATGGATCGTACCGCGCTCGACCGCGCGCTGCTCCAAGGCCGTTACCAGGAGATTCGCATGCTGTTTTACGTCGGCCGCGACGTCAGCCGCTGGATCGAGCAATGCATGGAGTTCGTGGAGCGGCGGGCCGAGCTGCGAGGCTCCGGGATCCGCCCGCAGAGCTTCGCGGCGTTGCTGGTCGAGAATCCTCCAGCGGCCGTGGAAGCGAAGCTGCGCAAGTGGGGTGTGGGCGACTTCCGGTCGATTTTTTCGCGCGCCCTGGGGCTGAACGCGATTCTGGCCCAAGTGCCTCCGCGAGAAATATTGAATGATGACTTCATCCGCAACTATTTCCGCTACGCCGACCAAATGTTCCAGTGCTGGCAGAGCCAGACGACGTTCGCGAATCTGAGAGATTTCGCACTGGACTTCGACATTTTCGCTTCGGGGGAGTACTCGCGGATGCTCGAACGCGAGTGGAGCTGAACGCGTCCGTCCCACCGCACTCTCTCAACGCGCGTGCGGGAAAGGACACTTACCGCACGGTAAGTATTCCGCCCCAGGTGACTTGGTAGGCTTCCAATTCTCCATCCAGATTCCGGCCGGCCTGAATGAACACACGTTGATTCATGCCCAGGCTGCTCGCCTCGCCCCGAAGCCCGTCGCCGATGAAGCGCGTATCGCGGCGCACCAGCACCGTCTCCTGGCTCTCGCGGGTGCGGATGGTCAGCAGGCCGTCTTGGTTCCGCACCACGATTCCGGATAGAGTCGCCGTCACCACCGGAGTAAGCCGCGCGAGCGGACGCTGCGCTTTGGCCGCGCGCGTACGGGAAGGCTCCGGCGGCAGCACGTGCAGGATGCGGATATAGCAGCCGCGCCCCCGCCCGCTGCGATCGGAAAGCACGTCCAGGCGGTCTCCGGCCACCAGCCTGGTTGCGGCAACGCGCTGCTTGGAAAATTCCAGGTAGCTCTTGGAGTCGTAGGCGCAGTCGAACAGGCCGCCATCGTCGGCTCGCGCCACCAGCACGCCTTCCTCGGCGGTCCCTTCCACACTGACCAGGTTTCCGCGGAAATAACCCGCGGGCATCGGTTCGCCCGGGCACACGCCCGAGGCGGCGGCGATCGCCCAAAACCATCTTGCAAGATACTGCCGAACCCGCATCGCTGCGCTCATTATACAATCTTTAAATTGAGCACTCTTGTTCAACAAACCGGCTGCTGGTTCCTCCATTCCGGGATCCAGGAGCCGAGCGGGGGCCTGGCCCGCTATTATCGTTCCGACACCGCTTCCAACGCCGCGATTTCAAATGAGATCACCGGTTACGGCGCAAGCATGTTCGCATTCCTGCATGCGCGCACCCGCCGTGCGGAATTCCTGGACGCCGCCAGACAAGCCGCCGCGTATCTGGCTCGCGCGGCCTGGGATCCGGCGGCTTCCGCCTTTCGGTTCGAGCCGGAGGCGCCGCTGGCGTATTTTTTCGATACAGGAATCATTGCCCGTGGTCTGCTCGCCGCAGCCCGGGCAACCGGCGAAGCGGAATTTCATGAACGGGCGCGAGACGCGGCTCTATCGCTGGCCTTCGATTTTCTGGGCGAAGGCTTTTTCCACACCGTAGTTTCCCTACCGGACAAGCAACCGCTGCCCGAGGAACCTCGCTGGTCGCGGCAGCCTGGGTGCTTTCAGTTGAAGGCCGCCGTGATCTGGCGCGAATTAGAGGATCCGGACGCCGCGCGCATGTTTGATATGGCTCTCGCCATGGCGCTCGCGACGCATGAGAAATTCCTGGCGTGCGAAACAAACCGGGCGAAGCTCATGGACCGCCTGCACGCCTACTGCTATTTTCTCGAAGCTTTGCTGTGGGCCGGCGAGCATCGGGAAGCCCGCTCGGCGCTCGCCGCCGGCCTCTTTCATGCCGCGGCGCTGTTCCGCGACATCGCACCGGAATTCGAACGCGGCGACGTGAGCGCCCAGCTGCTGCGCATCCGGTTGATCGCGCATCATTCGGAACTTCTGCCGCTGGACGAAGCCGCCGCCGCTGAGGAGGCCGCGCGGGCCTCCTGCTTCCAGATCCGGGACGTCGACGATGTGCGTCTGCGGGGGGGCTTTTGGTTTGGACGGCGCGGCGCTGCGATGTTGCCCTTTGCGAATCCCGTGTCCGCCGCGTTCTGCGCGCAGGCGCTCGCGCTATGGGAAGATCATCGAACAGGGCGCTGGAACTTCGAACTTGCCCAACTCATTTGAGCGCACCGGTCACAGCAGTCAAGGTTTTGTTCGGCTCCGGATCCGAGCCGTTGATCCGTACGGCCCTTGAAGCGCTGCGGACCACCCGCGCGGAGTTGCCGCTGCTGGTCGTCTCCGAGTTCCCTCCCCCGTCGGGCGAATGGATCCCCTATCACATCCAGCGCTCGCTCCGTGAGAACCGCGAGCTCATCCGCGAAAAACTCGCCGGGCGGCTGATCGCCGTAAGCGCGGTCATCCTCGAGCCGCACCGCCCCTACGCCAAGCTGCGCGCCCTGGGGATTTACTTCGCGCACGGACGGCCGCTGTGGATCGATGCGCGCGGCAAAGTCTCGATGGCGCACTATGCGGCCCGCCGTCTGCGTGCGATGCTCACGGGTCCACTGCGCGAGGAGAGCCGCACCCGGCGCTTGCTGCGCGCGGTGCGCGATCCCGGCATTCTGCGGCTCCCGGTTCTGTACCGCATGGCGCTCTGGCGCGGCCGGTGGCTGGAAATCTCGCGTCTGGTGCAGGCGGATCGTCCGGTCTCGGACAGCACGCCTCCGGCCGGGATCTCCGTGGTGATCCCATCGCGCGACGGGCGTGAACTGCTCGCTCGCTGCCTTCCTCCGATCTCCGAGGCGAGCGAGATCATCGTCGTCGACAACGGGTCAACCGACGGAACAGTTGCATGGTTGCGGCAAGAGCACCCCACGGTGATCATCGAGGAGAGCCGCGAGCCCCTGAGCTTTACCGCCGCCGTGAACCGGGGCATCCGCCGGGCGCGCTTTTCGCACCTCTGCCTGCTCAACAACGACATGATCGTTGAACCTGGCTTTCTGCGGGCACTGCGCGCCTGCTTTGAAAAGGTCCCTGGAATATTTTCCGCCTCCGCGCAGATCTTTTTTCCGGAAGGCAAACGCCGCGAGGAAACCGGCAAGTCGGTCATGATCGCAACTCCGGCGCCGGCCGAGTTTCCCGTGCGGTTCGACGCGCCGCTCGAGAGCGAGGACCTGAGTTACATCCTGTATGCCAGCGGCGGGTGCTCGCTGTACGATACCGCCAAACTCCAAGCGCTCGGCGGGTTTGATGAAATCTATTCACCTGCCTATGTCGAGGACCTCGACCTGGGGGTACGCGCCTGGGCGCGCGGCTGGCCGAGCGTCTATTGCGCCGGCGCGCGGGTGCTGCACGCACACCGGGCCACCATGTCACGCTACTATACGCCGGAGCAGCTCGACTTGGCGCTCGAAACGAACTTCGCGCGTTTTCTGGCGCGGACGATTGCGGATCGCGCTGTGTTCGCGCGGATGTGGCGGCACAACACGCTGCGCTTGAAGGCGCTCGGAAAAGCCGGGGCCCTGGCGGAAGCCGCGCGGCAGAAAGCGGTTCCTGTTCCGGCCGGCGACTTTCGGTTTCTTGATCTGGTGGCCGGAGCGGTGGCCGTGTTTCCTGGACGGGCGCCCGCAGGCAAGCCCGTGATCCTGGTGGCAAGCCCGTATCTGCCGTTTCCGTTGTCGCACGGCGCAGCAGTGCGCATTTACAACCTGCTGCGCGAGGCGGCGAGGGATTTCGACATCGTCCTGGTGGCGTTTGTCGAAGACCCCCGTGCCGCGCCGCGCGAACTGCTGGAATTGTGCATCGAAGTGGTGACGGTGCATCGGGCAGGCACCCACGCTCCACCTTCACGCGGGCGGCCGGACACGGTCGAGGAATTCGATTCCCCCGCGTTCCACGCGGCGCTGCGGCAGACCGCCGCAAAATGGCGGCCGCGGATCGCGCAGCTCGAATTCACGCAGATGGCGATCTACCGCGAAGACTGCGGCCGCGCGCGGACAATCCTGGTGGAGCACGACATCACCTACGATCTCTACGCCCAGTTGCTGGCCCGCCTCGAGACCAACGACTGGCAAACACGGCGGCAGCACGACTTGTGGGTCGCTTTCGAGACCGCGGCGTGGCGTCAGGTGGACCGCGTCGTGGTGATGTCCGACAAGGACGGGTTACTGGTGGAAGGCGCGGTCACCATTCCCAATGGCGTCGATTTGGAGCGTTTTCAACCGGATGAAACGCCGCCGGAGCCGCGGCGGCTGCTGTTCATCGGATCATTCGCCCACCGGCCCAACGTTCTGGCGCTCGAGTTTTTCTTGCGGGAAGTCTTCCCGCGCCTGGAAAACGTCACGCTGCACGTTATCGCCGGACAGCGCCATGAGCGCTTTTGGGATCTCAAGCATCCCGGCGTGGAGATCGAAGGCTTCGTCGCCGATGTGCGGCCCGCGTACCGCAAGGCGACCCTGGTGATCGCGCCGCTGGTGGCGTCCGCAGGCACGAACGTGAAGATTCTCGAGGCCATGGCGATGGGCAAGGCGATCGTGTCGACGCTTGCGGGCATTCACGGCCTGGATCTGCGTGACGGCCAGGACGTCGTGGTCGCGCAGACCGCGGAACAGATGGCGCGAGCGATCATTCATCTGATCGCCTCCCCGGCGGAACGCGGGCGTCTGGAGCGGCAGGCTCGCAAAACAGTGGAAGCAACCTACGGGTGGAACGCCATCGGCCGCCGGCAAAAACAATTGTACGAAGACCTGTTGCGCAGCTAGTTGTCGCGCAGAATTTCCCGCGCGCAGTTGTGACCCGCCGCCCCCATCACGCCGCCGCCCGGATGCGCCCCGGAGCCGCACAGGTACAGGCCCCGGACGGGCGTGCGATATTTCGCCCACCCGGCCAGCGGACGCAGCACGAACATCTGATCCAGGCTCATCTCGCCGTGGAAGATGTTGCCGCCGGTGATGCCGAAGCGGCGCTCAAGGTCGAGCGGCGAAAGCGTCTGCCGGCCGACAAGGATTTGGCGGATATTCGGACAGTACTCTGCAACAATATCGAGGATGCGTTCCGAGTAGGGCTCCCGTTCCTGATCCCACGTCGTTCCCTTCAGCGTATAGGGCGCGTATTGCAGGAAGATTCCCATGATGTGATGGCCGGGCGGCGCTAGCGAAGGATCGTACATCGTGGGGATCGTCATCTCGATAAGCGGTGATCGCGACGGGCGGCCATATTTGGCGTCATCCCAGGCGCGCTCGACGTATTCGACCGAAGGGCAAATGTGCATGGTGGCGCCATGCTGCGGCCCCGGCGCTCCTGGAAGCGCTTTGAACTCGGGCAGGCCGCCTAATGCGAGGTTCATCTTGAGGGAGGTGCCTTCGCTGCGGAACTTGCGGATCCCGGCGAGAAACTCCGCCGGCAGCTCCTCCGGCTGGAGCAGCTTGAGGAACGTGCGCCGCGGGTCGAGATTGCTGACGACGATTTCGCCGGGGATCTCCTCGCCGCTCTCCAGCACAACTCCCCGGGCGCGGCCTTCCTTTACGGTGATGTTCGCCACGGGAGCATTCGTGCGGATCTCCGCACCCCGCGCGCGGGCCGAATCCGCGATCGCGTTGGAAACCGCCCCCATGCCTCCCCGCACGAAGCCCCACAGCCCGCGATGCCCGTTCACGCCGCCCATGCAGTGGTGCAGAAGAATATAGGCGGTGCCGGGCGAGCGCGGGCCACCGTTGGCGCCGATCACGCCGTCGGTGGCCAGCGTCACCTTGAGTTGCTCAGATTCGAACCACTCGTCCAGAAAATCGGCCGCGCTCTGCGTGAAGATCTTCACCAGCCCGACGATTTCCTGCCGGGAGAGGCCGCGCAGCCGCCCGAGCAGCTTCAGATATTCCACGAAATCGCCGGCGCTCGAGGGCGGGAAATCCGGCGGGGTCGTCAGGAGCACGGACTCGGCGACCATCGCCAGACGTTCGAGATAGGCCTCGTATTTCGGGTACGTCTCGGCGTCTTTCTGTGAAAACTTGGCGATTTCCCAGCAGGTCTTGCGCCGGTCCTGCCACATGAACAGGTAGCGGCCATCGGGGAAGGGCGAAAAAAACGCCGGGTCCTTGGCATCCACCACGTAGCCGAAGCGCGGCAGGTCGAGGTCGCGGATGACTTTCTCCTGCATCAGGCTCGCCAGATAGGAAGCTGTCGAAACCTTGAATCCTGGCCAGATCTCTTCGGTGACCGCGCAGCCGCCGACCAGCTCGCGCGCCTCCAGCACCAGCACGCGGCGGCCGGAGCCCGCCAAATAGGCGGCTGCGACGAGGCCATTGTGGCCCCCTCCGACAATGATGGCGTGGAAGGAAGCGGGCATTTGCGAACTGTGAGGATAGCGCGCGGGGCCGCGGCCGCGCAATCAGCAGCGTTCCGCGGTCACACCGCGCAGTCCGCTGCGGTCGGCCGGCACATCTGGATCCGCACGGGTAACGTTGAGTAGGATCCCTCGATCAGACCTGCATCGCTTTCATGGCCGACGGGCGCCGGAACTGAAATGAATTGCGGCCCGGCGTAGCTTTCGTCACTGCTTCTTCCGTGACAATACGCGAATTGGGGATAAGGCCTGCGATAGCGCCGTCGGACAGCCTGCTGCAGGATGGAGCCGACGATCCATGGAAACACGATCGGCAGTACACAAAGGCGGACCACAATATTGCTCTCACGGCGATACTGATGCGATACTGACCCGGTGAGCGTCCTCAGCATTTCGCATTGCGTGGTCCGCCGCTTCCGCCTATTCTTATGTGGAAGGCGAGCCGCCCCCGTCCCTCACCCGTAAGCGATGCTGACTCCTGTTCCAGCGCTGTTTGTAGCGGCCATTCTGGCGCCGATGGTCTGCCGGATTGCCGGGCGTGCCAGCGGTTGGATTCTCGCGCTGCTCCCCCTTGGCGTGACAGTGTATCTAGCCGGATGTGCGCCCACCGCGTGGACTGGAGAAGTGATCTCGAATACGATGCCATGGGCGCCGAGTCTGGGTCTGAATCTGGTGTTCCGCCTCGACGGGCTGAGCTTGCTGTTCGCTCTGCTGATTGCTGGCGTCGGCGTGCTGGTTGTGATCTACAGCGGGGAGTACCTGGCCGGCCATCGGCATCTCGGCCGTTACTATTTCGCTCTTCTGATGTTCATGGGGGCAATGCTTGGCTTGGTTTTGGCGGACAACACGATCCTGCTATTCGTGTTTTGGGAGTTGACCAGTATTACTTCTTATCTGCTGATCGGATTCGATCATGAACGTGAGACTGCTCGCCGCAGCGCATTGCAAGCTCTGCTCGTCACTGCAGCGGGCGGCCTGGCGCTGCTGGCCGGATTGGTGATCGTCGGCCAGATCGCCGGAACCTACGAAATCTCAAGCCTGCTGACCAGTGGCGAGGCGTTGCGCGCACACCGCCTCTATCCGGCGGCTCTCGGACTTATCCTGCTTGGTGCGTTCACCAAGTCCGCGCAGTTCCCCTTTCATTTCTGGCTGCCTAACGCTATGGAGGCGCCGACCCCGGCCAGCGCCTATCTGCATGCCGCAACCATGGTCAAGGCAGGCGTCTACCTGCTGGCCAGGCTCACCCCGGTCCTCGGAGACACGGATCTGTGGTGGTGGATTGTGACGGTCACTGGCGGAATCACGATGCTGACCGGGGCTTGGCTGGCACTGCGGAAGACGGATTTGAAACAGATCCTGGCGTACACGACGATTTCGGTGCTGGGCCTTTTCGTGTTCCTGTTGGGGATCGGCGGCGAGGCCGCCTGGAAGGCGTTAGCCGCCTACCTGGTAGCTCATGGACTGTACAAGGGCGCACTGTTTCTGGTGGCAGGCGCCGTGGATCACGAGACGGGCACGCGCGATATCAATCGGCTGGGCGGGCTCCGAAAGGCGATGCCGATCACCGGCGCGGCCGCTTTGACCGCCGCGCTCTCCATGGCGGGCCTTCCTCCTGCGTTCGGGTTCATCGGCAAGGAACTCACGCTCGAAGCGGGCCTGCGCCATTCGCCGATTGGACTCCTGCTTACCGCCGTGATCGTGATCGCCGGAGCTCTTCTGTTTGGATCGGCGGGCATGGTATCGCTGCGTCCGTTCTTAGGCGCGCCCGCAATTCCTGGAAGACATCCGCACGAGGCGCCGTTTGCGCTGTGGTTAGGTCCCGTGGTGCTGACGGCCGGAGGGGTCGGGCTGGGGCTGGCTCCCGGCTTGTTAAACGACGCAGTGCAGTCCGCAGCGGCCGCGATCGGCCGGACACAGGTCGCGCCCCCAGCCCTGGCGCTATTTCACGGATTCAACCTCCCCTTGCTGCTGAGCGGCGTCGCGGCGGCAGGCGGAATCGCGGCCTACGCCTTGCATCGGCGGCTGACTGCGCTGGCAGCCCGCGGCCGCTGGGGACTTGACCGGTGGTATGAAGCGCTGTACGGCGGATCCATGTCGCTTGCCGCCCGCCAGACGCGGATTCTTCAGAACGGGTATATGCGCTACTACTTGCTCACGATCGTCGCAACCACAGTAGTGCTAACCGGCTACGCGTTCACTCGAATCCCTGTCATGGCCAAACCGTGGAAAATCGGCGACGTTCAGTTTCACGATGGCGTACTCGCCGGGGTGGTCCTGGTTTCGATCGGGGTCGCCATCCGATCCCGCTCCGGCCTGACGGCCGTCGCGGCCTTGGGAGTGGTCGGCATCGGCATGGCGCTGATCTTCGTGCTGTTCGGCGCGCCGGACCTGGCCATCACGCAAGTGGTGGTCGATATGCTCACGGTCATCCTGCTGGTATTAGTACTTTATCGCCTTCCCGAGGTGTCCCGGCTGACCAAGCCCCCGGGCCGCTTCCGGGACTTGATCGTCGCGGGTTCCGCGGGAGTCGTCATAGCCCTGCTGGTGCTGGTTACCGCCGCCATCGAGCATCCAGCCTCCGCTGCACGCTATTTCCTCGAAAACAGCGTTCCCGCAGCCGGCGGACGTAACGTAGTGAACATGATCCTGGTCGACTTTCGCGTCTTGGACACGCTGGGTGAAATCACGGTGCTCGCCGTTGCGGCTGTGGGTGTATATTCTTTGCGGCGGCTACGCGAATCGAGGAGACCGCCCGCATGAATTCACTGATTCTGACCACAGCCGTCCGCCTCTTGAAGCCGCTGCTGCTGTTGGCTTCTATCATCCTGCTGCTGCGCGGCCACGACGAGCCCGGCGGCGGATTCGTGGGCGGCTTGTTGGCCGCCGCGGCCTTCGCGCTCGACGCGGTGATCGGCCGAACCTCCCGCGCTCGGCACACCCTCCGTATTTCCCCACACCTGCTGCTCGGCGCGGGACTGCTCCTGGCAGCGGCCAGCGGCATTCCGGCGCTCCTGCGGGGACAGGCGATTCTGACCGCGCAAGCCTACGAGATCGCCCTGCCTTTCGGTCTTCATTGGGCGCTGAGCACCGTGCTCCTCTTCGATGTGGGCGTCTACATCGTCGTAATGGGAACAGTGCTGCTCATCGTTTTTACTTTGGGGGAACAATAACTTGACCATACTTCTGGCGGTGGTAGCTGGCGCCCTCTACGCGGGCGGAATCTACATGATCATGCGGCGTGTCCTGGTGAAGCTGATTATCGGGCTGGCGCTACTGGCAAATGCATCCAACCTGCTGATCTTCGTCGCTGCGGGACTCACGCGCGGCCGGTCTCCGCTGGCGCCCCCTGGCGGCGCTCTGGATTACAGTCAGGTCGCGGACCCCGTTCCACAGGCGCTCGTGCTGACGGCGATCGTGATCGGCTTCGGCGTTCTGGCATTTGCTCTGGCCCTGGTGCAACGCACTTATGAAGTCGTCGGCAGCGACGATCTGGACCAGATCCGGTCCACGGACGTCTGATTCCGTGCGGCTGGCGCTTCCGATTTTTATTCCGCTGCTCGCAGCCGCGCTGAGCCTGCTGAGTTGGCGAAAGCGAATGCTACAACGGGCGCTGGGCTTGGGCGCGTCCTTCCTTCTGCTCGCTGCCGGGATCGACCTGTTACGCGTAGTGTCCAGCGAGGGCGTCCAGGTGCTGCGCGTCGCCAGTTGGCCGGCTCCGTTCGGCATCGTGCTGGTGGCGGACCTGTTCTCCGCCATCATGGTGGCCCTCGTGGGATCGCTGGCGGCCATAGTATCCGTATACTCGGCCGCGGATCTCAATTCACGCCACGAAGTCTTCGGCTTCCACCCCCTATATCACGTGTTATTGATGGGCGTCTGTGGCGCCTTCCTTACAGGAGATATTTTCAACCTGTACGTCTGGTTCGAGGTGATCTTGATCGCCTCCTTTGTCCTACTGGCGCTGGGAGGAAGCCGCGGGCAGATCGAAGGTGCTCTCAAATACGTTATTCTGAACCTGCTGGCCTCATCATTATTCCTGACCGCTGTCGGACTGCTCTATAGCGCGTTCGGCACGCTGAATATGGCTGCACTGGCCGAAAGCCTGAGGGCCGAGGAGACACCCACGGGCGTCCCCACCGTGCTGGCCATGTTGCTCCTGGTCGCATTCGGCACCAAGGCCGCGATGTTCCCGCTGTTTTTTTGGCTCCCCGCGTCCTACCACACGCCGCCCGTGGCTATCTCGACGATTTTTGCCGGTCTTCTCACCAAGGTGGGCGTGTATTCGCTGATCCGCATCTTCACGTTGTTGTTCGTGGGCGACGCTGCGTTTACGCACAGACTCATCTTGTTCCTGGCAGGCGCGACAATGCTCACTGGGGTCCTGGGCGCAATGGCGCAGAACGAATTCCGCCGGATTCTTGCGTTTCATAGCGTCAGCCAGGTGGGTTACATGGTCATGGGCCTTGGGCTGTTCACTTCTGACGCGATTGCCGGCTCGATCGTGTTCATGCTCCACCACAGCGTGGTCAAGAGCAATCTGTTTCTGGTGAGCGGCATCGCCCGCCGGCTGGCTGGATCGTTCGAACTCAAGAAGCTGGGCGGCCTTTACGCCCTGTATCCGTATGTGGCGCCGCTGTTTCTGTTGCCCGCGCTTTCGCTGGCGGGATTCCCCCCGTTCAGCGGTTTTTTCGCGAAACTGGTGTTGGTGAAGGCCGGCATTCAGGCGCGAGCATACACGATCGTCGCGGTTTCGCTGGCCGTAAGTGTGTTCACGCTGGTTTCTATGATGAAGATCTGGGGGGAAGCTTTTTGGAGACCCTCGCCGGAAGGTCCCGCGGACCGGGTTCGCGTGTCTTGTGTTCTTTGGATTCCCGCGATCGTTCTGGCGCTCCTGACGGTCGCCATTGGAGTGGGCGCCGAATCTGTTTATTCGCTCGCTCACGCGGCCGCCCGTCAGTTGATCGATCCGGCGCCGTACATGCGAGCCATATTGGGGGAAAGGCCGTGATCGGAGTCCTCAAGAAGGTGTTTCTCATCTTGGAATTTGTAGCCTTTTTCTTACGGGAACTGGTGACGGCGAATATTCGGCTGGCCTTTGATACTCTTCGGCCCGCGCGCGATCTGCGCCCCGGGGTAGTCGCCGTTCCGCTGGATGTGACCACGGACTGGCAGATCATGATCTTGAGCAATCTCATCACACTTACACCCGGCTCCCTCAGCCTGGATGTTTCCCAGGACCGCCGGACCATCTACGTTCACACGATGGATGCTAGCGATCTCGAAGCGGCGCGCCGCCATATCAAGCAAGGATTCGAGCGACGGATCAAGGAGTTGTTCTCATGAATGCCGGGTTTCTCCCTGAAGTCGCCTATTTCTGCCTGGCCGTGCTTAGTGTGGCCTTGGCGGTCGCTCTCGTCCGGCTGATTCGCGGTCCGAGCCTGCCGGACCGCGTGGTCGCTCTGGACCTCATGGCCGCCATCGTCGTGGGAATGATCGCTACCTATTCGATCCTCACCGGCGAGTACGCCGTTCTAGACGTGGCTGTGGTCGTGGCGCTGATCACGTTTATCAGCACGCTCGCCTTCGCGAGTTTCCTGGAGAGAGGAGGCGCGCAGTGAAGGAGATTTTCATCGCGTTCATGCTGCTGACGGGAACGCTCTTTGTCGCTCTGGCCGCTCTGGGAATTCTCCGGATGCCGGATCTGCTGACGCGAATGCAGGCCACCAGCAAGGCCATCACGCTCGGCCTGGGCTGCCTGATGCTCGCCCAGGCGCTGGATTTCGCCGAGTGGGGCACGGCCCTTCGTTTTCTAACGGTGATTGGGTTCTTTTCCTTGACGGCGCCGGTGGCCGCCCACGTCATTGCCCGCGCGGCGTACTTCATCGGGACTCCCCTCTGGGAGGGTTCGGTTGTGGACGAACTGCGCGATCAGGCCGGAGCCGGCCGCCCGAGCAACAGACTTCACAGTCCCGGCGCCTGACCGGCCCGCACGAACGAGCCTCGCCTGGTTCGCAATCCGCTTCTGAGGATGAGTGTGGACCCGCTCGAAATCAAAAAGCTGTCGTCCCCGGTTGCCTTCTTTGATCGTTGCCCAGGCCTCTGCTGGTGCCTGACCGCGTTCGCGCGGCGCTTCCGGTCCGAAGTCATCCTTTTTCACACGGTCAGCCTTTCGAATCTGCCCCTCATTGGAAGCAACATCAGTGCGCCGGGCCTACTTCCCGCCTTGCGCGAAAGCGTGACCGGGTAGACACGAATGTGACTCATATCTCGCCTCCGAATTTTCATCTCTGCGGATTGTCGGCGGAGGATCCATCCAGCGAGATTGCCGACTTTGCTCATAAATAAATTTTGAGTTCACCATGATGCCGAGCCGGGGAATCCGTTTCGCAGGAAGCGCCAGAGCGTCGAAGCCCGAGCAGGGTTCCTGCTGGAAAACCACGCGATCGGAACAGCCTTGGCCAGCTCTGGCGGTTCTCAATCTGAGCACAGGCGATAGGGCTGTTCGATGAAGAGCGCTTTCGCTGCCGTTCCGGCCTTGATGAACGGGGCTTCCGTGGTGGTCAGACTCATACTCCCAATCTCCGAAAGGCACCGCCCTCTTTCAGGATAGCGCCTGCGCAGAGACGCCGACGGTGGCTCCAAATTCATGCCGAACGACGCTTGACTGATACGGAAGGTGGTGGCAAGATTGAGACTGGAAACTTTCTCTGAGAGGGTCGGGAGAGACGCTCCCGGCAACGGCTCCTGGAAACTCTGAGAAAAATTCCAGCGCCCCGCCGTTCCACGTCTTCTCCGCCCTTTCGCCCGAAGGAAATGAATCGTGGAGGAGAGAATCATGCGCTACATTCCGTGGATTGCCGCGGCTGTTCTCCTGACTTCAGCGAACACGAAAGCTCAGCAGGCAACCGCACCGGCGTCATTGGATTGTTTTGAGAACCTGGCCGCGCCCGAATTCCCCGAAAGCGCGCTACGCGCGCGCGTTGACGGGACGGTCTGGACCTGGACCGAGGTGAGCCCGCAAGGAATTCCCGGCAAAATCGATACGCAAGTCGTATCCGCCTGGGCTGACGGAGCCAAACTGCTGACACCTGCGGTCGAAAAAGCCATTCGCGCCGCCAAGGTCAAGCCGGAGTGCGCGGGCAAGACTGTAGCTGCCGTTTTCCGCTACCAGCTCTACGGAACTGCTACTGCGGATCCCAAGGTCACTTCGCGCCGGGACGGCCCGAACCTGATGTGGATCGAGAGCCAGCCGGCTGCTCCGGCCCCGGCAAAGCCCTGAGAGCCCGGGAGGAAGTGATGTTCTTGCTTCGAAATCTTTGCATCATAGCGCTCGTGGCGGTGCTCCTCCCGCTGGCCGCCGAGTCCCTTGAGACAAAGGTGCAAGGCGTGCTGATCGACAGGATGTGCTCCTACAAGGCATATACACGCGTCGTCCCAGGCCCGAAGCTGGAAGGCGGCATTCTGGTCGCCTACGCCCACCCGCGCCAATGCGCCCTCATGCCCGACTGCCAGAAGAGCGGCTATGGCGTATTCACGTACGATCATAAGTTCCTTCCCTTCGACGAAGATGGCAACAAGAAGGCACTGGCTTTCTTCAAAGAGTCGAACAAGGACGATGATTTCCGCGTGGAGGTGACGGGAGAAATGCAGGGCGAGACCCTAAAGGTCAAAAGCATCCGGCCGCTGCCGTAGCCGGGCGTGGAATGTTCCAGGCGCACGTTATGATGATGACGTGAACGCCTGGACCATCGCCGGAATTGCCGGCGCCGTTGTGGGTGCGATGGTGTACGCCGTGCGGGGGCGCTCCTCGCAGGCGTTCGGGCGGTCCTTTTATCGCGGCGATCCGCGGAAGCCTGACGTCGCGCTCACCTTCGACGATGGGCCGTGCCGTTCGACACCGGCGCTGCTCGAGTTGCTCGCAAAGCACGGTGTGCGCGCGACCTTCTTCATGTGCGGGCAAAACGTCCGCCGTTTCCCCGAGATCGCGCGCGCCGTCCGGGACGCCGGCCACGAGATCGCGAATCACTCGGATTCGCATCCCTACCTGCATTTCAAGACGCCGGAGTTCATTTTTCGCGAACTGGCCGTGGCGCAGGAGTCGATCCACGCGATCACGGGCGTCACGCCGCGCTGGTTCCGGCCTCCGTATGGGGTACGGTGGTTCGGCCTCGCCGCGGCGCAGCGGAGGCTTGGGCTGACGGGTGTGATGTGGAGCGTACTCGGACCGGACTGGAAATGGCCCGGCGAGCGCGTGGCGGAAGCCGTGGTGCGCCGCGTTCGAAACGGCTCGGTCATCTGCCTGCATGATGGGCGAAGATTGGCGGCCGCTCCAGAAACCGGGGCCACGCTGCGGGCCGTCGAAGCTGTCATCCCGCGGCTGAAGGATCGTGGACTGCGTTTCGTCACGGTGTCGGAGATGCTGGAGCCGGCTCCAGCCTCAGGCACCACAAGTGGCCGCTCCTAGCGAGCACCGTGTGCGGGCGCAGCGGGAACTCACGGCGATAGGTTTTTTCGTCGACAATCCAAACCTTGGCGATAGGCTCGGCCAGTGCGTGCGTGAGCGCGGAAGGTTCGGTCAGAATCCATAAAATCCGCCCGCCGTACCACTGAATCTGGCCGGTTTCATCGAAGCGAGGCTGCGCGTCATCGTAAAAGGCGATGCGCTCCTTGGGCGCCGCATTCGCGGCGGCCGCGGCGGCGATGGGCTTAATTTCGGCGGCATGCAGGTTCACCGGCGGCACCACCGCAATCACCGCCGCCGCCACCAGAGCTGCGGGAGCCAGCCATTGCAATCCCCGGCGCAGGTGGCGTTCCGGGATCCAGCGCTGGAGCCCGATAACCGCAAAAATCGCAAAGGCCGGATACGCAGGCAGCAGGTAGCGCAGCACGCGGCTGCCCGCAACGGAGCACGCGGCGTACACGACGCCGGACCAAAGCAGCAGCAAACGGAAGCGCGCAGGGCCCCTTGCGGCTCCCGCCGACATTGCCGGTCCCGCCTTGGTGGCGGACCGCGGCCCACGCTCCGTTGTCCGCTTCTCCGGACGGGCGCCGCGGGCCGGATGGCGGATCGCGATCACGAGGCCACCGACGGTGAAGGGCAGCCACGGCCAGTAGGATTGCGCCAGCATCCATGCGTACTCAAAAACTCCGGTGTAGCGGCGCCAGGCCGCAAGGCCGTCGCCGCCCAGCTTCGCCGCCAGAAAACTGGACTGGACCTGCCAGAAGAAATCGCCGTACAGCGAATACAGGTGCGCATACCAGGCCCCGAGCGGCAGGAACGCGAGCGCCAGCGCAGGCGCGGCGTACTTCCAGCGATACGGGCGCTTGTAGACCAGCAGGTGCGCGGCCAGAACCGCCGGAACCATCAACCCGCCGATCCCGCGCAAAAGCAGCGCATATGCCGTGAATGCCCACACTCCGAAATACCACGCCGGGCTCCGGCGGGCGAGAATCCAGGCGCAGATTGCCGCCGCGAACAGGAATGTGAACGGAACATCCATCATGCCGTGCGATGTGTACTTGATGAAATACGGGGTGGCGGCCATCACGAACATGGCGAGCAGCGCCGCCAACTCGTCCTGCAACAGACGCCGCGCCAACCAGTACACCAGCAACACCGTGCCGACTCCGCAAACCGCCGAGGGCAGTTTCGCCAGAAAATCGGAAAGCCCGAAGAGGGAGAACAAAGCGGCCTGCATCCACACGAATCCCGGCGGATGTTCCAGCGCGGGATATCCGTTGCTCTGGATGTCGATCCAGTCGCCGGATTCGACGATGGCGCGCGCGATGTGCGCATACACGGCGTCGTCGTATCCGGCTAGGTCGCCGGCGCGGATCGGCGCGAGCATCAGCAGCGCGGTGGCTGAAGCCAACAGCCAGAAGATGAGGCGAGTCGTCAATTCACGATGGTACCCTATGGGTTTACGCGCCATCACGGCGGACCTGGCGATCCGCCCCGTTTGAGGAGAGACAACAGCTATGAAAATTGGAGTGGCCGGACAAGGAGCGTTCGGCGTCAAGCATCTGGAAGCCATCCAGAACATCCCGGGCATCGAAGTGATTACGCTCACCGGGGGGAATCAGCAGGCGACCGCGGAAGTCGCCAGGCGATTCAAGATCCCCCATTTCACCGGCGATTTGGCCGAGAGTCTCAAGCAGCCCGGCCTGGAGGCCATGATCCTGGCGACCCCTACGCAGATGCACGCCAAGCAGGGTGAGCAGGTGATGCGCTCCGGCAAGCACGTGCAGATCGAGATTCCGATCGCCGACAATCTGGCCGATGCCGAAAGATTGCTCCAGGTGCAACAGGAAACCGGGGTGATCGCCATGGGCGGCCACACGCGCCGCTTCAATCCCAGCCATCAGTGGATCCACAGGAAAATCCTCGCGGAAGAACTGAAGATCCAGCAGATGAACGTGCAGACGTTTTTTTTCCGCCGCACGAACTTGAACGTCCTGGGCCAGCCCCGGAGCTGGACGGATCACCTGCTGTGGCATCACGCCTGCCACACCGTGGACCTGTTCCAATACCAGACCGGCGAGCAAGTCTCGGAAGCCCGCGCCTTGCAAGGCCCCCTGCATCCCGAGCTCAAGATTGCCATGGATATGAGCATCCAGATGAAAGTGCCGAAGTCCGGCGCGATCTGCACCTTGTCGCTGTCCTTCAACAACAAGGGGCCGCAGGGAACCGTTTTCCGTTACATCTGCGACAACGGCACCTACATCTGCTACTACGATGATTTGATGGACGGCGACAACAACAAGATCGACGTGTCCAAGGTGGATGTGTCGATGAACGGCGTAGAGCTCCAGGACCGCGAATTCTTCGCGGCCATACGGGAGGGCCGCGAGCCGAACGCCAGCGTCGCGCAGGTTCTACCGGCCATGCGGGTGCTCGACCGGCTGGAAAAGAGCTTGGCGTAGCAGCCGCTGCCTCCCGATTCGTAGAGCATGAGCGGCTGTATCAAGGTTGATGATCTGCCCTGGGCAATACTGATACCTGTACACTTCAAATGGAGAGGAGACTGCATGTTGAAGGTACTCTTCGTTTGCTGCATAGGGGGACTTGCGTGGGCGCAATCGCCCGCGCATGACCTCGGCTATACCGACACGCCCATTCTTCCGGGCTTGCCGTACCGCGTGCATGATTCGGCCCGGCCGCATCCACCGGAGGTCGCGCCCGCCGCGCAACCGGGAGGGGCGCCCTCCGATGCCATCGTCCTGTTCGACGGCCGCGATCTTTCCCAGTGGCAGCCTGCGCGAGCAAATGGACGGCTGTGGAAAGTCAGGAACGGATACTTCGAGGTGAGCCCCGGCGCGGGCGATCTGGCGACCAGGCAAAGCTTCGGCGACGTACAGTTACACGTCGAGTGGGCCGCGCCCGCCGAGATCCGCGGAACCAGCCAGAACCGCGGCAACAGCGGCATCTTCCTGCAAGGCCGCTACGAAGTGCAGGTGCTTGATTCCTCGAACAATCCGACCTACGCGGACGGCCAAGCAGGCGCACTCTACGGCCAGTGGCCACCGCTCGTCAATCCGGCGCGCAAGCCCGGCCAGTGGCAGAGCTACGACATCGTGTTTGAAGCTCCGCGCATGCAAGCCGATCGCGTGATCGCGCCCGCCTACATCACGGTGTTCCTCAACGGCGTCCTGCTGCATCATCGCAAGGAGCTAATGGGCCCGACTGTGCATCGCGCGCTGGCACAGTACAGGGCGCAGCCGGCCGAGGCCCCGCTGGTGCTGCAAGACCACTCGACGCCAGTCCGATATAGGAACATCTGGATCCGCCCACTCGGAACGTACGATCGCTCCGGGAAATAGGGCCTGCATGAAACAACATTTGCCGCCCTCGCGTGGGTCCCGCTGCTGGCGCAGCTCCCCGCCCCGAACGCCGCTGGTACTTCCATCGTCCGGGGGAGCATGAAGGATTTCTTGCTCCCGGTCGTAGTCTTGGCGGTGCTCGCCGCCGGTGGATACCTGTACTTGACGAACTCCCTGGCGCCGGTCCCGCCCCCCGATCTTTTCAAGCTTTCCGCGCGGCCCGGAGAGCCCCAGGAGAGTGGCCGCCCGCGGCGGCGGGGGCTAATGCGTCATCGAATAGATGAGATAGTTGATGCCGTAGTGATACGCGAGCGTGGTCATGTGCTCCGGATAGAAGGGAGCGTCCGCGTACTCCCACGCATCGCCGATGTCGGTGTCGTAGTTCACGGCCACGATCACGCGATCTTTGTTGTCGTGAATCGCCATCCAGCGGGGCTGCGCGCCCACGTTCTGGATCTGGCCGTTGTAGCCGAGATGGCGCGCCCCGGGAATGTAGGTCCGGTCCTTATCCAGAATGTCGTACATCACGTGCATGATCGGATCCTGCTCGCTGATGTCGATAATCTCCCGGTCCGGAAAAACCCGCGCCATGATGTCCGCGAAACTGGCCTGTTCCTGCGGACCCCAGGTATCATCGGTCATCATGAAGCCGCCGCGGGCGAAGAACTCTCGCAGCTTTTCGATTTCGTCCTCGGATGCGACCCAGTAGCCGTTCTGCGTAACGTAAATCCACGGATAATCGAAAATCTCAGGCTGGCCTTTTTCGGTCACCAGGGGAAGATGCGCCGGCCTGCCGACGCTGAGATTCGTCAGGCGCATCAGCCCGAAGCTGAAGTGATTCTCCGTGTCCGGAAAGTCCTGCGCCCACCAGCCATTGGCCTGGCCGCGGCGGGAACCGTTAAAACCGCGATTGCCCGTGTAGTCGTTGTACTCCAGGCGCAGGTAATGGAACTCGCCTTCCTCGGGAAAGTCGACATCAGAGGTGGAAACGACCGGCCCTCCGAAGCTGCCGAACGCGAAGCCCCCGCCACGGCGTCCACGCTGTGCAAGGGCCGCCGTGGTCAGCAGCAACACGGCGCCTGCCACGAACATCCACCGGGGGGAGTAGCGCTGAATCATCAGACGGACCCTCTACTTAATGCTCGCACATGCGCGACCGTGGCGGAAGCCAGACCGTCGAGGGCGTATCCGCCCTCAAGCACCGACACCAGCCGCCCACCCGCGTGGGCGCCGGCGATTTCCAGCATGATCCCGGTCAAGTCCGCAAAATCCTGATCGGAGAGCCGGAACCCTCCCAGCGGATCCCCCAAGCGCGAGTCGAATCCGGCGGAAATCATGACCAGGTCCGGCTTGAATTGATCGGCGGCGCGGCGCAGGTCGTTCTCAAACGCGCCCACGATCTCCGCCCGGCCCGAGCCTGCGGGAAACGGACGGTTCATCGTCGTGCCCTTCCCCGCACCGGCGCCGGTTTGGCTTGCCGGCCCAGTGCCGGGATACCAGGGCCACTGGTGTGTGCTGAAAAAGAACACCGAGCCGTCTTCATAGAAAATATCTTGGGTGCCGTTGCCGTGATGCACATCCCAATCCGCGATCAGAACCTTGCCGATGCCGTGCTTGCGCTGCGCATAGCGGGCCCCGATCGCGATGTTGTTGAAAATGCAAAAGCCCATGCCCTGCGCGGGCCGGGCGTGATGCCCCGGCGGCCGCACCGCGCAAAACACATTGCGAGCCTGGCCCGCGATCACGCGATCGACAGCGTTCAGAACGCCGCCCACGGCCCGCAACGCGACATCGTAGGAATGCGCCCCGACGTTCGTGTCGCCGGTCGACAGCTCACTCGCTCCGGAGCGGATTTCGCGCGCGGCAAGATGGATATAGTCGCGCGTGTGACACTGCGCAATCTCGTCTTCCGTGGCCGCCCGCGCCGCCAAGCGGTCGAGCGCGCTCATTACATTGGAGGCTTCCAGCCCGCCAATCACCGCATCGAAACGCTCCGGGCGCTCCGGATGGCCCGGGCCGGTGTCGTGCTCCCGGTACACGGGATCCGCCATCAGGGCCGTCTTGGCGGAGGCGGCGGGCGCGGAAATTTGACTCATGAGGACTCCCGCACAGTATTTCAGCACATCGCGTCGTGTGGAACCGGCGGGCATCGGTCCCATTGTAGGAAAATCGTTGCATGGAATTGCGCGTGCGCCGCTCGGCCGAGCGGGGATTCGAAGACTTCGGCTGGACCGACAACTGGATGACGTTTTCCTTCGGCGGCTACCACGACCGCGCATGGAACAATTTCGGGCCGCTGCGGGTGATCGTGGAAAATCACATCCGGCCGCATTCCGGTTTCCCCCCGCACTCCCATCGCGACGTGGAGATCGTCACCTACGTCGCCGCGGGCTGCCTGACGCATCAGGACAGCTTCGGCCACAAGGCGGGCATAACCGCGGGCGAGATGCAACTCATCAGCGCCGGTTCGCACGGCATGATCCATTCCGAGATGAACATGCACGATGAAACGGAGCACAACCTGCAAATCTGGCTGATCCCGTCGCGGCGGCCGACCCCTTTCGCCTATCACCAGTTGAAGTTCACACCCGAACAGCGTCAGAGCCGCTTCCGTCTGTACGTTTCCCCCGATGGCCGCGATGGCAGCATGCCGATCCATACCGATGCTTCGATCTATGCGGGTCTGTTCCGCGCGGGCGACCAGGCGCAGCATGCCTTGGCGCCGGGCCGCGGCGCTTGGGTGCAACTGGTGTCCGGAGAAGTCGAAACGGGCGGGGTCCGGCTTACTGCGGGCGACGGATGCGGCATTACAGGGATTCCACAGCTTGACTTAAGGTTTTCCGCCGCCACGGAATTGCTGCTGTTTGACTTGCGGATGGATGCTCCGCTGATTTGGCGGTAGGCTGAAACGCATCGCCGCCGTACCGCCTCTCCCGGTTGTGACGAAACCCTTATGCAACCGGCACACTTGACCCTTGCGGCGCCGGCACCGGCATGGTGCTCGCCACGCGCGGCGAACCTGCCGTAATGGGCGCCGAAAGCCTGATCCCATTCCGGCTTACTGCGCCGGCCGAAGTCAAGAAGTGAACTCTCGGTTACGGCGTCTTTTACGGCGCCTTCGGCAGCGCGCAGACGAAGTTTTCGGCCCGGTTAGTATCACCCGAACCGGTCCACTGCGCCTCCTGAGGATACGGGCATAGCGGACGCGAGCGGTCCACCGCACCGTTGGTTTGATGCGTCGCAATCACAGCCTCAGGCGCGACGTCCTGCTCCACCCATTTTTCCAGGGCCGTGAGCATGTCGAAGTTATCGGTACCCGGGCCGCCGCTGCAATGCTGCATTCCCGGGACCATGTACAGGCGGTAGAAATCCCGAGTGCGCCTGAGCCCTTCTCCGGCGCTGCGGTCCATCAGCGCGGCCACGCTCTCGTAGTAGTTGACGCTGTTCATCGGCGCGATGTCCGGGTCGCTCCAGCCGTGATACTGGATCAGCTTGCCACCGCGCGCCTGGAACGCGCGCAGGTCTGGATTCATGTTGTCGAAAATCGGCCCCAGCTTCCGGTCCACGAAATCGACGTCGCTGTCGAAACCCTCCTGGCGGTTGAAGCGGAAAGTGCGGAAATCCCAGTTGGGATCTTCAAAGGCGACGTAGCGCAGAAACGGAAACCCGAGCGTCATGTGCGCGCCGTTGCCCGGAGCAGTCCCCGTGATCCAGCGCGACCATCCGCCGGGGCCCGCCTCGCCGCCCGGCATGATGCCGGGAAAAAGCTGCTCGCCTTCGTCCGTGCGCGGGCCTTGATAGATCTTGCCAACGGCCTCCACTTGGGCCGCCGTGAAACAGTCCGGAGCATCGCCGTTCTTGCACAGTAGGGTCGCGGGATCGAAGTGGCACCGCCGGGGATCGTTCAAGACGCCATCGGTCACGCCGTCGAGCGCGTCGCAGGCTTGGTTCACCGCATCGCCGAGCATCGCAACCTTGCTCGACGGAATATAGCTGGCCGGGTTCAGCAGCAACGCGTGGGCGATCCATAGGTGCCCGCCGGTGTAGAGGC
>CAZTKA010000040.1:0-26228 GCA_964614015.1 uncultured Bordetella sp. | reverse complement strand
ACGACCAGCGGGACCTCGGTAATCATCTCGCGCAGGATGCGCAGGTTGGTCATGTTCTGGATGCCAAGGCCGCTGCCAATGGGCGCTGCAAGCGGCATGACTGCGGCGGCGCCGGCGTCGATCAGGCGGCGCGCGTTCACCAGGTCGTCGTTGGTGTACGGCAGCACCACGAAGCCTTCCTTCGTCAACACGCGGGTGGCTTCAAGGAGACCCGCGTTATCGGGAAACAACGTTCGCTCGTCACCGATCACCTCCAGCTTCACCCAGTTCGACATACCCGCCTCGCGGCCCAGACGCGCCGTGCGGATCGCTTCTTCGGCCGTGAAACAGGCGGCCGTGTTCGGCAGCAAAAAATACTTCGACGTGTCGATGTAGTCGAGCAGCGATTCCTTGGACCGGTCCAGATTCACGCGCCGCACCGCGACCGTCACCACCTCGGCTCCAGAGGCCTCATGGCAGCGGGCCATTTCCTGGTTGCTGCGGTATTTTCCAGTGCCGACAAACAAGCGGGAGCGGAATGAGCGGCCCGCGATGATCAAGTTGTCCATAGCTCCATTGTAGGCCCCGTGACGCCGTTCCCTCACCCGACTAGAACCGCACTTCGTGCAACCGGATGGTCTCGGCGAACTGGGGCCGCCGGCGCAGGAGAATGTTGCCCCGGTCCCCGATCGAGACCAGGGCCCACTCGGGATCCTGCGCGCGGCGCAACACGAAACGGCCATCGGTCTCCTCCAGGCGCAGGAAAAAAATTACATCGAAATTGTACTTGCTCTGAACTTCGCGCCAGGCGCTCTCCTCCCGCAGTGCACGCAGGTACTCGTCGCGAATGAAGTCTGCCGGATACGCCTCCGGGCGGCTGTCGATGTAGACCGGCAGGTCGGGCAGAAAACGGATCAGGTAACCGCCGCTGCCGTAGGAATTGAAAACGCGGCCGCGAATCCGGTTTTCTTGCAGGAAACGCGCCGGAGCGTCTTCGCCGGCCTTGAGCCCCAGTCCGGCGTTCGGCCACTGTTCGGCGAGTGCGGCTCCGGCGTTCCACAAGGCCACCACTACACACACCGCGGCGGCCAGCCCGTGCAGCCCGGAGCGGCTTCCGCGGATCGCGCGCACATGGGCGCTCAGGCTCACCAGGGCGGCTCCCGCAAAAAACACGTAAACGCGGATGAACGCGAGAGCTCCCGCGCCGGCGATGGCGGCGAACAGGAAAACGGGCCATTCCAGTTTCGCGCGCCGATGCAGCGCCGCGGCCGCGCTGAGAATGAGACCCGCCGCCGCCGCCTCTACGCGCACGGCTTGCGCAAGCTTTTGCCAGTAGAACACGGACCGGTTCTCGCCCACGGGGAACGCGTAATCCGACACGACTGTAACCGGAAACAGCAATCCGCGGACGCCGTTCGGATTGCACAGCCCCGCGGCCAGCGAGGCCGCCAGCACAATCGCCGTGCGCCGCCCTTCCGGCCACCGCCGCTCAAACAGTTGCGCCAACAGAAAGAGCCCGATGAGCAGCGGGCCGAGAATAAAGCCGGGATGCAGATTCACCCACAGGATTTCCAGAGCCGGCAGCGCCCACAGCCAGCGCGCGCCCATCCGGCCTCGTGCCGATTCCAGAAGCACCCAGAGGAATACCGCGACGAACACGACGGAGAAAATCTCCGGCCGGATCCCGGCGCGCGCAGCGATCAGCGGCAGCAATAAAGCCGCCAGACATGCGGAGACGCTCAGGCCGGCTTCCCGTTCCGCCAGCCGGAGAAAAATGAAAAACGCGAGGCCCCCCAGCGAGATGTAGAAGAGGTTCAACGCCACCGGTCCGGCCGCGTTGTAGACGGAGGAAAACAGCACCGCCGCGAGCCAGTGATGGTTCAGGAACTCCGCATCCGGATGCGTGTAGGAATAGAGGTTCTTGTGCAAAACATCCCAGCGTCCTGTCAGGGTCAATTCGCCGTCGCGCAAGTGGCGAGCGAGATCATTGGCCGAGGTCGCAAATGAGATCTGCTGTGCGGAAAGCAGGATGTAGGCGGCGAGCAGGAGCGCGAAGACAACGGCGCGCATGCGCCCGGACGTTTCCACAGAGGCCGCCTTCGCGGCGCGCGCCGCCCGCCGTTTCAAGCCCTTGCTACCGGAGGTTTGGTTTTCTTGAACACACTCTTTAGCACCGCGACGGCGCGATCCACATCCTTTTCTTTGATGATGTAGGGCGGCAGCGTGCGCAGCACTTTGTCATGCGTGCAGTTGATCAGCAAGCCCTTCTCCATGCAGTCGAGCACGATCTGCTTGCCGGGGAACGCAAGCTCCACGCCGATCATCAGGCCCGTGCCGCGAACCTCCTTGATGAAGCCGAAGTGCCGCGCCAGGTCCATGAGCTGCATGCGGAAGTAGCCTCCGGCGTGAATGATGTCCGGCAGCAGTTCGTCCAGAATGTTGAAGAATTCGAGCGCTGCGCGGCAGGCCAGCGGTCCGCCGCCAAAAGTGGTGCCGTGCTGGCCGCTAGCGATGACGCTAGCGGCCCGGTCGGATGCGGCCACGAAACCGAGAGGGATGCCGCACGCCAGCGGTTTGGCCGCCGTCATGATGTCCGGATACACTACGGGATCCAGCATCTGATACGCGAAATACGTCCCGGGACGTCCCACACCGCACTGGATCTCATCGAACACCAGCAGCGCGTTGTGCCGGTCCGCCAGCTCGCGCGCCTTGCGGATGTATTCGTCGGTGAGGGGATTCACGCCGCCCTCGCCCTGAATCAGTTCGAGAAAAATGCCCGCCGTGCTGGCGTTCACGGCCTCTTCCAGCTCGCCGAGGTCGTTGCGGGTGACGAAGCGCACGCCGGGCAGCATCGGCTCGAAATCCTTGCGGTACGTTTCCTGCCCGGTGATGGAGAGCGCGCCGTAGGTCCGGCCGTGAAACGAATCGTGCAGCGCGATGGTTTCGAATTTCTCGGAGCTGATGCGGCGTCCGTGCGCGCGGACCATCTTCAGCGCCGCCTCGTTGGCTTCCGTGCCGGAATTGCAGAAAAACACGCGCTGCAGGCCGGAGACTTTCGAGATGCGCTCGGCCAGGGGTCCCTGATACTCGCTGTAGTACAGGTTGGAGCAATGAATCATCTTCGCGGCTTGATCGCGGATCACCTTCACCATGCGCGGATGGGCGTGGCCCAGGGCGTTCACGCCGATGCCGGCGACCAGGTCCAGATAACGTTTGCCGCTCGAGTCCCAGACATAGCAGCCCTTCCCGTGTGTCAGCACGATCGGAAAGCGGGCGTAGTTCTGGAGCAAATACTGCTTTTCCAGATTCACAACCGGGTCCACGACGGACTCCGCGGCCATGGCGGTCGTTTCGGGCATAGATTCATCATAGCGAGGCCAGCCCCGGCAGTGATCACGGGCAGGCGGGCCGCACCATGCGCAACGCGGCAAGCACGGGCAAAGTCCCGCCTAAAGACCCCTCTTCTCGTATCGATAAGTCCAGTAAGCGTCACGGCCAGTTGCAGATGCAGAACTCCAATCTCACGCTTCCGTCGGCCTTCGATCCCGAGGTCGCCGAGCTGGCCGAAACCGGTTTCCAGGCCGTGCGGTTGCGGAGCAATGCAAGCGCCGACCGCCTTTTCTCGGTGCTGATGCCGTTGCAGTGGGCCGTCGGAGTGGCTCTGGCCGGGTGGCGCTGGCATGGGAGTCCCCAAGCAGGCTGGCACCCGGAGATTTGGAATGCCGTGGCCTTGGGCGCCGCAGTGAACGGATTTCCGTTATGGGTGCTCTGGAGCATGTCCGCGTGTGTGGCGGCGCGGCAGGCGATCGGCGTGGGACAGATGCTGGCCTGCGCGCTCCTGATTCACCTGAGTGGCGGGCGCGCGGACGCTCACTTTCTTGAATTCGGCTCGCTGGCGTTGCTGGCGCTGTACCGGGACTGGCGATTGCTCTGGTCGGCCGCGGCAACCTCGGCGGCGTGGCATTTCGCCGGCGGCCTCCTGTGGCCCGCTTTAGTGTACGGCGCGGGGGAATATTCGATCTGGCGCTCGGTCGAACACGCCAGTTGGCTAGCGGCGACGGCCATGCCGCTGGCATGGCTTTCCCGCCGGAGTCTGGCGTCCGTCCGGGAAGCGTGCCAGGCCCGGGCGGCACTCCAGGCGGCCACGGAGCGCACCGAAGCGCTGATCGAGGAGCGCACCGCGCAACTAAGCGCGGCCGAGAAACGTTTTCGGACGATTTGCGACTCGCTCGGCGTGGGACTCTTTGAGTTGGACGCCGCCGGGCGGTGCACGTACGCCAATCCGGCGTTTGCGAGCCACCTCCAGCGGGACATCGGCGAAATCGCGGGCGACGGCTGGTTCACTTTCATCCAGCCCGAGGACCGCGCCCGCCTCGCGAAAGCCGGCCTGCACCGTTTCGATGGAGCCGTACGCTTCCTCCGGGCGGACGGCGAGGAACGCGAAGGCTGGATCCAGCTTCGCCCTGCGCGGTCCGCAAACGCCGGAACGGCGTTGATGATCGGAACGCTGGCGGACGTGACCGAGCGCAAGCGCGCGGAACGGGAGTTGGTCCAGGCGCGCGAAGCGGCCGAGGCCGCCAGCCGGGTTAAAAGCGACTTCCTCGCCAGCGTGGGCCACGAACTCCGCACGCCGATGAACGGCATCATCGGCATGACCGAGCTGGCTCTCGCCTCCCAGCTCAGCGCTGATCAGCGCGATTATCTGGAGACCGTTAAGAGTTCCGCCGAAGGTGTGGTCCGCGTGATCGACGACCTGCTTGATTTCGAAAAAATCGAGGCGGGACAGTTGAAAATCGAGAACGCGCCTTTCGATCTCGAGCGCACCATCCAAACGACGCTTCAGGCCCTGAGCATTGAGTTGCGCCATAAGGATCTGGAGTTGACCAGCGAAGTGGCGCCCGGCACGCCCACTCTGCTCGCAGGCGACGCGGCGCGTTTACGGCAGGTGTTGATCAAGCTGCTGGGCAATGCGATCAAGTTCACCGACGCGGGGTCGATCGGCGTGGAGGTGTCGGCCGAAGCGGCCGATCATCACGCGGCGCTGCTGCACTTCTGCGTGCGAGATACCGGCATCGGCATCCCGCCTGAACAGCTCGAAGAGATCTTTCAGCCCCACCGGCGGGCCCGCCCCGGCCGCCCTGGGGGGGTCGGCCTCGGACTGGCGCTCTGCTCACGCCTGGTAAAGGCCATGGGCGGGCGCATCTGGGTTGTTAGCGACGTGGGGCGCGGCTCTACGTTCCATTTCACCGTGCGCTGCGGCATCGTGGAGGAACACACGCGCCCGCGCGTGCTCCTGGTGGAGGATCAGCTCATTGAGCGCAGACTCCTGGCTGGTGCGCTCACCGCTTCCGGCTTCACAGTGACGGCGGCGGCATCAGCCGCCCAAGGCCTGCAATTCGCCGCTTCGGCAGAGCTGCCTTTTGACGTGCTTGTGGTGGAATCCGCGATGGTCTCCATGAGCGGCCTGGAATTCTTGCGTCTTGCGCGCGGCCTGCCCGGCGGAGCCGCGACCGGTCCAGCCCTGCTGATTTGCAGTGAGCCGCCGACGAACCTGGATGAGTTGCGGCAGGCTGGAGTGAAACTGTGGCTTCCCAAACCGCTCAATCCCGTGCAAGCCGTGACCGCCGCGGAAGCGCTCCTCGCCCGGCCGCTGCACCGTGAGCGCAGCTCCGAAGCTCCTTCCAGTTCCCGCCCGTCCCGGATTCTCGTCGCCGACGATAGCCCGGTGAGTCAGAAAGTCGCCCAGCGGTTGCTGGAACGCGAGGGCCACGAGGTCACTGTGGTGTCCGACGGAGCCGATGCGCTCCATCTCCTGGAAAAACAATCCTTCGATCTTTGCCTGATGGACATGCACATGCCGCTGGTGGATGGCCTGGAGGCCACCATGCTGATCCGGCAACTGGAGGCTGCCGTCAGCGAACGGCGTATGCCCATCGTCGCGATGACTGCCAACGCGATGGAAACCCACAAGGAAGCTTGCCTCGCCGCTGGCATGGACGATTACCTGGCAAAACCGGTCAGCCACGAGGAATTGGCACGCGTGCTCCATCGCTGGCTCCCTCCGGGCGCCCCACAGGAGACGCAGGGGGCCCCATGACGCCGGCCAGCGGCACGGTGCATCGGTTCGCCGGCAAGGGTATCGCCGAATTACTGGACGGACTCGCCGTGCTCGCCTCAGAACCCGTCGACGCTACCTCCTTCGAGACCGTCCGCGCGGATCTGGCGGACTATATCGCCGCGCTGCGCTCCCATTTGCGGATTCCGGCGAAAAGACCTTCGCGCTCCGCCTCGCGGCAACTCAGCCTCGACCCCGGACTCCCCGGCCTCGCGGAAGCGCGCGCCCTTCTCGAGCTGGCTCTCGAATCCGATTCGCCTCTGTACGCCGCCGCGATCTGGGTGGAGCGCGCCCCGCTCATCCTCAACCGCTACGGCCAGGGCATCGCGGAGCAACTGATGCAAGTGTGCAGCCAGCAGGTGATCAGCCGCATGCTCCACGGCGAAGATCAGCTCTTCTACTGGGGAGCAGCGGGCCTGCTCGCGGTCTTGCAGCGCGACGAAGATATACAGGGCGTGCGCAGCGAACTCATGCGGGTGCTCGCCACGCCCGTCAATCAGTATTTTGAAACCGAGCACCGCACGATCTATCTGCCCGTGCGCTTGTCCGGCGAACTTTTTCCGGTCTCTGGAACCTTGGACGGTTTACAGGAACAAATCCAAAAGTATTTTTCCGCGCGCACGTAAAGCACACATGCGCGGGAGATACCGCCACGGCCATAACCGGCGGCCCCACGGGTCGGTGGCTGTGCCACACCCGGTCTTCCGGATGGTGTAAAATCGACAGCGGTTACAAGACCACGACCTAGGAGAACCTCACCATGGCGAAACTCAAGCAGACTTCGGTCGGACGGCGCGGATTCCTGAAAGGAGCCGTCGCCGGGGCGGGCGCCGCGGCGCTGGCCACGCATACACCGGATATCATCGCCCAGCAGCAGGGTGGCGGACAAACCAAGGGCGGAGGACGAGGCGGACAGGGCAGAGGCGGCGGGGCTCAACAGCCAGATGCGGCGGCCATCGCGCGCGAAGACGGCACCGCGCAGCCCGCGCCGGTCACCAGCGTGATCGAAAATCCCGGCTCCGATTACATGGCTGAGGTGATCAAGGCTCTGGGCATCGAATACGTCGCATTCAATCCAGGCTCGAGCTTCGAGGGCTTGCATGAATCGCTGATCAACCACACCAAGAACAATCCCGAGATCATCACCTGCACGCACGAGGAGAACGCCGTCGCCATGGCGCACGGCTACGCCAAGGCCGCTGGCAAGCCGATGATGGCTCTGCTGCACGGCACCATCGGCGTGCAGCACGCCGCAATGGCGATTTACAACGCCTACGGCGATCGCGTGCCCATCTTCATGGTCACCGGCTTCGGCGATACCGCGGTGCCCGCGCACACCGCCGTCGATCTGGGCGCGATGATCCGCGATTACGTCAAGTGGGACGCACAACCCGATTCCCTCACGGGCATCGGACAGGCGTTCGTCCGCGCCTACCGGCTGGCGGTGACTCCTCCTATGGCACCCGTCAACGTCGCCATCAGCGCGGATTTGCAGATGAACCCGATGCCGGCCACCCGGCCGCAGATCCCGCGCATCACCATGCCCTCGTTCCCCAGCGCTGATCTGGCCTCGGTACGGCAGATCGCCAAGGAGCTGGTGAACGCGACGAATCCGCGCATCAACGCGGGCAACGCCGCGCGCACGCAGGAAGGCATCGATCTCATTGTCGAGCTCGCGGAACTGCTCCAGTGCCCTTGCAACACCGGCGGCAACCGGGTGAACTTCCCCACGCGCCATCCGCTCGGCGGCAACGGCGAAGGTCCCTTCGACCTCGTGCTGAATCTGGAAGCGGGCGGCGGCGGTGGCGGCGGACGAGGCGGAGCAGGCGGCGCGGCCAAGTCGATCGTCATCAGCATGGCCGAATTCCTGGCGACCCAGAACTACAACATCAACGGCGGCGGCGGCCCGGGCGGCGACCTCTACATCGCCGCCGACGCGCAAGCGACTCTCCCCGCCCTGATCGAGGAAGTGAAGCGCCTCGTGACTCCGGATATGCGCCGACGGTGGGAGGAACGCGGCAGGAAACACGCCGCGGCCAACCGCCAGGCGCGCGAGCAGGCCGTGCTCGCAGCGCAGTATGGCTGGGATGCCAGCCCCATCAGCCTGGCTCGCATCCAAGCCGAGCTGTGGCCTCTCATCAAGAACGAAGACTGGAGCTTCGTTTCCCCGTCGGGCTTCACCGGCGGCTGGGCGCAGCGCCTGTGGGACATGAAGAAGACGTATCACTACCTGGGTGGCCAGGGCGCGGGCGGCATGGGCTACGGAGCTCCGGCGGCGGTCGGCGCGGCGCTCGCCAACCGCAAGTTCGGGCGCATCTCGATCAACATCCAGACCGACGGCGACATGAATTACTCGCCCGGCATCCTGTGGACCGCGGCGCATCACCGCATTCCGCTGCTGAACATCATGCACAACAACCGCGGCTATCACCAGGAAGTGATGTTCATCGCGCGGGCCACCAGCCTGCGCAACCGCGGCCAGGAGAATTCGCACATCGGCACCACTCTGCGCGATCCCAACATCGACTACGCGATGATGGCCAAGGCGTACGGCATGTATTCCGAGGGCCCGATCAGCGATCCCAAGGATCTCGTGCCCGCCCTTAAGCGCGGCATCGAACGCGTGAAGAAAGGCGAGCCGGTGATGCTGGACGTGATCACCCAACCGCGGTAATCGCTGAACCGCGCGTGACTTGCTGAGCCGCGCGCGCCAGCAAAGCTTACAACGGCACGAAAGAGGCAAATATGATCAAGTGCGTATTCGGAGCATTCGCCCCGCTGACGGCGATCGCGATTCTGGCCGGCTCGGCCGCCGGCCAGGGCGGCGGCAACCCGAACAAGGGCAAGCAGCTCTATATGGATTACAGTTGCTACGCCTGCCACGGCTACAGCGGCCAGAACGGACCCGGCAACCGCCTGGTGCCGATGAAGATGGCGCAAGCGGCGTTCACGGCGTACGTGCGCAACCCGCGCACCAAGCAGATGCCTTCCTATTCAACCAAGGTGATGACCGACGCCCAGCTGGGCGACATCTGGGCGTACGTGCGCACGCTGCCGGATGCTCCCAAGGCCGAAGACATCAAGCTGCTGAAGGAGATTCAGGCAGAAGTCGCAAAGTAGAATGGATCGCAACCGATCCCGGCCAAGTTCGATGCCGCTACGCCTCTGAAGCGTGATGCCGCACGTCGACGCCACGGACCAAATAAATCACGTCTTCGGCAATATTCGTCGCGTGGTCGGCCACACGTTCCAGGCTGCGCGCGACAAACATCAAGTGCACGGCCGGCTGGACGAGCTTCGGCTCGCGTTGCATCAGCGCAATCAAATCGTCATAGATGCGGTCGCGGATCCGGTCCACCTCGTCGTCGGCCGGAAGCACGGCCAGCGCCAGATCCGCATCCCGCTTCACGAAGGAATCCAGCGCGCGGTGCAGCATGTCCTCGGCCAGGCCGGCCATGCGCGGCGTGTCGCTCAGCGGCTGGCCGAGAAACTGCGGGTCCGCCAGACCGCGCAACGCATTCAACGATATCGCTCGTTCCGCGATGCTCACGGCCAGATCACCCATGCGTTCCAGATCCGTGGTGATTTTGAGACACATCACCAGCAGACGCAGATCGCCGGCCACCGGCTGATTCAAAGCGAGCAGGCGCGTGACGCGCGAGTCCAGCTCGAGCTCCATGTGATTGATCGTCTGCTCGTCCTCCATGACGCGGCGCGCCAGTCGGTCGTCGTGTTCCACCAGCGCCTGAACGGCGCTGTGAATGGACGATTCCACCTGCGCGCTCATTTCAAGCAGCGCCTGGTTCAGTTCTTCAAGTTCTTCCGCAAAATGGCGCACGAGTGTATCCTATCCGAAACGGCCCGTGATGTAATCCTCCGTCTGCCGCTGGGACGGCTTCTTGAACATCACTTCCGTGCTGTCAAACTCGATCAGCCTGCCCATCAGGAAGAAGCCCGTCTCATCGGCGACGCGAGCCGCCTGCTGCATGTTGTGCGTGACGATCACGATGGTGCACTGGCTCTTGAGATCGAACAGCAAGTCCTCGATCTTGGCGGTGGCGATCGGATCCAGCGCCGAGCACGGCTCGTCCAGGAGCAGCACTTCGGGGTCCACGGCGAGCGCGCGCGCGATGCACAATCGCTGCTGCTGTCCGCCAGAGAGCGCCAGCGCCGATTGCTGCAGCTTATCCTTGACCTCATCCCACAGGGCCGCGCGGCGCAGGCTCCTCTCCACGATTTCCTGGAGCCGATTGCCACGCTGCAGGCCGTTGACGCGCACCCCGTAGGCCACGTTGTCGAATATCGATTTCGGGAACGGATTGGGACGCTGGAACACCATCCCCACGCGACGCCGCAGCGCGGTGACTTCCATCTTGAGAATGTCTTCGCTGTCCAGGATGATGCGGCCGCGGATGCGGGTGTCGCGGATGGTCTCCGAAATCCGGTTTAGCGCGCGCAGGAACGTCGACTTGCCGCATCCGGAAGGGCCGATTAAAGCCGTAATCTTGCGCTCCTGAATGGAGAGCGAAACATCGTGCAGGGCCTGGAATCCGCCATAGAAAAAACTCAGGTTCTCCGTCCGGAGCTTGGCGGAGGTTTCGCCCACGCGGGCAGCCTCGCGCGGCTTATGAACGTCCGCTGGTTGCACGATTCCCGGAAAGTCCGCTGGCATCGGTGTCACACCATTATCCCCTGTGCGCTCTCATGCGCGTCCTCGCGAACCGGTCCCACCGATGACCAGGCGGGCGGCGGTGTTCACCACCAGCACCAGCATCAGCAGCACGAACCCGGCGGCCCAGGCCTGGCGGTGCCAGTCCTCGTACGGAGCGATCGCGTACGTATAAATCATCACGGGCAGCGTCGCGGTCGGCTCCAGCCAGCCCGGGCTCCAGAAGCGGTTCCCAAAGCTGGTGAACAGCAGCGGAGCGGTTTCGCCCGCGACGCGCGCCAGATTCAGCAGCAGTCCCGAAAGGATGGCGCTCTTGGCGGCGGGGATCACGACCGTGAAAATCGTACGCGACTTGCTGGCGCCCAGAGCCATCGCGCCTTCCCGCAAGCTCAGAGGAACCCCGCGAAGGAATTCCTCGGTAGTCCGGAGCGTGATCGGAATCATCATGATGCCGAGCGCGATTCCGCCGGCGAGCGTCGAGAAATGGCGCATCGGCTGCACTACCAGCGCGTAAGCGAATATGCCGATGACGATGGACGGCACGCCGTTCAGCAGGTCCGTCACATAGCGGATGATGTTCGGAAACATGTCCCTGCCGAATTCCGCCAGATAGATCCCGCCCAGGAAGCCGATCGGCGTTCCCACCAGCAGTGCAATCAGCAGGACTTTGCCGCTGCCGACAATCGCGTTGGCCATGCCGCCGCCAGTCTCGCCCACGGGCGCGGGCAGTTGCGTGAAAAAGTCCAGACTCAGGCTGCGTGCCCCGTTCCAGGCGAGATACCCAAGGATCACCAGCAAGGACCCGGCCACCAGCACCGTGCAGACACCCGTGAGCGTCAGCATCACGGCATTTACGGCCTTCCTGCGGGAAGAGAGCTTCATGCTTTCCGCAGCCCCCGGTCCATGGAAAGAATCATCAGGCGCGCCAGTCCATTGACGATCACCGTCAGTGCGAACAGCACCAGGCCAAGCTCGATCAGCGCCTGCGTATAGAAATCCGAAGTGGCTTCGCTGAACTCGTTGGCGATGACCGCGGCGATGGAATAGCCGGGTTCGAGCAGCGAGGCCTGGATTGTCGGACGGTTCCCAATCACCATCGTCACGGCCATCGTTTCCCCGAGCGCGCGCGCCAGAGCCAGGAACACCGCGCCCAGAATGCCCCGGCGGGCGAACGGAACCACCACCTCCCAGGTGCTTTCCCACAGCGTCGCGCCGAGCGCCAGAGCCGCCTCGCGCTGATCGTTGGGGACCGCCAGCAACACCTCGCGTGAAACCGACACCATAAAGGGCACGATCATGACAGCCAGGACGATGCCCGCGGAAAACACGCTGAGCCCGTGAAATGTTCCCTGAAAAATCGGCAGGAACCCGAACACCGCCACCAGCGGAGGAACGACAACCGATTGCAGAAACGGCACCAGCAAAAAAATCCCCAGCAATCCGTAGATCACGCTGGGCACGGCCGCCAGCAGTTCAATCGTGAACGTCAGCGCGCTCGAAAGGCTGGGCGGCGCGAGCTCGGCGAGGAAAATCGCCGCCCCCAGACCGACTGGAACCGCGAGAATCAGCGCCAGAATGCTGGTGACAATGCTGCCGAAGATGAAAGGTAGCGCGCCGAACTCCTCCGCCACCGGGTCCCACACCTGGCCGGTGACGAAACTCCAGCCGAATTTTTCGCGCGGCTGAGCCGAATCCGTCCACAGGTGATACGACAGCAAGATCACGATCGCCAGGATGCTGGCTGCCGCTGTCACAGTAATCACGTAGGCGAACGAATCGCCGGAGCGCAAACGTTTCAGCGTCGAGGCCGGCATCGCGCTCATTGAATTCGCGCTAACGCCGCTTGTTCCTTTGCTACAACCTCGGCGGGCAAAGGAGCATATTCAAGAGCGCCAGCCATCGCCTGCCCCGGGCCGAGCATCCATTGGACGAACTCCACAAGCGTCGTGCGTTTGCGGGCGTCTTTGATCTGTTCCGGGATCAGGAGCCAGGTGAACGATGCGATGGGATAGGCATCGGGCGCCGGAGGGTTGGTGATCGAGACGCGGAAATCGTCCGGGATGGCGACGCCGGCGGCGGCCGCCGTCACCGTCTCGAGCGATGCTTTGACGTAATTACCCGAACTGTTCTTCACCGCCGCGGCGGGCATCTTGGTCTGCGCCGCATAATTCATTTCGACATAGCCAAGGGAGTTCGGCGTCTGCTTCACCGTGCCCGCAACGCCTTCATTGCCTTTGCCGCCAATCCCCACGGGCCAATTGACCGAGGTGCCGCGGCCCGGCCCCGATTCCCACTCCTTACTGACTTTGGACAGGTAGTCTGTCCATACATAGGTCGTACCGCTTCCGTCAGCGCGGTGCACGACGACGATATCGGTGGCCGGCAGCTTCACGCCCGGATTCGCAGAAGCGATCGCCGGGTCATTCCATTTCTTGATCTTGCCGAGGAAGATGCCCGCCAATGCTTCCGGAGTAAACTTCAACTCTTCCCTGACGCCGGCCAGATTGTAAGTCGGCACAACGGCGCCAAGCACCGTGGGGAAATGCAGAATGCCCGCGCCGTTCTTCTCGCGGAAGGCGCGGATCTGTTCCTCGGTCATCGGCCCGTCGCTTGCGCCGAAATCGACCGTGCCTTCGGTCACCTGGCGGATGCCCGCACCCGAGCCCACAGACTGGTAATTGATGCGTACGTTCGGGTGCACTTTCGCGTATTCGTCGAACCACTTCGAGTAGATCGGGTAAGGGAAGGTGGCCCCGGCCCCAATGAGGTTTTGCGTTTGCTCGGAGGCTCCGCCGCATCCAGCCAAAATCAGAAACACCGCGCCCGTCGCGTATGCGAATCTTGTTCTTTTCATGTGTAGCTCTATCTTAGAGATCCTCTGTTACAACTCGATGACGGTGAGTTCACCCGCCGATGGAGTACATTGGCCTGGGCGGCGGCACGAATTTCTGCGTGTTGATCTCGTGACCAAGCCATTTGCCGGCCACATTCTGGCGGATCGCTTCGGCGATGGCCTCCTCCGGCGCGCCGCCGCGCAGCAGAGCCCGCACGTCGGTTTCCTCGATGGCGAACAGGCAGTAGCGCAGCTTGCCGTCGGAGGTGAGCCGGACACGGTTGCAGTTCAAACAGAAGGGACGGCTCACGCTGGCGATAAAGCCAACCCGCCCGACCCCGTCCGCGAAACGGTATTCCGTCGCCGGAGCCCGCACGTCGCGGTCCGGAATTTCTTCCAGTGGGCCGAATTCGCGCCCCAGCAGCGCCAGCATGTCGCCGGTCAACAGCACCCGGTCGCGCTCCCACAAACCCTGCGCATCGAGCGGCATGAACTCGATGTAGCGAATCTCGATGCCGCGCTCGCGGCCGAAACGCGCCAGCGGGACGATATCCGGCTCCACCAGATTCTTCACCGCCACCGTGTTGATTTTGATAGGGCCGAAGCCGGCCCGCTGCGCCGCGTCGATGCCCTCCAGGACGCGTGGCAGATCGTCCCGGCGGGTGATTTGCTTGAAACGCTCCCGGTCGAGTGTGTCCAGGTGAACGTTCAGCCTCCGCAGCCCCGCCTCGTACAGCGCCTGCGCCTGCTCGGCCAGCAGGACGCCGTTGGTGGTCATGGCGATGTCTTCGATTCCGGGAATCGCGGCCAGTTTCCGGACCAGCGTGGCCAGGTCCTTGCGCACCAGCGGCTCGCCGCCGGTAATGCGCAGCTTGCGGATCCCCAGGGTAACGGCAACCCGCACAAACCGCTCAATCTCCTCGAAGGTCAGCAGATTTTCCCGCGGCTCGAACTTCACGCCCGTTTCCGGCATGCAGTAAAAGCAGCGGATGTTGCACCGGTCCGTAACGCTGATGCGCAGGTTGTTGTGCAGCCGGCCGAAGGTGTCGACAAGGGGAGTCACAAGGCTAACCTCTATTGTAGTCGAGGGGAGCGGCGCCACTTTCTCAGCAGCCATTCCGTGGTTGACACACGCCCCGGCTGGAATTGACGCGCGGCTGCTGAAACGTAGGGGCGGAACTCGCGCCACCAGACGCGGCCGAAACCCACTTGACGGATCTCGGCCAGCACCGCAGTGTAATGATCCAGCAGTCCGCGAGCCACGATTTCGCCCGCCCGCCGGCCTCCGACGCGCAGCACCCGCGACAGCCAGCGTGATTCCTCCGGTATCTGCCGCAACGCGGAGAGCGCCAGGGCCGAGGAAAGCTCCAGGACCGAGCGCCCCTGCGAGGCCGCTTCGCTTTTCAGATCGCGCCACTGGCTCCAGAGGCGGTCGCCCGAGGGCAGAATCGCGCCGGGAATCCGGGAAGCATCCCCGCGCAGCTTCTCCCACTCTTCGCGCAAATCCTTCACATTGAGCGGAGGCGTGTTCACCGCACCCGCCAGGCGCCCGGAGGTCTTCTCCAAACCATCCAGCAGTTGATCCACGCTGTCGAAAGTCCGGCCCCGTTCGAGCAGACCTTCCTGTTGCAGCGCCGCAGTGATCTCTCCGATGAGCTCGCGTCCGGACCCCGCGACATCGGCAAGCGCTGCGAGAACCCAAACGGGCGAGGCTCGAAACGCGGCCACACCCGCGATCTCGACGACGTTGCCGGCCGTCCGGCGCAGAAGGAAATCCTCCGGCAGAGTGGCGTCATCGCGCGCCACATCGGCTTGTCCGACTTGTTCGATCAGAAACCGTGCCGTGGATTCCACCAGCGAACTGTACAGACGCGTGCGCCGCAGCCGCGCCGGAAGCACCACTTCGCCGATTTCCTTCACTGCGCCGCCGGCGATCGCGGAAAAAGAACGCAGCAGCCGCTCCGGCAGCGAGAAAACATAGTCCACGCCGCGATGCCGGTACGGCCCGTCCCTGTTTGTGGCCCTCATCCCATCACCGGCCTGGTCGACGACTTGAGCGCCTTACCCTTTGCCGACCGCCCGGCGCCCGACGGAGTGCAACTGCGCCTCTTCCAGGCGCTTGGCCTCCTGGTAGGTGAAGATCATGCGGTGAACCACCGTCAGGTTCCCCAACACCGCGATCACCCACAGCACCGGAGCCATGCGGTCGAACAGCGCGCCGATAATCAGCAACACCACGCGTTCGGGACGTTCCATGAACCCGACCTTGCACGTCGGGATCGAATTCTCCGCGCGCGCCCGCGTGTAACTGATCATCACCGTCGCGGCCATCACAATCGCCGTCAGCACAACATAGAACGGACGGTTCACCGAACCGTACCAGACCAGCAGGCCGATCAGCAGCGCCAGATCGGAATAGCGGTCGATGACCGAATCGAAAAAGCCGCCGAATCGCGTCACGCGATTGGTCTCGCGCGCCACGCGGCCGTCCACCATGTCAAAGAGCCCCGCGCCGATGATCACCAGGCCCGCCGGGAAAAACTGACCCTTGGCCAGCAGATAAGCGCCCACGATGTTGATCAGCAGGCCCAGAAACGTGAGGACGTTCGGGTGGATCCGCGAAAGCGCGAGGCCGCGAACAATCAGACGGATGATCGCGCCGCAGGCCACTCCGATCCCATGTGTGATGGTCACCGGATGTCACCCCCCTTGCTGATGGATCGTCGTCACTTCCATGATCTCCATCTCCCGTACGCCGCCGGGAATCTGGATGCGAACCGTGTCGCCCACTTGTTTGCCCAGCAGCCCGCGCCCGATGGGAGAACTCGTCGAGATCAATCCCTTGGAAACATCCACGTCTTCGCTGGTCACCAGTTTATAACTGATCTTCTCATCCTTGCGGATGTCCAGCACGGTCACGGTCGAGCCCAGACCCACGCGGTCATGCGGGATCTTCGCCAGATCGATCATCGAGATTTCCCGCAGCCGCTTCCGGAGCTGCCCGAGCCTGGCATGCACCCACGCCTGGCGTTCCTTGGCGGCGTGGTATTCCGCGTTTTCGCTCAAATCCCCGTGGGCGCGGGCTCTCAGAATCTCCTTGGGGAGTTCGATTCGCAGCTCGGTCTCCAGCGCCGTGATCTCCTCCTGGAGCTTCTTCTTCAGATCTTCCATCTACTTCAGCAGTGATTATAACGCGCTCTGGCAACCCGTCGCGTACGTAAATGCCGCCTGGTACCGTCGGAGCCATCCGGTTGCCCACCACTTTCATGCTACTAACCCTAACGGTTGTCACGGCTTGCAGCCAGAACGGAGCACCCAAAGCGGCCCCCGCCAAGGGCCGTCCTGGCCGCGCAGCACGGTTCGGCTGAGTTTCGCGCGGACTTGGATGCTGCCCGCGCCGAACGAGCGGCGCTGCGAGCCGCGGCGTCCCGGAAACCGGCGTCCTGCGCGCTGGAAAATGAGGCCTTGGAGAAGAGCCCTTATTGAAACAACGTCCCCTGCCCCAACAACCCATGCGGGTCGAAGCGCCGCTTGACCGCGCGCATGGCCTCGATCACCGGCTCCGGATACTGAAACTTCAGAAGGTGCGCCTTGCGCTTCCCCAAGCCGTGCTCGGCGCCGACCGTGCCGCCCATGGCGACCACTTCGCGCGCCAGATCCCTCACCACCTCGCCCGAGCGCTCGAATTCCGCTACGCTCTCTGGCAACAGCTCCGTGTGCAGGTGTGCGTCGCCAATGTGGCCGAATATCACGAAGCGGTCCCCGAAATTCTCGCTCAGCACACGGCGGTAGGCGTTCAGGATGTCACGATTTCGCTCCAGCGGCACCGCGTAATCGGTCGCGATCACCACCAGCCCCAACTTGCGCATGTGTTCGTGAATCTTTTCCGGCAAACGATGGCGAAACTGGCGAAACCGCTCGCGGTCGCGCGCCGAACTGCCAAACCACGATTCGCTTTCGAGCGCTCCGGCCATGTCGAGCTCGCAATCGCCCTCCAGTTCGATGATCACGGCGCCGCCATGCGGCGAATCCATGATCTTCAGCGATCGCGAATCCAGGAACTCGAGCAACCGCAGCCCGGGCGTGGGCCGCCAGCGGTCCACGGCGTCGAGCGCCGCCTCTTCGCTCGGAAAGAATACGATGCCGCCCAGGAGTTCGCCGGGCGCAGGCAGCAAGCCGAGCTCGGCTTCGGTCACCACGCCGAGCGTGCCTTCGCTGCCGACAAACAAGTCGACGTAATCCATGCCCGGTTTCAGTTGATAGCCGCAGGAGAACTTGCGGACGTCCGGCGCCGGCGTCGCGGGAACTTCGAAATCGACGGGCTCGCCGCGGCGGTATTCCTTGATGCTGCCGTCCATGTGCACCACGCGCAGCGCGCGCACATACCGGCGCGTGGGGCCGAACATGAAGCTGCGCGAGCCGCTGGCGTTGGCGCCGATGTTTCCGCCGATGGACGACGTGTTCTCGGTTGGATCGGGCGCGTAAAATTGCCCCGATGCCAGCGCGGCGGCCTGCACGTCGCGCAGCAGCGTCCCCGCGCCCACGCGCGCAGCGCCCTGACCGACCGTGAGCCGCCTGAAGTGCTCCATGGAGATGGCCCAGCCGCCCCGCGGAACGGCTCCGCCAGCCAGACCCGTGAGTGCGCCCATGATCGTGACGGGAATGCCTTCGCGCCCGGCGCGCGTGAGGATTTCCGCGATCTCTTCCTCATGCCGCGGCGCGAAAATCCGGTCGGCGTGACCGGCGTAACCGGAGGCGTCGGTGATTTCCATGCTCTCCTCATCTTACTGACCCGCCGCCAGCTCCCGTCCCCGCGGATGTGACACAATAACAGTGATCCGGTTCTTCCCTGCATGACCCAAGTAGATTTCCCCAACCCGCCCGAGGCGTCTCCGGACTCGCCCGCTGACGAAACCTCCTTCGGCGACATCCTTTCTGAGTTCGAACACAGCCACCAGGCCGGCGGCGAAACCGTCGAAGGCACCGTGGTATCGGTGACTCCCGACGCAATCTTCGTCGATATCGGCCGCAAGATGGACGGCGTGCTTCCCCCCAATCCCACCGGCCAGATCGGGGTGGGTTCCAAGGTCGTGGTGAGCGTCCGCGGCCGCGACGACGAAGGAAACTTTCTGCTTTCGACCATCCGGGTGGAGACGCCCAGGGACTGGAGCGGCCTCGAGGCGGCGTTCGCCAACAAGACTACGATTTCGGGAACCGTGATCGAAGCAGTCAAGGGCGGCCTGCGGGTCGATGTGGGTGTGCGCGCGTTCATGCCCGCCTCGCGCAGCGGCGTGCGCGAGATCGCCGATCTTGCAAAACTTGTGGGCCAGCAGATCGAATGCCGCATCACCAAGCTCGATACGGCAACCGAGGATGTCGTGGTCGACCGGCGCGTCGTGCTCGAGGAACGCGAGCGCCAGGCCAGGCAGGAAGCTTTCGAACGCTTGCAGGAAGGCGCCGTGGCGCGCGGCACCGTGCGCACACTGACGGATTTCGGCGCGTTTGTCGATATCGGCGGCGTCGACGGCCTGCTGCACGTATCCGATATGAGCTACGCGCGCGGCATCAAGCCGTCCGACATAGTCAAAGTGGGCGAGGAACTGGAACTCAAGGTCCTCAAGATCAACCGCGAAAAACGCAAGGTTTCGCTGGGACTGAAGCAACTGCTGCCCGACCCTTGGACCGCCGCCGCCGGCAAGTATCAGCAGGGCATGCGCGTTCGGGGCAAGGTGGCGCGGGTGACGGATTTCGGCGCGTTCGTCGAGCTCGAACCGGGCCTGGAAGGTTTGATCCACGTTTCGGAGATGTCCTGGACCAAGCGCAACGTGAAAGCCTCCGACGTGGTCAAAGAAGGCGAGTTGGTGGAAGCCGTAATTCTGGGCGTGAACGCCGCTGAGAAGCGCATCTCGCTCGGCCTTAAGCAAGCCTTGGGCGACCCGTGGGAGGACGCACTCAAGAAGTATCCGGTGGGCGCGACGGTGGAAGCCCCAGTGACCAGCCTGGCCAAGTTCGGCGCATTCCTCGATCTGGGCGGCGGCATCGAGGGGATGATCCACATTGGCGACATCACCGCCGAGAAGCGCTTGAATCACCCGAATGAGGTCCTAAAGGTCGGAGACACGGTGAAGGCTGCCGTCGTCGAGGCCGATCAGAGCCGCCGCCGCATGCGGCTGAGTATGAAGGCACTGGAGCCGGCCTCGATCGACGAGTATATGGCTGAGCACAAGGCCGGCGAGGTGGTCACGGGCCGCGTCGTCGATATTTCGGGCCATCGCGCCAAGGTGGAACTGGGCGAAGGCGTGACCGCGTTCGCAGCGCTGCCCCAGCAGAAACAGCAAGCCTCCGCCGGAGCGGGCAAGGCGGATCTTTCTGCCATGACCGCGATGCTCGCGAATAAGTGGAAATCGGGCGGTGGCGCCGGCGCCGGCCAACCTGAAGGCGTGCGCGTCGGTCAGATCCGCAGCTTCAAGATCACGGCCATCGATCCTGAAAAGAAAAAGGTCGAGATCGAGCTCCAGTCGTAGGGGCAAACTCGATCCGAGTCGCCGCAAGCCTCATTCGCGCGGCGTTCATGATTCCTGAATCCCAATTCCCCTCATCCCTTCAATCACTTCCCGTCTGAACATTCGTGCTGATTCGCACCCGATTCCGGGGCCTTTCGGGTCCAAACCGGCCCGCACTGCGGCTATTCGAACATGTACAGCGGGATCGCAGCCGGAGGCTCCGGTGGCGCGGCGATTACGCCGCCTTCGCCTGCCGCAACCGGTTCTTCGACCAGTTGCCGGCAGTAGATGCCGCCTTCGCCCAAGTACACCTCGAACTCGGCGGGCCGCGCCAGCGCGCCCTGGATCAGCGCCTCGCTCAGCGGGTCCTCGATGTACTTCTGGAGAGCCCGGCGCAGAGGCCGCGCGCCGTAGCTGCGGTCCGTGCAGGTCTTCTCCACGATGTACTTCGCGGCGTCCTCGTTCAGCCGGATCTTGATCTGCTTGTTTTCCAGATTCTTGTTGATCTGCTGGGCCAGCAGGTAGACGATCTTGAGCAGATCCTCGTCGGTCAGCGAAGTGAACAGAATCGTCTCGTCCAAACGGTTCAGGAACTCGGGGTTGAAGGCTTTTTTCACTTCGCCCATCACCTGGTCCTCCACCTTGGCCGGCATGCCAGCGCCGGTGGTGAAGCCCATCGGGCTGCGCTTGTCGAGGAAGCGCGCGCCGAGGTTCGAAGTCATGATGATGATGGTATTCTTAAAATCCACCGTGTTGCCTAGGCCGTCCGTCAACTGGCCGTCTTCGAAGACCTGCAACAGGATGTTATAAACATCCGGGTGCGCCTTCTCGATCTCGTCAAGCAGGATGATCGAATAGGGCGCGCGCTTGACGCGCTCGGTCAACTGGCCGCCCTCCTCGTAGCCGACATATCCGGGGGGCGAGCCGATCAGCTTCGACACCGAGTGCTTCTCCATGAACTCGCTCATGTCGAAGCGGATCAGCGATTTTTCGCTTCCGAACAGGAACTCGGCGAGCGCGCGCGCGACTTCGGTCTTGCCGACGCCGGTGGGTCCCAGGAACAAGAACGATCCGGCGGGACGCTTGGGCGATTTCAATCCGGCGCGCGAGCGGCGGATGGCGCGCGCCAGCGCCGAGATCGCCTTCTCCTGGCTGATCACGCGGCGGTGCAATTCTTCCTCGATACGCAGGAGCTTCGAGACTTCCTCCTCGCGGATGGCGGTCATGGGCACGCCGGTCCAGCGCGCCACCACTTCCTCGATATCATCCTTGGTGACGACGCCCGTCGAGGTATCGTCCAAATTGTATTTGTCGCGCAGGGCGCGCAGGTTCTCACGCTCCTTGCGCTCCTCGTCGGAGTAGAAGCGGGCTTTTTCGAACTCGTGATTCGCGATGGCATTCTCCATGCGGTGCACGATGAACTTGATGCGCTTCTGGATCTCGGCGACCTCGCCGGGTAACGTGGTCTGCCGCAGCTTCACGCGCGCGCCGGCTTCGTCGATCAGGTCGATGGCCTTGTCCGGCAGGAAGCGGTCCGGGATGAAGCGGCTGGAGGCGTGCACGGCGGTTTCCAGCGCCTCATCGGTGTAGGCCACGGCGTGGAATTTTTCGTAGCGCTCCTTGACGCCGAACAGAATGCGGATGGCGTCTTTCTCGTCGGGCGGCGGAACTTTGACCGCCTGGAAGCGCCGTTCCAGCGAGCGGTCCTTTTCGATGGATTTCCGGAACTCGGCCGGTGTGGTCGCGCCGATGCACTGAATTTCGCCGCGTGAAAGCGCCGGCTTCAAAATATTCGCCGCGTCGAGGGAGCCTTCGGCCGAACCCGCGCCTACCAGCGTGTGCAGCTCATCGATGAAGATAATGGCGTTCTGGTTCTCCATCAGCTCCTTCATGATGGTCTTGAGCCGTTCTTCGAACTGGCCGCGGTACTTGGTCCCGGCGACGATCAGAGACAAGTCAAGCGCGAGGATGCGCTTGTCGGAAAGAAACGATGGCACGTCGCCCTCGGCGATGCGCTGAGCCAACCCCTCGACGATGGCGGTCTTGCCCACGCCCGGCTCGCCGATGAGCACCGGGTTGTTTTTGGTGCGTCGGCACAGGATCTGGACGACCCGCTCCAGCTCGTTGTCGCGGCCCACCAGCGGATCCAGCACGCCGTCGATGGCAGCCTGCGTCAGGTCGCGGCTGAATTCGTTCAGCAGCGAGCTTTCCTTGGGGCGGTTGGACGACATTTTTTCCGAGCTCGCCCGGGCGATCTCTTCGCGCACCTGCGCCAGCCGCAGGCCGCGCTCATGCAGAATATCGGCGGCGAAACACTTTTCCTCGCGCAGCAGGCCGAGTAGCAGGTGCTCGGTGCCGATGTGCTTGTGATTCAGGCGCTCCGCTTCCTCGGCGCCGTAAGCGAGCACGCGTTTGCACTCATGGCTCAGAGGCAGATCCACCGAAGTCGAGACTTTTTCGCGCGGCGCCGAGTGCGCCTCGATCTGCTTGCGGATGGATTCAACCGAGGCCGCCGAACGTAGAAAGCGGTTGGTCAGCGCCTTATCCTCGCGCAGCAGACCGAGCAGCAGATGCTCCGTCTCGATGCATGGATTGCCGAACTGGCTGGCCTCATACCGGGCGAAAAAGATCACCCGGCGGGCTTTTTCGGTGTAGCGCTCAAACATAATGTCCGCCCTGCTCTTGCTTCACGTGATTGCCGCTGTAGGCGGCCAAGCGGCCGCGATCGAGTTGGAGAACCCGGTCGGCGCGGCGCGCGAAATTCAAATTGTGGGTGACGTGGATCGAGGTCAACCGGCGGCCGCGGTGCAGATCTTCAAGGAGATCCATGATCATCTCGCCCGTCCGGTAATCCAGGCTGCCGGTGGGTTCGTCGGCCAGCAGAACGCCAGGGTTGGCGACCAGCGCCCGCGCGAGCACCACTCGCTGTTGCTCCCCCCCCGATAACTCCCCGGCCCTATGGTGGGCGCGGTTGCGTAAACCAACCTCATCCAGCCTCGCTAACGATACCGGCTCTGCCTCTTCTCTGGCTTGACCCCGTATCAGCAGCGGCATCATCACATTCTCTACAGCCGTGAACTCGGCCAGCAGGCTGTGAATCTGCCAAACAAATCCCAGCTCCCGGTTGCGGAACGCCGCCAGATCGTCCGCGGAAAACTGGCATATGTCATTCTGCCCGAAGTATATCGCACCCTTCGTTGGCCTGTCCAGACCTCCGAGCAAATGCAGCAGCGTGCTCTTGCCCGCGCCGGATTCGCCCACCAATGCGAGCCGCTCGCCCTGTTCGACGTCGAGCTGCAGGCCCTCGAAAATCACCAGTTCGCTATCGCCGGAGCGGTAGGACTTCGCAAGATCGACGGCATGGATCGCGACGGGCATCCCTATCTCTATCTTATCGGCTCGGCCGGGTTCGGCAAGGTGAGAGAGGTGAGAGTCCGGCAAGCTGGCGTGCGGACACTTCGATCGACTCGATGACTGCGAACGGCGAGCCGGATGGCGCCTGACACGGAATGGCCGTTCGGGCCGGGAAACCATCTGGTATAATCCGCGTGGAGGTATCTTCCAATGTCCTACGTAACAGGTTTCCATCATCTGACTCTGTGCGCCGGCCGCGCCCAAGAAGACATCGACTTTTTCACGAAAGTCGTCGGTCAGCGCATGATCAAGCAGACCGTGCTGTTTGATGGCCGCTATGCGCACTATCATCTGTATTACTCCAACGCCAACGCCGAGCCTGGCTCGGTGATGACAACATTTCCGTATCAACGCGTGCCCGGGCGCAAAGGATCGGGCCAAATTTCCGCTTCGGCCTATTCGGTTCCGAAAGGCGCCGTCAAGTTCTGGAAGGAACATCTGGAGCGCCACAACGTTCCCCACAGCGGGATCCAGGAACGCTTCGGGCAGAAATACATCCGCTTTGACCATCCCACGGGCTTGCAATTTGATGCGATCGAAGAGCCCACCGACACGCGGGTCGGCTGGCAGACCGACGAGATCAAGGGTGACACCGCGATGCGCGGTTTCGCCGGCGCGGTGCTCTCGGTCCGCGAAATCCCGGAGACGGAGCGCTTTTTCATCGAGGCTCTGGGGTTCCGCAAGACCGGCCAGGAAGGCAACCTCCACCGCTATGAGATCGGCGAGGGCGGTCCGAACCGCACCGTGATTCTGCAACATGATTCCGACCGCCCCTCCGGCAGTTGGACGTTCGGAGCCGGAACCCCGCACCACATGGCTCTGGATGTGGGCACCGATGAGAACCTGAAGAAGCAGAAGGATCTATACGAAGAGTTGGGCTATACCGATTGCTCCGAGATCAAGGACCGCAACTACTTCCACTCGATCTACTGCCGCTGCCCCGGCGGGATTTTGGTGGAGTGCGCCGCGACGGCCGTCGGCGGCTTCGCCCGCGACGAACCGGCCGACCGTCTGGGCTTCCAGCTCCTGCTGCCGCCGTGGTTCGAGGAGAAGCGCAAGGAGATCGAGGCGATGCTGGAGCCGATCGTCGTTCCGGAAAGCAATCGCACCGAAGGGCATGCGGAAGCGATCCTGCAGAACGTGAATCGCGAGGCCGTGGAAGCCGCCAACCGTGCGGCGGCCACCCAGTTCTCGCGGCGCGCCAGCGGGAACGAGTTCATCGGCGGCGACAAACCTTCTGCCTGATTGTCCTCTCCCAATCCCACCCCCCGGCTGGTCCGCCTGCGTGAGGCGGGCCAGGCGCGGGGAGTCGCCGACCGCGCGGGCATCCTTCTCCACGGCCGCTCCCGCACCAAGCAAGAAATGCTCGATCTGACGGCCGCGCTCGATATCGGCGGCGTGCGCTGGATCGCGCCGTACGCCGCCGGCGGCCTGTGGTATCCCGGCCGTTACATGGAGCCGCTCGAGTCGAATGAACCGCAACTCACGCGGTCGGTCGAGCGCTGCCACTGGCTGGTGCTCGATTCGAGCGAAGGGGGACGCCTCGGCCCCGAGCACATTTTCATCGTCGGATTTTCGCAAGGAGCGTGCATCGCGATCGAGTATGCGCTGCGCCACCCGAATTCGGTCGCGGCGATCGTGGCCTTCAGCGGCTGCCTGATGGGTCCGCCGGGGACGGAGTGGAAGGTGGCCGCCGGCCAGTCGCTAAAGGGCTTAAGCGTGTTCCTTTCCGGCAGCGACGTGGATGAATGGATCGCCGAATCAAGGACCATCGAAAGCGCACGCGTGTTGAAGGACCTCGGGGCCGACGTCGAGATGCACATCTACAAGGGGCGTCCGCACATCGTCAGCCCGGAAGAGCTCGCCGCGGCGCAGCGGTTTCTGGCGGAGCGCGTGCAGTAGGCGGAGCTCGCGCCGCCGCTGACGCTGGTGGAGACGTGGCCCGCCTTGTTCGGGAAGTAACCGCCCCAGTCAGCTCTGAAGGATTTTCTCCAGCTCCGACACGGCCGCCTGGGCCACCACTCCATCCTGCGGCGATGTCCCTCCGCTGATGCCGATTGCGCCGACGATCTCTCCGCCAGCGGTCAATGGCAGGCCGCCCTCGACGGGAATCGCGTTGGCGAGCGTCATGACGACGATGCGGCCGCCCGCGACGGCCTCTTCCAGAGCTTTCGTCGGCCGCTTGAAGAACAGCGCGCTGCGGGCTTTCTCAACGGAAACCTGCTGGCTGCCGAGCTGGGCCCCGTCCATGCGTTCCAGGTACATGAGGTTGCCGCCATCGTCCACGATGGCGATGAACATGTTCCAGTTGTTTTCCTCCGCGCACTTCACCGCGGCGGCGGCCAGGCGCTTGGCGAGAGCGATGGTGAGGGCCTTTTTGGCAGCAAGCATCCCTTAAACGTAACAGAGTGCATGGTGCGGGCGCGGGGCAGCCCATTGAAGCGGCCGGGCCGGCGCGGCGCCCTTGCGCACGGGTAGCGCGCACAGACAACGGCGCGATTGCTCTGCGGGCGATCCTGTATATTAGTTTCAATGTCTTTCGTTCCCCTGTTCCTTTTCTGCCTGCTGCTGCCAGCCGGTGCGGCAGCCCAGATTCCGCAAATCGATTGGGACGCCCAGGAACATGAGATCCTGCGGCACTTCCGCGCGTTGATCCAGATCGATTCCAGCAACCCGCCCGGCAACGAAACCGCGGTGGTGAACTACCTGAAG